>NZ_CM001403.1:1200000-1536762 GCF_000166195.2 Mucilaginibacter paludis DSM 18603
TTGATAATTTTAACACTACCCTCCAGTAAGGTGGTTTTAATTTCCTGCTCGTCGGCGTAAGCATTGATGTTAAAATGTGTGCCTAAAACTTCAACCGTTTGCCCGTTACTCAAAATGCGGAATGGCTTAGATTTATTTTTAGCCACTTCGAAATAGGCTTCGCCGGTAATTTCCACCTTACGTTCGCCCTCCGGAAAAACCGTGGGGTACCGGATACTTGAACTGGCATTTAACCAAACCTGTGTACCGTCAGACAGGGTAAGCTTCCACTGTCCGCCGCGAGGCGTTAACAAAGTATTGTAATTGATAGCTGAAGCAACATGTGCCGGGCCGTTTTTTTGATAAACCACCTCGCCTTTGCTGGTTTTGTTGATCTGGACGGCGCCCTGGTGACTTAGCACACCATTTTGGGCGGTTGTTAATGCAATTTGCTGCCCATTATTTAAAGTTAATATAGCTTTGTTATCGCCGGGACCGGCATCATGAATTTCTTTTTTAACGATTGACTGAGCTGCTGGCCGATGTAAAACCATAAAATACCCACCAATGGATAGTATTACCAGGACGGCCGCAGCCGCACTCCATCTGTACAATACCCTGTAATAACCAGGTTTTGCGGGTGCAAACGTATCGCTGATAGCTTTTTCCATCCGCTGGTTTACCTCATCTATCTTCTCCCGTGAGGGATACGATGGATTTTCTTCCAGGTATTGCAGGAACCAACTTTCAACAAGGGCTTCCTCCGCTTTTGTACAGGTGCCCTCATTGTACTTTTTTATTAATTCTTCGGCTATTTTTTTATCCATCATGCTACCGCTTGTGAGCCGGTTTAATACATGTAGGCTAAATTAGGGGCAGGGCCCAGATGGGTGCTACTTTTTTTTATTTAAATAAAAAAAGCAATATCGAGAACAGGCCAAGCTTAAATCGTAACTCTTTAAGTGAGTTATTAACCTGGTTTTTTACAGTTTTTTCTGATAAGTTAAGCTTTTGCGCAATTTCCCTATGCGAGAGGTGAGCTTTCCGGCTCAATTCAAATACCTCCCGCATCTTAGCTGGTAACCGGGCTATCTCCTTTTCAATCAGGTTGGCTAATTCCTTTTCGCGGATGTATTCGTCGGTAATAGCCACACCGGTATCTAAAAACTTCCCTAATGATTCGGCATAGTCAACCCTTACTTTTTTCCGGTCAAGCAAATCAAAAAATTTGTAGCGCACAGCACTGTACAGGTAAGCGGATAACGACGAATTGAACTGAATTTGGCTATGCTTGCTCCACAAATAAATAAAGATGTCTTGTACAATATCTTCAGCTTCGTCCTCGTCTTTTACAATTTTGCAGGCATAAATGTATAGTAAGCCCTGGTACCGGGCATAAATTTCAGAAAAAGCTGCCCGGTGTCCCTCTTTTAAAAGAACAACCAGTTCAGCATCCGCTATTGAGGTAACATCTAACATTTACGCCTACTATATTCTATTGAGTAAGTAAAGCGCAAAGAAAAGAAGTTGGTATTACCTCAATATTAATTTAAGAGCACAATATTTCACCATGGAGCTTTAAGGCCATGGGTACTCCAAAACCAGGATACATACGATTAAACACCTCATCTATTGGTTGAGATATAAAAAGCTTAGTTGGTCTTAACTGCTGGCAATCAATTATCCCACAATATTTTCACCTTCCAAAAAAACGCGTTTATGCTTTCAGATTCAAAAGTTTGTCGGCATTACCATGGGCAATCCTGGCTACTTCTTCATCAGGAAGATCAATCTCATTTAAAAATTCAATTCCCATTTCGTTTGTACTAAAGGGATAATCAACAGAAAACATCACATGATCAATTCCAAAGGTATCCAATGCAATTTTTAAAGGTGGCTGGGTAAAAAAGCCGCTGGTAGTTAAATACACCTGGCTGCGAAAGGTGTCGGTAAGCGTACGCACATTAGCTCCTCCGTTGCCGGGTTTAAAGGCTTTCTCCGACCGTGCCATCATCATGGGCAGCATCTCTCCCATGTGGCCTATCACCAATTTCAGTTTGGGATATTGATCAAAAATGCCCGAAAAAAGTAGCCGCAAAACATGTAAAGCCGTTTCTGAGTGCCATCCCCAACCGTAGCAGGCCAGCGCCTCTGCCATGCCAGAGTAATTGGGCAATCCGCTATAGTAAATATCGGCTACCCCTTTGGGCGGCAGGCCGGGGTGCAGATAAATTGGAACGTCGAGTTTTTGGGCCCGCTCAAATATCGGCGCAAATTGGGGATGATCTAAAAACTGGTCCCCGGTTAGGCCCCGGATCATGGCGCCGCAAAAATGGTGTTCTTTAACTGCACGTTCCAATTCGTCGGCGGCGGCAAACGGGGCGGTCATGGGTAAATGGGCAAAAGCTGTAAACCGTTTCTCGAAGCCCGCAATACGATTCGCAATCAGGTCATTATATTGCGTAGCGAAAGCAGGGCCTTGCTGCGGGCTTAACAAGTTAACACCCGAGCTATCTACCGAAAGTACCTGCATGCTGATGCCGTTGGCATCCATTGATTTTAAACGCTCCCCGGTAATATCGGCCAGTTTTGGCGCTATACGTTGCATCGCTTCCGACCGGCCAAAACTACCGAGCGCCGCTTTGGGTATTTGATCGGCCATTTCCGGAAAAGAGATATGTTCTTCGAGTGTAACTATTCGCATGTTTTTATTGATAGTAATGTGTTTGCCGTACTTCATAACTTTTACAAGTACATTGATGCAAAGAAACCTACGCACCAGTTGAATAGCAATGCATGGTTTAGGGTAATTATAGCACTATTCGCGGATTATTTTGCTGTATAAATAAGTGAGTAATGCTTTTGCATTAGGCAATCTTTTACCTAATGATACAATAGTGTCCTTTTCAATCTTATCTCTTAATGCAATAATTTCAGAGACTGTATCTATCACATCCTTTTCGGTCTCAATAATGCCAACCCAAAAGAATTTTAGCCATTTTTTCATCTGGGCTGCTATCTTTTGCCTTCAGTACAGGCTCATCCTTTCGGCTACGTGCCCCATCAATGTGGCTGGATTGGGTCATAATGTTTAACATTCTTGTTAATTCGGATTTACCGCAAAAGATCATCGTCAACGAATTCTATTTTTCTTGGGCTATCGGAATGTATGGTCATAGATTGATTTTGATTCTTTTGGAATGCTTGATAACTTACTGAAGAATAAGGGAACACTTAACGGCCCCAGTGTTCCAACGGACCACTGGGGTCTCTCCTTTGGCAGTCTGAGGCTGCATTCATTGAACATCCTCCAGGTTTTTTACTTATGCAAGTATCGCTTTGCCAAAACCAGCTACAAATACCTATGCCTATGTCAAAAACAGATAGAAATGCCTGTTTTTAAAAGCGATGATTTATGCGCTTGTTTCAGGTATTTGATTAGATCAATTTTGTTGTGGCAAAAGCTTTTGACAAAAGGTGGAGCAGAAACCACTTGAATAAACGAACCTTTCTGCAAAGGAATAATTGCAGGGGCGGAATCCGAAAAGCCATAAGAGTAGGAGAGTATTCACATTTTAAAATCTAATCAAAATGGCAAACGTAAATGAAAATCAACGATTTTTTCGTGGGGCGATACCCTCTCCGAGATACAAACTTGCGGCAGCAAAGCCACATGAAATAATTGGAAGTACACCACCTAATTTTCTGTACAATCCAGCCAACATCTCCTTTTGGGGTAATGATCAATATGGTGACTGTGTTACCGCTGAAGAGGCTTTTGCAAAGGCCTGTTATAATCCTGAAATATTTATTTCAGACCAGGTTGCTATAAACTGGGCTAGTGCAAATGGTTTTCTTAATGGCGCATACCTTAGTTCTGTGTTAGAAAAAATGGTGCACAATGGTTTTATCGAAAACTATTTTCAGTATAACGATGGGGTGAGCTCATCTGTAGACTGGACCAACGCTAACATTCTTCAAAATGCTATCGCTCAAGGACCTGTGAAAATTGGTGTTGCTGCCGATCAACTTAACAATGTGGTTACGCCAGGTAGAAATGGATGGTTTGCAGCAAATTTCAATCAAGACCATAACGAAGATCATTGTGTTAGTCTTTGTGGGTATGGAACGATATCCTGGCTGGCGACGCAATTCGGTGTTTCCGTTCCACCTCAAATCAATGGGAACGATCCAGGCTATGCTATGTTTACCTGGAATAGTATTGGAATTATTGATGTTCCATCGATGATTGCGATTACGGCGGAAGCCTGGCTAAGAAATCCAACAACCAATATTATCCAACCGGTCCAGTATTTAAAAATACAGGTAAAAAGTAGTGGGCAATATTTAAATATTCTGAATGCAAGCCAGGCAAATGGTGCAGAGGCATGCCAGGGCGATACCCCAACAACGGATAATTTTTTGTGGCAACTTATTCCTTCATCCACCGTTGGCTATTATTTGATTAAAGTAGCAAGTAGTGGGCAATATTTAAATATTTTGAACGCAAGCCAGACAAATGGTGCAGAGGCATGCCAGGGAGATACTCCAACAACGGACAATTTTCTTTGGAAGGTTATTGCGGAAGGAGATTACATTAAACTGCAGGTAAAAAGTAGTGGACAATATTTAAATATTGCAGGCGCAAGCCAGACAAATGGTGCAGGAGCCTGCCAGGCCGATACACCAACAACGGATAATTTTCTTTGGAAACTTGTATTGTAGTGGATTGTTTTGATTAAAGTTTGTATTATATTTCTTTGCAGAGCTCTTAAGATTAATGAGCTCTGCAATTTTTTTGCAGTTGTTATGTTTCGCATTTAACAATGTATAGGACGTTATTGACCATGTGAGAATGAGAATACAAAATAAAAAATCATGTCAAACAAAGAAGACGAATTAGCGGCAGGTACATGGAGTATATATACCTGCATAATTGACGAGGCAGCAAAACTTGCATTTGAAGAAGCTATGAAAGGCTTTGTTGGTGTAAGGCATGTGCCGGTTGCTGTTTCTTTTCAGTTGAAGAATGGCATGAACTACAAATTTTTCTGTAATGCAACACCTGTTGTATTACATCCAAACCATTTTGCTTCAATTGTTTGCGTGTATAAACCATTGAATGGCCCCGCAAATCTTATCCATATTTTTCCCATTCAAACTTAATCGTTCGTTCAGAAATAAAGTTGTAGTGTCAGGGAGTGCCAACTAACTTATTTATTGTTAGTTAAGATATTCAGTTTATATGATTTTAAGGACTATACCTGTAGATTATTTAAGTACATACATAGTACACCGGAGAGTTATCAACCTACGCAACCGCATCCCGTCATCCTCATTACGCCAGGCCACTTGTAATAGCTATAAGCAGTGTATTAACTAAGCGAATCCCCCGCATCTCACCGCCTTTAAAAATATCCCCGACCAAGTACTCCAAATGCTTATATTTGAGTAAACCTATAAAACATGAACCAGATTAAAAAAGAAGATATCCGCCAGGAAGTATTCGACCTGTACGACGATTACGCGCACAGCCGGTTAGACCGCCGCGCCTTTATGCAAAAATTATCCCTGTATGCCGTTGGCGGTTTAACCGTTACTTCTTTAATGAGTTTCCTGATGCCCGATTACCAGGGTAATGTACAGATTACGGCAGACGACCCGCATTTAAAATCGGAATATATTAAATACGATTCGCCCAAAGGCGGCGGGAGCATTAAGGGTTTGCTTTCGGAACCCAAAGACAACAAAAAGAAATTAGGCGGTATTGTGGTGGTACATGAGAACCGCGGCCTGAACCCTTATATTGAGGATGTAGCCAGGCGGGCCGCATTGACGGGCTTTATCACCCTGGCTCCGGACGCGCTCACCCCTTTGGGTGGCTACCCCGGCAATGATGACGAAGGGCGTACCATGCAAAGCAAAAGAGACCCCAAGGAAATGCAGGAAGATTTTATAGACGCCTACAATTACCTAAAAAATCATCCCGACTGCAACGGAAAGATTGGCGTTGTGGGTTTCTGTTATGGTGGTGGTATTGCCAATATGATGGCCGTTCGCATTCCCGATCTGGCGGCTGCGGTGCCGTTTTATGGCAGCCAGCCCGCGGCAGAAGATGTGCCCCGGATTAAGGCTCCGCTCCTGTTGCACTACGCATCGCTCGACACACGGATCACCGGTGGCTGGCCGGCCTACGAAGCAGCCTTAAAAGCCAACGATAAAAAATACCAGGCTTATATTTATGAAAACGTTAACCACGGCTTCCATAACGATACCACGCCCCGGTACGACAAAGCCACCGCGGAGCTGGCCTGGAAACGGACAATTGACTTTTTTACCGAACATTTGAAATAGCAGGGCCAAAGCTTTATACCAATATCCGGATTAAGCCGGGGGCTGATGATGATTGAAAAAAAATAAAACTATAGTTAATTTGAGGCGTTGCTTTATAAAAATAGATCAACCATGAAAAATCCATTTGTAACGCAAAATCATAACACGGCACTGGTGGCTACACTGGCTATCAGCACCGCCGCTTTGGGCGGCCTTACTTACTGGTTTATACGCCGCAGGCAAGAAATTGCCGCTGCCGCAGCGGAGCTGAAGGAACATGCTTCAGATTACCTAAAGCCACATCCGAAGAAAAAACTCCGCGCAGACAAACACGATCTGGAAAGCCTGGTAAATCACTCTTAAGGTACAACTAACCTATCTTATATAAACCCGCTGGCTAAAGTATAGCAGCGGGTTTGCTTTTTTGGGATTAGCACGCATTGCTACGGAAAGGGCAGGCATCGTCTTTCACACTTAGCACATGTTAATAGTTGTAGCCAAAAGCTTGCCTAACAAGCAGTTTGTTTTATTTCAGGCAATGTTTAAATTTTATTGATGATCCCTATATTCAGCCTTTACTTGCCAATTCAATCATGGTTGAAATTTCGGCAACGGCTTCATCAACCGAGCCTGAAAAACCAGTTAGCCTGAACCTGATGTGGCCGTTAGCATCTATGATAAATTTTGACGGGATGCCCGAAATCTTAAACTGATCTACTACTTTATTTTGGTTATCCATCAACACCCGGAAATCGTAGTTATTTAGCCTGATAAAATCGCGGGCTTTTTTCTCTTTCTGATCACCTTTCTCCCAGGTATCTATAAATAGAAATACCACATCAGGATTCGCCTTATACTTTTGAAGGGCTTTTTGCATACCAGGGAAAGAAGCCTTGCAAGGGCCGCACCAGGTTGCCCAAAAATCGAGTACTATCACCTTGCCTTTAAGCGATTCCAACGATACGCTTTTACCCTCTAAATCCTTCAGCATAAACAGCGGCGCCGGCTGGTTAAGCATCATTTTATGGATACCGGCAGTTTTAAGCTCATTGCTCAGCTCATCAGCCCGGGCAATATAGGCATCAAAGGAAACAGGCGTGGTATTATTTTGGTTATAACCTGCCTTTAAAATTCCCCGGATAACCGGGGTAGATTTACCGGCTTTAATAAAAGCAAGCAAGGTATCCCGGTACTGGATATAGGGCAATAATTTGGCGGCTAAAAGAGCATAGGTTTGGTTTTGTTCCGCTATAGCATCTTTACTCAAAGTGATTGCCTCCTGTGCATAAACCATACCTTTTTGATATTCTTTCTTTTGATATAGTACCGATGCGTATAAGCTTGCAGACTGGGCATACAGTTCATGCTTGTATTTATCCCATTGCCTGCCGCTAAAATAATGCGGAAGATCGGTTTCAGGTTTTAGGAGGTTTTCTTTGATCAGGATATACGCTCTTAAACCAATTTCCTGGCAATAATCCAGGTTGCTGCTGTCTGCGAGCATCGCTTTTGTAGCCAGGTTATAAACGCCCACGCTAATGCTTTTTTCTATTTGAAGCTTACGCATAGCGTTTTCAAAACCTTTCCAATCTTTCTTAGCGATATACCCATACGCAAATTTCCAGTGTTGCTGTAATGGCGATTTTTGGTTGATGGTATCTATCAACCTATCCATTTTTACGGTATCGGTTTCGGCAGCCAATTTCTCCTGGTATAGGTCCTCGTCAAATACTTCAGGAAATTTCTCTTTCATCAAACGTTTAATCTTAGCCGATTGCTCCGGTTGCCTGGCAAGCCTGTACAAAGCCACGAGGTTGGCAAAATCGAGTTTGCTATTTAAACCCTGTTTTAATGCGAGATCAATTTGCGCGTGCAGCAAAGCGTTGGTTTGCTCCTGATGGCTCCCTAATTGCAAGGTGAGGTAAGAGATAAGCAATTCTTTTTTGCTTTCGGGATACAGCTGTAACTCACGCTCCATATACTCAAGAGCTTTGTCTGTATTTCGTTCTATACCGATCTGCCAGGCCCCACTGTTGTAATACCGGGAAGCCGATAAGTAACTCCCCTTAACAACTTTGCCTTTATGATATAAGGCCGTCCAGTAACCGTTCCCTTGATTGGTGTCGTAAACACCCGCTTCAGCAATTGCCCAATAAACAAAATTATCGGCGGTATCTGTTTTGAGTGTAGCAACATATTGGTTTTTTACTTTTTTCATATTCATATCAATCGCCCTTATTTCGCCATGCGAGGCAATAAAAGCAATTGCTTCAGGCTCTGTTATGCCTGCAACGGGTTGATAGGTAATGGTTATCATATCACCCGGCTCTGGCTGAGCCGGGATGATATTAAACCTATTTTGCGACTGAGCCGATATAGCCAGAAGAAGTATAAAACTGATAAACAGGCTTTTTTTTAACATGAGTTTTAATTTAATTATAACCCGTATTCTGAATTAAATTCGGGTTGGCCAATATTTCTGTTTGTGGCAAAGGCCAAAGTTTGGCAAAAGGCTTATAAGTGGTTTTGGCAGCACCTAAAACCGCGTCTATCGTACCCGTGCGTTTCAAGTCAAACCAGCGATGGCCCCATTCGGCAAAGTATTCAATTCTGTTTTCCCTGGATATGGCCGCAAGTAAGTCGGCCTGCAAAACTGCCGTAGTGTTACCTAAGCCCGCCCTGTTACGAATGATATTTAAATCGGCTATAGCGCCGTCGGCATTATTTTGCTGCGCTCTTGCTTCCGCCCGGATCAGGTATTGCTCCGCCATACGGAATAGAATATTATCCTCTACATTAGCCGCACTTGATTTTGCTTTGTATTTAGCCGGATAATAATAGGTGTTGGTATTATAAACGATTGATCCAATCCAAGAGCCCCTGCGTTTATCGGGCGTATTAGTTACCGGGTTTACTTCAAAACTACTTAACAAGCCGGTAGTAAGTGTAAAAGTAGGCCCGTTTGTGGCGGTTGGAGTATATTGCAGGTAGGAGTTGGTATTATTTTTTGAACCTACCGGAGCCAGTTGCCAAATGGTTTCGGTGCTCGTTTTCAAAAAAACATTGTCGGTGTTTTGCACTAAAGTATACAAGCCGCTCTGTATAACGGTGCTTGCCTGTGCTTCGGCCAGGGCCCACTGTTTGTTGTATAAATAAACCTTGGCAAGCAAGGCGGCGGCGGTATATTTATTAGGCCGGGCCCTATCTGCCGATGGGTAGGTGGCTGGCAGCATCGTTTCTGCCAGTTGTAAATCGGCAATAATTTGTTTATAAACCTCATCTGCGGGTGCTTTTCCCTGGGTACTGTTTTGCTGATAGGTGGTGCTGGTGGTTAGTGGTAAATCGCCGTAAAGGTTGGTTAGGTAAAAGTAGTTAAACGCCCGTATAACGTAACACTCTCCCAGCAACTGGCTTTTTACAGCCGCCGAAATAGCCGACGACGCACTGATCCCTTCTATAGCGGCATTGGTCAGGTAGATATCTTTATATCCGTTTCGCCAAACGTTATAAACGGGGCTTAGCGTGCCGCTACTGCTGATGGTGTTGGTTTGATAATCAGCGTAAGTTTGGGTATAATCCAGCAGGTCATCGGCCCCAATACTGGTAATGGCGCCAATACCATCATCCGTTAAATATTGCGGGCCGGTAAACAAGGCCATATAAGCATATATACCATCAACTGCGGACAATGCTGTAGCATCAGACGTAAAAACCTGGGTGGATGTGATAGCGCTGTTTGACAAATCCGCCTGCAACAATTTTTTGCATCCTCCCAAGCTGAATAGTAAGCCAAGCAGCAAATAAACAAGCAGGTTATTTTTTATGTAAAATATCTTTTTCATGTTGATTTAAATTTAAAACCCGACTTTAATACCCATTGTATATAACCGTAATGGCGGTGTATATAAACCCAGCGTTTCCGGATCAAGGCCTTTGTAATTAGTTATCGTAAATAGGTTTTGCCCTTGTAAATACAGGTTACAGCTTGCTATGTTAACCCGGTTGAGCCAGGCTTTAGGCAAATTATAAGATAGATAGGCATTCTTTAACCTTAAGTAAGACGCATCTCCCCAGGTGGCGGTAGAACTGCTATAATCGCTGTAACCCGCCGAAGAAGTGGTTGGGCGCGGAACAAGCGCATTGTTGAGGGTGCTGAAATCCTGATTGGTCATGGAACCGTATTGGTTGGCGCTGCCGGTATAATACAAGTAATTAAACGCCTCCTTTTTTACGTATTGAAAAGCAAAACTCAGCTGCCAGTTGCCGTAAGCAAACGTATTTTGCACGCCGCCGTAAAATTTGGGGTCTTTACTGCCGATGGTAACATAGTCTGATGTATTGATGGTGCCGCTGCCGTCTTTGTCTTTGTAAATAATGGCCCCGGTGGTTTGGTTGTAACCTGCGTACTCATATCCGCGATATATATTAATAGATTGGCCGATGACATAATTAGCCGCGTTAGACGATCCCGCTAAACCGGGATAACTCAACAGCGTGTTACGTGGGATGGTAAAATTAATACTCGTTTTCCAGCTGAAGTTAGCGGTGTGCACATTATCTGTGCTTAAGCTTAACTCAATACCTTTGTTTTGGATAACGGCAGGCAGGTTATATTGTACGGTGCTAAAACCAGTTACCAACGACAAGGGATAACCAACTAACTGGTTCCCAGTCCGGTTACGATAGTAGTCGGCTGTGATAAAAATCCTGTCGTGAAAAAATCCCAGATCAAGTGCCACGTCTAATTTATTTACCGTTTCCCAGCTATACTCGCTATTGGCCAGGTTGGCCGGGTTAACAGTTGCTACACCCTGGTAAGTATAAGGATAGGCCGTATATTTAGAATAATAGCCATAATCGGCAATCTGATCGTTACCGGTGGTACCATAGCTTGCACGTAGTTTCCCAAAACTTAAAATGTCCGATAGCTTTTTAAACAATTCTTCTTCGCTAAAAACGTATGCACCGCCTGCAGACCAGAAGGTGCCGAATTGTTTATCGGGCCCAAACCTTGACGATCCGTCGCGCCTGATGGTTCCGTTAAAGATCAGTTTACTTTTCCAGTTATAATTTATCCGGCCGAATACGGACAGATAACGATAATCATAATTGGTATTGCTCAGGAGGGTGCTTCCGGCCGCCGAGGCGCTGTTGATCAATAGATCAGACGAATAGTTATACCCGTAAATGTAGGCGGTATTGTTGGTTCTCCGTTGGAAGGTACCGCCTGCCAGCGCCTCCAGTTTGCCTTCGCCCAGTTTGATATTATAAACTGCCTGCGGCTCTATAATGAAGCTTTTTCTTTTAGTATCGCCAAATTGGGCGTAGGGAGCCGGATAATATAAACTGTTAGGTAAAAAAGAAGAAAACGGATTCCCCTGGTATGATTCCAGTTCGTCCTGGTTATAACCCAGGTTTAGTTTTAAATCCAGGGTATGAAGCACCTTGTAATGCAGCAACACATTGCTGATTAAATTGGTGGTGGTATTTTTATACAAGCTATTGGTAGCGCCGAGCGGGTTAGGGTGCGTATCATCCAATCCCTGCCAATTTAAAGTACCATCAGCCTTATAAGGATTAAAATTAGGAGCCATTAAAATAGAAGTACCCAGATCGGCACCTGGCAATTTGTTCAGATCATACGAAAAATTATTTTTAATGCTGATTCCAAACTTCTGGTTGATAGAATTAAAATCATACCCGCTCTGGATGGCTATCCTCGAATCGTTATCCGAACCGGGATAAACCGTTCCTTCGTTATGATAGGCTGTGCTAAATAAAAACTTACTTTGCTCGGTGCCACTTTCAAGCTTGATGTTAGCGTTGGTTGTAGCGGCGTTGTTGCCCAGCAACACTTTTTGCCAGTTTGTATTTTGATTGGGGCTAAAAACATTCAGATCAGGCGCACTTACCTTAGCGTAATCAAGTCCATCATTGGTAAAGGCCTGCTTTCTGAGGGCCAGGTATTGTTCCGTATTCAACAAATCCATCTGGTGGGCCACCTGGCTGATGCCATAGTCGGCACCCACAGTTACATTTAGCTTACCCAAGGTGTTTTTTCCTTTCTTGGTGGTGATTAAAATAACACCGTTAGCGCCTCTTGAGCCGTAGATGGCTGTAGCATCCGCATCTTTCAATACATCGATGCTTTCAATATCGCCCGGGTTAATACTGCTTAACGGACTTAAATAGCCCGCATATTTATTGGCCGTAGAATAATAGGTTTCAAATAAATTCATCGGTGTCGATTCAAACGGCATCCCATCTATGACATATAAGGGCTCGTTACCGGCACCTATGGAATTGCTTCCTCTTATCTGCACAGATACGTATGCACCAGCTGTCCCGTTTGTTTGGGTTACGTTTAAGCCAGCTATACGCCCTTCAAGCGCAAGCAATGGGTTAGCCACCGCCTGTTCATTAATATTTTGGGCACTTATCCTCCCTACCGAACCGGTAAGGTCTTTTTTTAAACTCGTGCCATAGCCTACCACCAAAACCTCGTTTAACCCGCCTACCGATGGGCTTAACCGCACCGTCAATTGGCCTCCTGCCGGAATTTTAACTTCCTGCATCTCATAGCCAACGAAACTGACCTGGAGTATTTGCCCGGCTTGGGCTGCATCTAAACTGAAATGGCCGGTTTGATCGGCGGTACTGCTCATCGCGCTGCCTTTTATTTTTACCGTTGCTCCCGCAAGCGGCTCACCCTTATCATCGGTTATCAAACCGCTCACCTTAAGTTGTTGAGGAGTTTGCTGTTGCGAGGGCGCGCTGATAACCGGCTCTTTTACAACCTTTGTTTTGATGAGAATGGTATTTTTATCGATAAAATAAGTAAGGGGTTGTTTATCAAATACCTCTTGCAAAATGGTATTGATATCGGCATTAACGAGGTTAACGGTTACCGGAACAGCCTTTTTAATTACTTCGTTATTATAGATGAAGAAATAGCCGGTTTGCCTGTGAAGCTCCCGCAGAACCGATTTAAGTTCGGCATCTTTTTTTACAATGCTTGCCTTTTGAGCCAGCGACGATGCGCTGATGTGCAAAGTAAATACGAGTAATAACAAACCTGTTAATTTCATAATAACAGCAGCTTTTTTGAGTTTTTTAAGGAGTGGCTGGAGAGGCGCCGGGCGCTGAAAGTTAATTCCATTCGGAATTTTAGAATGTACATGTTCATTCATACATTTGAAATGTTTGGGTTAAGTGTTAAAATCAATAATAGCGTTGGTAAGTCCGACTTGTCGGATCAGGTTAGCCCAAACTTTAGCCTTTCCGGAGTGGGATCCGGAAAGGTTTTTCAGGCTACCTCGTGTGATGGTTTTTATCTACATAGGCAATCTGTTTTATTGTTATTTCTTTTTTACTGTAATGGTTTTTCCGTTCACCTTAAATTGCGCGTCTCCTGCGCGCTCAATAAGTTCCAGCACATCGTTAATATCGCTGCTTTTTTTAATTACGCCGGTAAACGTTAATTGTGGTTTGATCCCCTCATAATTGATGTTCGCGTTGTAGCAACGCGCAATTTGCAGCATAATCTGCTGGATATGGCTGTTATCAAAAACAAAAGCACCGGATTTCCATGCAACAACATCCTCTGTATCAATATTTTCAACAACTTTAATATGACCGCCTGTTTTTTGTGGAAGGGTATCAAGCCGGGCCTGTTGCCCCGGTTTTAACAAGGCTGTTTTACCAGGGGCCGAAATCTTCACGCTTCCCTCCAGCAGGGTTGTTTTAATAAGCCCGTCATCGCCATAAGTATTGATGTTAAAATGCGTACCTAAAACTTCAACTACCTGCCCTTTAGAGAGTACCTTAAAAGGTAAATGCTTATTTTTAGCAACTTCAAAATAGGCTTCACCGGTAAGCTCTACCGTTCTGTAGTTCCCGGTAAACCTGGTAGGATACTTTAAAGCAGATGCTGCATTGATCCATACTTTTGTTCCGTCTGCAAGGGTTATCTGATATTCGCCTCCTTTGTAGGTTGCTATCTGGTTATAGCGTATCTCCTGATCCTGATTTCCGGAAGATGAGCCAGGCAAATAAGCAATTGCCCCGTTTGCGGTTTGACTAACCACTACGTTGCCCTGGCTCGCTATTGTACCGGCATGGGTGCCATTTAAAATAACCTGTTTGCCGTTATCCAGGGTAAGTATAGCCTGGTTTCCGCCCGGCAGCAGCTCATTCCTGCTGATTTTAGAAGATACCTGATGATGTTGGCCGCTTAAATAAAACCAAGTGCCCAAACCTGCAAAAATCAGTACAGCTGCCGCCATACCTAACCACGTTTTTAAAGGCCGGATCCGGCCATGGGTAACGGGTAAATTTTCTGATATGCGGGCTTGATAAGATTTGTATTCAAGCTCGGAGAAGGTAAGTTTACTATCCTTATTTAAATTTTGAATGCGATAAAGCAGTACATCGATTTCTTCTTCCGTCGCAGTTCCGTTCCGGTATTTTTCCAGTAATTCAGTAATGTCTTTATGAGTCATGCTTAGCCGGATAATAATCTCCTTTATAAACAAGACGAATAATTAAGAGCGAAGGGGTATATGAATTTAATTTTTTTTATAATTATGAAAAAAATAGCGCCATAAGTAGCAATAAACCCCAAATAAAGAGATCAAGTTTAATTTTCAGAATTTTTATAGCATTTTTTATTTGTTTTTTTACCGTTTCTTCTGAAATATGAAGTTCTGATGCTATTTCTTTGTGAGAAAGATGCTTATACCGGCTCAATTTGAATACATTTTTCATTTTATCGGGCAAATCATCAATTTCATTCTCTATAATATCCGCCAATTGCCTTTCTCTCACTTGGTAATCCGCTTCCTTCACTTCAATACTCAACTGTTGTAAAAAATGATGATACTTTGTTTCCGTTTTTTCATGAACAATTTTATCCAGTATTTTGTAATGGATACAAGTGTATAAAAAACCTGCCAGGTTAGTTTTCAATACAAACGTTGTTCTGATACTCCAGAGCATGGCAAACACCTCCTGAACCACATCTTTTGCCTCTTCTTTATTTTGGAGTTTTCGATAAGCATGCATTAACAGCAAGGCATTATACCGGTTAAAAATTTCAGCATAGGCGTATTCGTCACCATCTTTAAAAAGATTAGCCAACTCCTGATCCGGAAGAGTGCTATAGGACGCCATACTATTTTTATTAGCGAATGTAATCAACTTTTAGCAAAGCATACAACCACACATGGATTGTGGGTTATAATCCCCCATTGCCCTATATAACCGGCTTTATCAATAGAGGCCGTAGTGCCACAGTTGGTATTGTTTGCATCATGCAAACTTAGCTCTTTATGTAACAAGCCATCCCGCCGATAAATAACCGGTTGCTTTGCTGAGTTGTACCCAATAGCATAAATACAATTTTGGCTACCCGTTTTTAGAGCGCGAGGCCACTTACAGCCAAACAGCTTTAATAAATTTTTAATCTCCACCCTCTTGTAAATTTCGTTTCAATTTTAAATTTTTGTGCGCCTTTTTTCAGGGTGCAAACCAAAATACAAACTTCAGGGTATCGATAATGACCATTAACGGCAATATTTTTACTGTGGATTTTAAAGTGATGGCTTGCCACCTGGGGCAGTGTTATTTATTTTATGGTGTGTACTGTTAAACATTTTTAAATCCATGTTAGCATTTTCGATGTCGGCACGTGCAAAAAAACTAAAAACGTGCTTAACCTATGTAGCTTTTTTAACCGCTATGATGAGCGGCTTAGCGTTGCGCTGCAGCGCCCAGGGTGTTACCCTTTACACCCCTTACACCAGTATATCAGTACCTCCGGGCGAGTCTATCAATTACGATATTGATGTAATTAACAAGGGCGGGGCGGTAGCCAATGCATCGCTGTCGGTTACCGGCTTACCCAAAGGCTGGACCTATACCGCCAAATCCGGGGGATGGAGCGTGGGGCAGGTTTCGGTACTACCGCGCGACAAAAAAACCATTAATCTGCAGGTGCTGGTACCCTTGCAGGTTAATAAAGGCACCTATCATTTTGTGGTAAGGGCAGCCGGTATAGCCCAATTGCCGCTTACCGTAATTGTATCACAGCAAGGCACTTTTAAAACCGAATTTACTACGGCGCAATCCAATATGCAGGGTGCGGCTAATTCTATGTTTACTTATACGGCCACCTTACGCAACGGCACAGCGGCCGACCAGGTGTACGCTTTAACAGCCGCCGTTCCGCCGGGCTGGAACGTTAACTTTAAGGCCGATTATAAGCAAGTATCCTCCGTTAGTATCGAAGCCAATAAAACCAAAGACATTACTATTGAAGTTGATCCGCCCGACGAAACACCAGCAGGTTCCTATAAAATACCCTTAACCGCTGCTACGAGCGCTACCTCGGCCAGCCTTAACCTTGATATGGTAGTTACCGGCTCTTATGGCCTGCAACTAAGCACGCCCACCGGTTTATTGAGCACAAAAACCACTGCCGGCGACGAGAAGCGCGTAGAGCTGTCGGTAAAAAACACCGGTACCGCCGGTTTAAAAGACATTCAGTTGCAGGCTACCGCTCCCGCCAACTGGGATATCAGCTTCGACCCTAAAAAACTGGATAACCTGGATGCCGGGGCCACCGCGCAGGTATTTGCCATTATTAAAGCCGATAAGCATGCCATAGCGGGCGATTATGTGGCCAACCTGGAAGCTAAAACAGCGGCGGTATCATCCAAGGCAGATTTAAGGGTATCGGTAGAAACCTCCCTCCTTTCGGGCTGGCTCGGGCTGCTGATTATTTTACTGGCTTTAGGCAGCGTATACTATTTATTCAGAAAATACGGAAGGAGGTAAGCTGTGGAGCAATCAATTATCGAATTGAAGGGCCTTACCAAACGATACGGAACATTTACGGCGGTTAACCATCTCGACCTATCCATTAACAAAGGCGAGGTTTTTGGTTTGCTGGGGCCCAATGGTGCAGGCAAATCAACTACCATATTAATGATGCTGGGCCTTTCCGAACCGTCGGGCGGCTCGGTGAAAGTTTGCGGTATTGATGCCACGCATGATCCTATCGCGGTGAAACGGCGCGTAGGTTACCTGCCGGACGATATCGGTTTTTATGAAAATTATACCGGGCTCGAAAACCTGCTTTATACTGCCCGGCTAAACAGCCTGCCCGACGATATTGCCATGAGCCGTGCTACAAAGCTGTTGCAACGGGTGGGCCTGGATGCCCAGGCAAACAAAAAAACCGGGAAATACTCGCGCGGGATGCGGCAAAGGCTTGGCCTGGCCGATGTGCTGATCAAAAACCCTGAAGTAATTATCCTGGACGAGCCCACCCTGGGGATTGATCCGCAGGGCGTACGCGAATTTCTGGACCTCATCGTTCAATTAAGCCGCGAAGAAGGCATTACCGTGTTGCTATCATCGCACCATTTACACCAGGTACAGCAAGTGTGCGACCGGGTTGGCCTTTTTGTGGGCGGCAAATTATTGGCGGAGGGGAATATCCCTCAATTATCAGCCAAACTATTCCCCGACGAGGCTTTTACCATCAGTGTAAAAATAAAATCTGCCGCAGGCGAAAGCCCTGAAGCTCAACATCAACGGTTGCTCAACATTTTACAATCGATACCCGGAGTGATCAACGTTAGGGCGAACGACGGGCTTTTTTTAATTGGTTGCTTACGCGATATTACCGAAGTGATTGCCAAAACCATAGTAGATAACGGCTTCGGCCTGGTACACCTGCATCAAAAGGAATATGGCTTAGACGATATTTATCACCGCTATTTTGAAGGAAGGGAGGATAATGGAAAAGTTAACTAACACCATCAGGGGATGGCAGCAAAATATTTTAACACAACGCTTTAGCTTTGCAGCCGGGCATAGCCGTGCCCCCCACCCTTTCTGGGTAATGATTAATAAAGAGGTAACAGACCATGTACGAAGCTGGCGCTTTATCGTGTTGCTGTTGCTGATCCTGCTTACCTGCTTTGGCTCGTTGTACACCTCTGTGAGTAACCTGGCCAAATCCATCAAACCAAATGATCCAACGGGTACATTTTTTTTTCTTAAGCTCTTTACACTATCCGACGGTACCTTGCCGCCCTTTCACGTATTCATCGGCTTCCTGGGGCCGCTACTGGGTATAGCCCTCGGTTTTGATGCTGTTAACTCCGAGCAAAACGCAGGTACATTGAGCCGCATTATGGCCCAGCCTATCCATCGCGATTATGTGATCAATGCTAAATTTGTAGCCGCACTGATCGTGATCAGCACGCTATTTTTCGCGCTTGGCTTCCTGGTGATGGGCCTGGGGCTCATCATCATCGGCATACCGCCTACGGTAGAGGAGTTTTTCCGGGTTGTTTTCTTCCTGATGCTCAGCGTGCTTTATGTAGCGTTCTGGCTTAACCTGTCGATATTGTTCTCCATCAGGTTCAGGCAGGCAGCTACCTCAGCACTTACCGCCATTGCTGCCTGGTTATTTTTTACGATATTTTACCAGATCATCGTCAGCCTTGTGGCAAGAGCAATAATGCCACCAGAAGGTGCCGCACAGCAGGACGTAATGCAATATCAGCAGTTTATTTTGAACCTGATGCGTGTAGTACCCAGCCAGCTCTATACCGATGCCACCACAACTTTACTAATGCCAGCTGTACGCAGCCTTGGGCCGTTAACAATGGAGCAAGTATCGGGTGCTATACCCAACCCGCTACCATTAGGGCAAAGCTTATTGCTGGTATGGCCACAGCTTACGGGGCTTATAGCAGCCACGGTGTTATGCTTCGCGCTTTCGTATTCCTTATTTATGCGCAAAGAAATCCGGTCGCGATAATCAAAATAGCCGGGGCAGCTTTCGCAAGCTCTGAACAAGATGTAGAAAAACCAAATGTTTACCAGTAAGGGCTGTACCATAACTCATGGTTGGCCCTTTTTTCACATCCAACGGTATGCTTCTGGTTAATTACCTGCTTTATCATCAGCATTCTTCAAATTGCCTCATGGCATCAACGTCATTTTTAATCGATAGCCTCCGTTACCGCCAAGTAAATCGACCCATATCCTGTTGGCGCTACAAAAAAAACGTAAACAGCAATTTATACCTCGTTGTATCTTCATCCCGAAAGTTTTTCATCTTGTTAAAGTCAATTTTTTTAATCATCTGTTCTAAAACTGCGAAAAAAAAACATATTCATCCCTTATCAGGATACTAAAACAGGTTAAACGGAAGTTTAGATTATTAACTTGAGCGATGTGCTCTTTTTATACCTCTTTAAAAATGGTATATTAGCAGTGTGAACATGAAAGAGTTATGGAGCGAGAACGATTTGCTGATTCAGATATCTGAAGGTAGTGAACATGCTTTTGAATTGCTCTTTAACCAATACCACCAAAAGGTTTTAAATTACGCCTACAAAATGCTCCAGTCCCTGCCCGCTGCCGAAGAGGTGGTTCAGGATGTTTTTATTCGCATTTGGGTTAACAGGGCATCATTAGTTAACGTTGAAAATTTTGGCGGCTATATCCGCACTGTGTCACGAAATCATACACTAAACGCGTTAAAGAAGGCCGCGCGCGAAACGCTGGCTTTCGCTATTAAAAATCAAGGCTGGACGGATGCCGATCTGGATACGGAAAACCATCTGCATTATAAAGACACCCGTAAGATACTCGACCAGGCCTTAAACGCGCTGCCACCACAGCAAAAGTTGATCTACAGCATGTGTAAAGTTGAGGGTATGAAGCAAGATGAAGTTGCCCAAAAATTAAAAATATCGCCCTTAACGGTAAAATCACACCTTCGCCAGGCTGCGCAGGCGGTAAGGTCATTTATGCTGCTCCATCAGGACGCCATATCGATTACAATTTTTCTCATTGTAAATCAATCAGTTAAAAAATAATTCATTTTTTTTAGTTATTTCACTGCTCCTTTTTTTCTTCCCGGAGGTCAAGTAATAAAAAAGCAGATTAATAAGCGGTTAAGTAATTGCTAAATTAATCTCTCCCTCAATTAAAATGAGTACTAATACAAGATTTGAGTATCTGTTTCAAAAATACCTGGACCACTTGTGTACCGACAGCGAACGTTTGGAATTGATGGCCATGATAGACGATGAAGCCAACGAGCAACAACTCAGCTTGTTGATGGAATTGGCATGGGATAACCAGGAATCAACCATCGCCCTAAGCCAGCAAAGGGCGCGCGAATTATTCGCCCAGGTAATCAATAATAACAACCGTACAGTTAACGAAGATGCCGCACCCCGAAACAGATCGTGGTTTAAATGGGCGGCAGCAGCCGTAGCGGCATTGGGTATCGCGATATCTGCAGTTTATTTCAGTGCCGATAAAACCCATACCGCACCAGCACTGCTGGCTAAAACCACTACCGAACATCAATTAATTAAACTGCCGGATGGCAGCACCGTGGTTTTAAATAAAAGCAGCTATTTAACTTATCCGGCTGGATTTACCGGAAAAACCCGGGAAGTGAATTTAGTAGGCGAAGGCTATTTTGATATCCGGCATGATGCGGCACACCCCTTTATCGTTCATACGGGGAAACTATTTACCACGGTTTTGGGCACCGCCTTTAACATCAAAGCGTATAGCCAGGAAAAAAACATTACAGTAACCGTAACCCGCGGAAAGGTGAGCGTAAGTAATAGCCAGCAGGTATTGGGCGTGATAACGCCTAACCAGCAGATAGCTTTTGATAAGAATGCTCAGAATATGGTGCAGCTTAACGTTAACTCAGAAAAAGTAGTAGAATGGCAAAGCAAGGATCTTTTTTTAACCGATGTAACTATGCTGCAGGCTGCACAAACGCTTGAGCAACGCTTTAATGTAAAAATAACCTTTGCTAACGATGCCGTTAAGAACTGCCGCTTTACAGGCACTTTTTTACACGGCGAAAAATTTACTGATATTTTGCAGGTGATCTGTGATTTTAATAACGCTACCAGTAAGGCTGTTGATGCAGAGCATTACATCATTAATGGAGCAGGCTGCCCCTAAGCACACCATATATATAATTAATTAACAAAACTTAAACGATTAAACCCCAGCAAATGAAAAAGATGTACTAAAAGTAAGCCGGTAAAGCAAAAACCCCCTGCTACTAACAGGAGGTTTAAGAGTATGCCTGTTTCGGCGCCAACCGTAGGCAGGCTGTTTTAAACAATTTTCGAGGATCACTTAAAACAATCAAATTTATGAATTTTTCTGCACAATCCGCAGAAGGCAATTCGTGGCGGGTACGCCATGCCCAAATTGCTCTCTTCTTATCACCGTATGTAATTCGTCAAATTATGCGAATAAGTTTATGTACCGCCATCCTGGTTATCACTACCCTGCATTTGCTGCTGGCCACCTCGGTTAGCGGACAAAAGGTTGCTGATGTGAGCGTTACCATCAGTTTGGAGAACGAATCATTTGAGTCGGCTATTAAAAAGATCGAGTCAGCAACCAAATTCCGGTTTATTTATCGTGATCAGGATCTTAAAACATTCAGCAAATTAAACCTGCCTGCCGAAAAGCGGACCGTTGCCCAAACGCTCGACCTGTTATTTAAAAACAGTGCTTACACCTACAAGCAACTCAATAACAGCATCATGATTATTAGCAAACCAGCTTTAGCCCCAGCCCCGGCAAAAGAGCGGACTGAAGCTATTGTACGCCACGTACTTAAAGTGTATATTACTGATGTGGACGGCCAACTGCTGCCTTTTGCCAATATTACGGTAAAAGGATCAACACGGATGGTGGTACAGGCCAATCAGGATGGTTATGCTTATATACCGAGTATAAGTGATAAAGATGTATTGATTGTAAGTTTTGTTGGTTACACTACACAAGAAATTATAGTAGGGAGCCAGGAAACTATTCATGTTAAACTGGTGCGCGATCCGGCCAGTACACTTAAAGAAGTTTCTGTGATATCCAACGGTTATCAAACACTGCCCAAAGAACGCAGCACCGGAGCTTTTTCTACAGCTACAGCTAAAGACATTGAAAAAATACCGATTCCGAATATCGTACAGATACTGGAAGGCATGGTACCAGGTCTACAAGTAGCAGTTACCGCAGGCGACCGTACTTTTGACTACAACAATACACAGCAGGCGGTAAACGGCAACACACGTACAGTAGGCACCAACGATTACAACATGACTATCAGGGGTACAAGCACGCTGTCGGCTGAAAGTTTCCCATTGATTGTTGTTGATGGCGCCGTTAGTACCTTAGATCTTTCTACCATTAACCCCAACGATATAGACAATGTTACTTTTTTGAAAGATGCTGCCGCCGCTTCCATTTGGGGGATACGTGCCGCTAACGGAGTAATTGTGATCAATACCAAAAAAGGGATTAATAGTGCGGTACCCAAAATCAGTTTTTCTACCAATTTCTCTTTTTCAGGCAAGCCCGATTTAGGATATCTAAAAACCATGACATCGGCACAAACACTTAATTATGAAAAGGAACTGGTGGACCGGGGTTTTGTTACCGATTTAACCAACTCAACGTACTATAACGCTGCAGCTAATGTAAGAAGCCAAGGCAGTTTACTTGCCCTGCAATTAAAAGCGGGTACCATAACACAGGCGCAATATGATGCCCAGGTAGTGCAACTTAGCACTATTGATAACCGCTCGCAAATATCAAAATACTTACTTCAAAATGCACAAAGCCAGCAGTATAATTTTGCTGTGAGCGGCGGTAACGATTTTTCCAATTATTATTATTCGGCGTCATACAGCAAAGAGCTTCCCAACACCATAGGCAATTCGGCAAAGCGTTTAACCCTTAACCTTACTCATAACTGGAAACTGTTTAAAGTAGCAGACTTGTCTGTAAATATCAAGGGATCATCTTTTAAATATGTTAATGATGGTATTGCATTATCCTCGTTATGTACCGCATCTCAGTCTACATTAATGCCTTACAGCTTACTTAAAGATGCAAATGGCAATAATCTGTCTTATGACTTTGCTGTGCCGTCATCCTACACAGCTACACTTTCATCCGCACGGCCAAACTGGCAGTACAGTTACTTAAATGAGCAGAACAATAATGACAATACACAAAAAGATAATGACTATACTGCCACAGTTAACTTAAGAATCCCTGTTTTTAAAGGACTAAACGCATCGGGCTTATATTCTACCGAGCGTACCTTTAGCACAACCCGAACATTTTATAACCAAGATAGTTATTACTATCGTAACTTTATTAACTACTATACCGCACCTACAGCGTCTGTTAACAGTATAGGCATTACCAACGGTGGGATATTGAACCTGGTTAATACCAACAACAATAACTATACAGTTAGGGGGCAGTTGGATTATAGTAACACTTTTGCCCAGGTACACCAGGTTACTGCTTTAGCAGGTACGGAAATAAGAGAAACGCAATTAGGCCAGGGTACTGAAACACTTTACGGCTACAACCTGTCTTCCGGCTTAAGTACCGGTGTAAATGCAGGTAACACATCGGCAACCAATGTAGGCTATGCTACCGTAACAGGCAATACTTTTAATTTAGCTTCGCCAACTTCACAGGCAGATAAGACCCGCCGTTACTTATCCTACTACGGCAACGCGGCTTACACCTATAATAACAAGTACGTTTTAACCGGTAGCGTGCGCTATGACGATTATAATAACTTTGGTTTAGACAGGCAATACCGCGCCACACCGGCATGGTCGGCAGGAGCTAAATGGAACCTGAGCGATGAAGCGTTCATGAAACAATTTACCTGGATTGACCATTTGGCGCTCAGGGCTACTTATGGCATCAACGGCAATATCTCAACCACCGTCTATCCGTTTACCTATATCTCGATAGGTACCGACGGCACCACCGGGCTGCCAAATTCAAGCATCTTGTACACTGCCAACCCTCAGCTTAAATGGGAAAAAACCTATGTAACAAACCTGGCAGCCGACTTTTCTTTTCTGAACAGCCGTATTAGCGGGTCGGTAGATTATTATAAAAAGAATAGCAAAGATATTCTGGCTTCTTTTGCAATAAACAACACCTACACAGGTAATATCAACAGTGGTGTTATTGTACAGAATTCAAGCCACATTACCGGTAAAGGCGTTGACCTGAGCTTAAACGGCATTGCATATAATACTAAAGATTGGAGATGGAATCTTGGTGGCACATTTTCATACAATACCAACCAGTTAGAAGATGAGCGCTATACCAAACAATATACCAGTTCTGCTTTTGCCACTACCAGTTATTACGCAAATCCATCAGCATTGGCTTACCTGTCCGGATACCCTACCGATAAGATCATGGTATTCAGGAACGCGGGGCTTGATGCTAACGGCTTAACGCAGGTATACGCCGAAGATGGCAGTATTATTAAGGCAACAACAGCAGCCATACCCACATTAGGCGCTTTAAAATACGCTGGACGCAGGGTGGCACCCTATTACGGTAGCTGGAATACATCAGTAAGGTATAAAGATTTTACTTTATTTGCTTTGACCACTTACCAGTTCGGTAACGTTTTTCTGAAACCAAGTATTGGCACTTACAGCACCAACATTAACCAGGTAAAATACGATCTGAGTGCCGATATAGCTAACAGGTGGCAAAAACCAGGTGATGAAGCTACCACCAACGTTCCGGGATTGAACGGAACTTCAACGGCTGTTAACGCCAGTTTAGTACGTTACCAATACTCGGACATTAATGTTTTAAAAGGTGATTATATCCGTTTACGCGAAGTTTCGTTAAGCTACCAGTTACCAACCGCTTTGACCAATAAGGTGATGATCAAAAACGCTAAGTTAGGCTTTGCAGTGCGCAACCTGGGTTTACTATGGACGGCTAACAAACAAGGCTACGACCCGGATTTTGTTAACTCCCTGGACAGAACCTATAGCTTGCCCGCAACTCCCTCTTACATTCTTTCATTAAATGTTAACTTATAACCAAAGGCCTACAATGAGATCATTACATAAAATTTTCAGTATGGCGATGACAGGTATTTTGCTTACCGGTTGCCAAAAGTATGTAGATATTAAAACCCAGGGACAACTTACTCCCGGCGATATTACCAATTACCGCTATTTGCTTAATAATACGTCTGCTTACGAGGGTGGACCGCGGATGAGCGATCTGGCCTCAGACGATGCGGGTATAGTAGATGGCAGCACGCAACAACTGGCCCTGGCAGCCAGCGTATCTTATGCGTGGTTTGCCAATAGCTATACCTGGCAAGCTGCATACCCGGTAACTACAAGTGCTTTTACCGATTACGAGTGGAACGCCATGTATAATACAATTGCTTATTGCAATACCGTTACAACAGAAGTACCTACCAGCACCGGTGGTACTGATGCCGATAAAGCTGAGTTGATAGCCGAAGCCCTGGTACATCGTTCCGATGCTTATTTAATGCTGGTTAATACCTATGCTAAGCCTTACAATGCGGCTACCGCGGCATCAGACCCGGGTGTACCGTTGCTTACCCAGGAAACTACCGTACAGTCGCTGGTGCGTACGCCCGTACAAACGGTATATAACCAAATCATAACCGACCTGAAGAAAGCTTTACCGGCATTGCCGGCAACACAAGCCTATAATACCCTTCCGTCAAAGGCATCCGCCTATGGTGAACTGGCCAGGTGTTATCTGTATATGAATGATTATACCAACGCATCCAAATATGCCGATAGCACGCTTGCGCTCAAATCTACTTTGAATGATCTGGGGCCGCTTACCGTAGTAAACACCACTACCTACCCATTAAGAAAGTTTGACCCTGAAGTATTATTGTCAAAAGTACCGTACGGCGGAGTTCCCTTTGCGCCAACTGTGATCCGCCTGAGCGACGACCTGTTAACCCTTTTAGGCACTAAGGATCAGCGCTACAATTTATTTACCTGCCTGCCCAGCGTGATGACTTCATCGTACACGGCGGCAGGTGGTCGTTTCTTTTATAAGGATAAGGCGCTTAGCGAAGCACGTAACATAGGCCCTTCGGTACCCGAGATGATGCTGATCAAAGCAGAAGCTTATGCCCGCGCCGGTGATGCCAACAACGCCATGCTTTGGGTGAACAATTTGAGAAAAAAACGTTTTAAGGCCGCAGACTATGCCGACCTGACTGCCACCAGCGCCAACGATGCCCTTGTAAAAGTGATAGACGAGCGCCACCGCGAATTCTTTTGCCGCATGCTGCGCTGGTGGGATATGCGCCGGTTAAAAAGCGATCCGCAGTTCCAAAAAACTTATACACGTACCTTTGCGGGCGTAACCTACACACTTGAACCTACAAGCAACAAATACACTTTCCAGATAGCCGGTTACCTGATCGGGCTTAATCCGGAGATCGTACAAAACCCTTAAAAATTGGTCAGTTAATTATTCCCGGCTTGTTGGCAAAAAACAAGTCGGGATAATTTTAAGCTGGTAAATACTCGCTTTAAACATACCGAACATCCTCCCCATTATGAATAGCATTAAATTAGGCTTGCTGGGCGTTGCATTAGCTGCCACTTCAACCCTTCGCGCGCAATCAAAAACTTTTACTTTCGAGCCGCAACGCCCGCTGCCGGGCCAGGGCGTACTAATTACCTACAACCCCGCAGGTACGCCACTTGCTGGCAAAAAAGATGTACACGCCGTGGTTTACGCCTACAGTAATTACGCCTGGCACACCAGTAATCTGAACATGACACCATCTGCCGGAAAATTTGGCGCTACACTACAGTTAGATAAAAACGCCGGCATGGTAACACTCAAATTTGTAGCCGGCGACAGTACGGACAATAATCATGACCTGAGCTATACCATTATGGCGCTCGACCCCAAGGTACCAGCCTATGATGCCCCCGGCGCTTATGCCGGATGGGGACTGCTAAGGGCCGAACGTTTTGGTTATGGCATTCCCGGGTACTTTAAATCGCCAAAAATAACCGATACCGCTTTTTACTATTGGATGAATAACGAAATCACCCGCCACCCCAAAGAAGCCAGCGAAGCGGTAGCCGTACCTTTTGCTAAAGGTGTTTACGCTTACCAGGGCCAGGCCGGTGTTAAAAGGATTAACAATGTGATCGCATTTTTATGTCAGCGCGGTGGCGAGGGTAACCTGATAAAAGTTCGGGAGATTTACGCACAAGTGCTAAGGCAAAAGACTTCTGTTGATTCGTTGGAGGAGATCATGATGAAGCAATATCCACACGGTAACGTAGCGGCTTTAAGGGCTTACAACAAATTAAACTACGAACGTGATGTGAACAAAAAAATAGCCTTGTCAGAACAGTTTCTAACAGACTTCCCGATGGCGAAAGCTGACGTGAAGTTTGATGACGATAACCGGATATCATACCCCACGGTATACCAGAATATTGTTGTGCTGAATGTGCTTAATAAAAACTTCGATATCCTGAATAAGTACGTTGCCAGTATGCCTTATTATGCCGTGATCGGCACTTATTATAAGATCATCCAGATAGCGCACAACAGAAAGGACCAAACCGACGAAACCCTGTACCCTTATGCTAAGCTTTTAGTGGATAGGATGGAATCGTTCCGAAACCAAAAGCCTGAAGAATACTGGTACCTCTCGCCATCAGAATGGCAGCAACAGTTTGAAAAAGACCTGGTTAATTCATTACTCATCACACACGTAAACCTGCTAAAAAATGTGGGCCAGTTTGACCAAGCACTTCAATACGCTTTAGAGGCGCAACAAACCTTAAAGTATAAACGAGCCAATTTAAATAACGACGAAGTTTTTCTGCTCAACAAAAAAGGCCAAACGGCCCAGGTGAATGATGTACTGATCAAAAGCATGTACGAAAACCAAAGCACGCCCGAAATGATTGAAATGCTGAAAGCCAATTACATCAAGCAGTATAAAACAGAGGATGGCTTTGATCAATATCTGGAATCGTTAAAAAACGTGGCTTTATCGGTAGCTTCAACCGCAAAGATGGAAATGGTGAAAAAAGATTTCCCGGACTGGAGCATGTATGATGCAGACGACAAACTTATCAAATTTGCAGACCTCCGTGGCAAAACCATCGTGATGGATTTTTGGGCCACTTGGTGCGTACCCTGCAAAGCATCCTTCCCGGGTATGAAGCTGGCGGTTGAGAAATATAAGAACGACCCTAACGTAGTATTTTACTTTGTTGACACCGAAGAGCGCACTGCCGATTATAAGGAACAGGTTAAAAAATATATTAAAGACAATAATTATCCTTTCCATATCCTGTTCGATAATAAATTAAAAGGCGGTGCCATTACCGAAGAAGTATATAACCGGATGTGCAAAGCTTTCGGCATATCGGGCATCCCCCAAAAACTGGTTATCGATAAAAACGGGAAGCTGCGTTTTATAGCTGTGGGATATAAAGGCAGCGCCAGCGAACTTGCCGATGAAATGTCGGCCATGATTGAGATGACTAAAAAAGCCGACTAAGGTTGATATGAAAACAAAACTAACCATACTGATAACCGGGCTGATAAGCCTGGCTATCGGTAATGTGCGTGCACAGGGCACCGTATCCAAACCACCCTACCAACAAGATAGCATCACCTATACCAACAGCGATGCATCCATCAGCTTTGGCGCTACCTTAACCCTGCCCGCTATTAAAAAACCATGCGCGGCGGTAATCATCGTATCGGGCACGGGCAAGCAAGATAGGGATGGCCACATGGCCGGGCACGCTGTTTTTGCCGCCATTGCCGATTATCTTACCCGTAATGGCATTGCAGTATTAAGGGTTGACGACCGCGGAACCGGTAAAACAACAGGGGTATATGAAACATCAACCACAGCCGATTTTGCCGCTGATGTGTTAACAGCCATCAGCTATCTTAAAACCAGGAAAGAGATTAATCCTGAAAAAATTGGCCTGCTGGGCCACAGCGAAGGAGGAGCCGTTATTGCTATAGCAGCCGCAAACAACCATGATGTGGCGTTCCTGGTAAGTATAGCCGGGCTGGCAACCAGCGGCTTAGAGGCACTAAGAAAACAAAATGCAGATTTGGTGGCCAATTCGAAACTCATGGATTATGATAAAAAACGATCGAACGAAATTAACAATATGATGTTTGATACCGTTTACACTTATGCCAACTCGCCCAACCTGGAGCAAAAGATAACGCAAACTTATGCCGCCTGGAAAATCAAAGACGACGCGTATTTTAAAACCCTCAACGTTCAGTTTGATCATTTCCGTTTTCCTATTTACAGCTATACCAAAACGGCAACTGGCGCATGGTACCGGTATTTTATTAAGTACGACCCTGCAAATTATCTGCCCAGGGTTAAGGTACCCATATTAGCCCTTAACGGGGATAAGGATTTGATGGTAGCCTGTAATGAAAACCTGGCCAACTGGAAAAAATACCCGGCCATGGGCGGCAATAAAAATGTTAAAACGGTAGTATTACCCGGTATAAACCATTTGTTTCAGCATTGCAAAACCTGCACCAACCAGGAATACGCCCAATTGAACGAAGTTTTTGATACTGACGCCCTGGCAATTATTAACGAGTGGATACATAGGCAGATCGATTAAACTGATCTGCCTTAAATGCTTTTCAATATTCTTCAGCCTGGCGGGATTTGAGGTAGGAAGCAAATCGTATGGGCAATTTGATCAATCGACCTGCAAAATTCTGTTTCTTTTTTGATGAAACAGAACTGCTAAAAAGCGTCGCGCGCGCACCGTTACTCCACCCGAGAGCAGGACGGATGCTATTGAGTTAACAGTTTCATGCAGGGTTGCAGAGCTCCTGGCGGGAGCCCCCGTGAAGCCGCAACGGCAAGCCCGCCCACTCCCGAAATAGAAATCCATAAAAAACAACTCATTATCAATAAGATATAAAAAACAAGCAAAGAACGGTGCGATTCCCTATCGTTTTAGTCACGTTCATTCATAGCCGGGCGATCCATCGAGTTGCCATTACAAAGCCCGCATCATATCGCTTACTGATGCGCGCCTGGTGTAATCCTTGTTAAAATGTACAAACGCAATTTTTCCTGATGGGTTAATTAAGTAAGTAGCAGGCACCGGCAATACGTGGTCGGTATTACCATTGCTTACGTTCAAATCAAGGCCGAAGCCCTTGTATTTAGCTACCGTAGCATCATCAAGTACATAATTAACCTTGTAACTTTTCATAATAAAATACCCTTTATCCTGCACTATTGAAAATGAAGCATGTGTTTTCCGGATAGTTTTATCAATGCCTTGCTTAGTTTCGGGAGTTACCGCAATTACGTAAACTCCCTTTGCAATCAACAGTTGCAACGAGTCCTGCAATTGGGCAATGTGTTTATTGCAGTAAGGGCACCACTCGCCACGGTAAAAAAACAACAACACAGATTGATGAGCCTTTAATAAAGCTTTCAAATCAACGGCCTTACCTGCATTATCGGTAGCACTAAAAACGGGTGCATCATCCCCTTTTTTAAGCCCTGTTTGCGCCCAAAGCTGTAAGCCTGTAAAAGTAAGCACTAAAATTAAAACGTATTTTTTCATCATTGAACTCATTAAGATTTATACAATAGAATTAAAAAAGAAGAGGGAGCATCACCTCCCTCTAAATGATTAACAAACCAAAACCAGGTTACATTTTACCTGATGTCTCTTTTTTCATTTTACCCATCTTCCCTTTTTCCATTTTGGCCATTTTTTTCTTTTCCATTTTAGCCATTTTCATTTTGCCCTTAGCCATTTTGCCTGTATCGCTTACTGCGGTAACTGATACTTTTAAATTTGTCGGCGTTAATGATTTAGCCTGCACATTAAAGGTTAAACATAGTGCAAGTACCGTTGCTGCCAATGCGCCTGAAATAATTGTTTTCATACTTTGGTTTTTAGTTTTCATATTGTTTTTTTCTAACATTTCAACCTTAGTCGGGCGGCTTAATGATGCCTTACAAAATATTTTAATTTTTATCTAATTCCTTATCAATGCGTTGTTGCAGTTCATTTTTAAAACCCTCGTCAAGATGCGCTCCTTCGTTTTTCATCGAATCATGAAAAAGTTGCTGTACCATTTGATTAATAACACGGCTTTGCTTGTTATACAATACACAAACCGAGCATCCCGCCAGGTGGATACGCAGTTCGATAAATTCGCGGAAGCTTAATTTTTTGTATTGTTTTTTTTCAATCAAAAATGTAGCCTGCCTGCAATTGTATATAATATGTTTTAGTGGACTCATGTTGCTCATTTTTTTTAAACCCAGTTTTTTTGCAGGCAGGCACGCAGGTTAAGCTTGGCCCTGTGAATAATTACCCAAAAGTTGGCCTGTGTAACTTTAAGCTCACTGCAAATCATATCCGCAGTGGCATCATCAATATGTTTCATGGTGAAAACGGCCATCCAAAGCGCGGGCAGTTTTTGCATGCACTTTTGTAATATGCTGTTAAACTCCTTGCCTGCCAGCGGGTCGTGGTCTTCAATACCAAAAGGCTTAGGCTGGTAGGCTTTGTTCCAATGCCCGTTGTCTTCATCAAAAAAATTCTCCTGCTCCTCTTCTGCCTGTTTAACATCGGTGTTTTTTAAGCCCGATGATTTTTTTCGGTAAACATCAACGATTTTATTTTTAAGGATAGCTGTTAGCCATGTACGTTCGGAGCTTTTACCTTCAAACTTACCGGCGCTTCGTAAAGCCGCCAAAAAAGTTTCCTGCACAAGGTCTTTAGCCAGTTCTTCGTCGTTCAATCGTGACAGCGTGTAGCCATACAGATACTCAGCATGGGTTTCAACCCAAAGCCTGGGATTTAAAAATTGCTTATCAGCTGCCATTAAATAAGTCTTTTCATAAAATCATTATTCCATTAGTCGTCAATACTTCTCAATCCTTACAATAGAATATCGCTTTTTTCACTTGCCCAAAACCGGTTTACAATTGCTTAAATTTACATATATCCTATTGATTATATTTTAATTACATATTTATTTACCGGCTGTCGGGCCTGCCAAATAAAAAAATATTTTTTGTAAGGATATCCAAAACAAGCCGACTAAGCCATAAAAACGTATATCAAACTGATAAAAACTATGAGACGATTTAAAATATTGGCCGTTGCTGTAGGCCTTACAGTAGCGGTTTGGGCGATATCAGCATTTACTATGCCGGGTAGTTCGGCAAACAAGAATTACCGCAAAAGTACAGGTAACGGATTTGCAGTAATTGAGCTGTTTACATCCGAGGGTTGTTCCAGCTGCCCGCCGGCTGATGAGCTGGTGGCGCGGGTACAGAAAGAAGATGCCGATAAACCGGTGTACATTCTGGCTTTCCACGTTGATTACTGGAACCGACTGGGCTGGAAAGACCCTTTTAGCAGTGCCGATTACTCTAAACGCCAAAGCCAATATACAACATGGCTAAACCTGCAATCGGTTTATACACCACAGATAGTAGTTAACGGGCACAAGGAATTTGTAGGATCGGAAGAAGGCACTTTGCGTAACGCTATTACGGCCGGCTTACGCGCTACGCCGGCGGGCGGGCTAACCCTTAACGCGCAGAACAGCACAGGCCATATTACCGTACAGTACAAGGCCGAAGGTGCCGGCAAAAATGCCGTGTTACTATTGGCCCTGGTGCAAAAAAACGGGCAAACCAAAGTGCAGCATGGCGAAAACGGCGGCCGCACACTATCGCACGTACAAATAGTGCGTAACTTACAAAGCGTGCCATTAAACACCGGTGGCACCGGCACAGCAAATATTGCTTTGCCCAATGGCTTTAACGCTGCCGGTTACGAAGTTATTGGCTTTGTACAAAACACCAGCAACGGCGCCATATTGGCTGCGGCAAAATCAGGCTTTGATATGGGCGCCAGTAAATAGCCAACAGCGGTTTTCTGTTGATAGCCTGTAAGTGGATAATTGGCCCATTGCAGGGATTTTGTAAATTAAACACCACACTAAGTGAAAATAATAAAAGAAAAACACCCGCTGGCCATGCGCTGGACGCACTGGGTAAATTTCCCCATCCTTACAATTATGATATGGAGCGGGATGCTTATTTACTGGGCCAATGACGAGTATAGCATCACCCTGTTCGGGCATACTTTTTTTAGTTTTTTTCCGCAGGGATTTTACAATGCCTTTAACATAACGCACCGGTTATCTGAGGGAATGGCCTTTCATTTCCTGTTTATGTGGGCTTTTGCGCTTAACGGCCTGGCTTATGTATTGTACACCATCATATCGGGCGGGTGGCGCGAACTGGTGCCGCAAAAAAACTCGTTTAAACAAGCCTGGCTGGTGCTGCTGCATGATCTGCATATCCGTAAAATGGCGCCGCCGCAAAATAAATACAACGCGGCCCAGCGCATTGCCTACACCTCAATTATTGTAATGGGTTTTGGCTCGTTGATAACCGGGTTGGCTATTTACAAACCGGTGCAGTTTAATTATTTAACATGGTTATGCGGCGGTTATCATTTTGCACGCATACTTCATTTTGCATTAACTATTGGCTATGTATTTTTCTTCCTGATCCATATTACACAGGTGATACTTGCCGGCTGGAATAATTTCCGTTCAGTAATATCCGGCTTCGAAGTGATCAAAGTAAAAGATCCTGAACCCATTACCCCAACCCACAATACCGATGAAAAACCCGTTCAATAAAAAAAATAAAGCCGCCCAAAAACTGCTTACAGTTGAGCAAAAAATCAGCCGCCGTAATTTCATATCATTTGGTACCTTTTTTATAGCCGCCGGGGCTGCATATAGTGGATGGAGATGGCTTTATAATTCTCCCGGGGAAACGGCAACTGTAACCGCAGGCGCACGCGCACCATTGCGCCGGGCTTTAAACAAAACCGAGCTTGCCTTCCGCAGGGTATTCAGCAATAATAACCTGGTTAAAACTTACCCCAAAGAACTGGCCGCAAAAAATGTACGCCACAATGAGGATATAGGCAACGAAGGAACAATAGAGGCGGCGACTTGGCGGTTGCAGGTAAAAAAACACTCGGGTGAGCTATTGAGCATCTCGATTGATGATATTAAAGCCCTGCCAAAAACAGATATTGTTTATGATTTTAAATGCGTAGAGGGCTGGGACCAGATATCGCATTGGGGCGGCGTAAAATTCAGCGATTTTATAAGCCATTTTAAATTAGACGACCAGGTAAAATTACAGTATGTAGGCCTGGCAACGCCCGATAAACAATATTATGTAGGTATTGATATGCCAAGCGCCATGCACCCGCAAACCTTGCTGGCTTATGAGGTAAATGAACAACCGCTGCCGCCCCAGCACGGCGCACCTTTAAGGCTTATTATCCCGGTTAAATATGGCATCAAAAACCTGAAACGCATAGGTACCATGACTTTTAGTGATAATCGCCCGCCCGATTACTGGGCCGAGCAGGGCTACGATTATTACTCTGGGTTGTAATCGTAGCTAAAAGCAGAAGGCAGTATCAATTACGAATTAATTAATTGTACGACACTCATTGGTAAAACACTTTTGGATCAAACAATAAAACAGAAAAACGGGCGCTGTATGTTATCTCGGCTATTCTTGCGGGAACAAGCTTTGACTGGGACAACGGACAGTTGCAGAAAAAAGCAACGAGATCACCGCCATACCTGCCTTGCTATGATCGAAAAATAAAAGAATCAAAATATAGCAAACCTATGAAAATATGAAGAACTTCCAGAGATGATGAGTTCATGAGTAAAATAACCACACGTTAAAATCTTAAAATTGATTTCCCTATCCTGCCTACGCCCTGTTTCGGATTATCCGGAATAATGATATATTTGCTTATTAGCAGCAGAGATCATTTTATATCTTAAAACATTGAGATATTAAACTTACCCACATAACGTTTATTCTCAAGTAGCCCACCGGGCTGATGGTATATCATGATTGTTTTCTGTAAGTATTTTTTAGGATGAAGAAATTTGAGAAGGACGGGTACTCCAATTTATTAGCTGGTGTGGCTAATGGGGATCAAGGTGCTTTCTCGGAATTATATCACCTTTTTTATCCCTCATTACTTCAACATGTTATTTTAAAGGTGAACGATGAGTCGGTTGCCGAAGATATCCTGCACGACCTGTTTTTGAGCTTGTGGAGAAGCCGTGAGCGAATACAGGAGATCGAGTCGCTCCCGGCCTATCTTTATACTTCAAGCCGTTACCTTATTTTTGAACATCTCAAAAAATCGTCTATGTCCGTCCGCCATAACAACCTGGCCGATCTGGACATCCGCTCTGATGAACAGCCATTGGAAGACCGGCTATACTACAGGTACCTGCTGGATATGGTGAATAAAGAAATAGAAAGTCTCCCCGAAAAATGCAGGCAGATATTCAAACTAAGCCGGGAAGAGTATAAAAGCAACCGGGAAATAGCGGAGTACATGCAAATTTCCGAATCAACGGTAGAAAATCAGATCCACAAAGCATTAAAACGGATCAGGATAGTAACTAAAGACGCTTACTACCTGTTTTCTTTGTTTTTATAACCATCTTTTTTTGTTTTTTTTTCTCAGAACGATCAAAAATCCGCGGCTTAGAGACAAATTCCAATCATTTATCAGCATTATTTTCGTTATTCTAACATACCAAAACCCTCATTTTTGGTATCTAAAGGCAATAAATAGCGCTATTTTAAATTTATATTAAAAAAAAGTAAAATTAGAGTAGGTGCTACGGCCGTTTTTACACACTTGTTATTATATGGGCCACAATAGGAGCCGCATTAAGTTTATTCATGAGTTTAGATAACAACATCCTTAAATTAATTTCAAAATACCTTCGCCGGGAAGAAACGGGCGAAGACAGGCGGGCACTTTACCAATGGTATGATGAGTTGTCGGAAGGTAAATCCATTGAAAAAAAATCCATTGCCCGGTCTTACCGCAGAAACAGGGAAAGGCTGGCTGCCGAAATAGGCGGGATGTCTGTTAGGCAGGCCACAGTAAGGCCGCTTTGGTACCGGGTAGCCGCTGTAGCCATGGTGATAATAGTTGGCTATTTTACTATTAAATATTTCCGCGGCAGCGAAAAAATGGTTCCAGTTCAACTGGCCGAACTGGAAAAAATTGTCCCGGTATCTAATAAGGTAATCATCACCCTTTCTACCGGCAAAACTGTTGACCCGGATACTTTGAGCGCTGGCAAATCAGTTACCATTGGCAACGCCATTGTACAAAAGGATAGCACGGGCCATTTATTATATAAAGCTGATATGCAAAAATCGGCAGAAAACGTGATGAGTACGGTGCAAACGCCAAAGGGTACGCAATATAGTATTGAATTATCCGACGGTACCAAAGTATTTTTAAACGCAAAATCACGATTATCTTTCCCCGGGCAGTTCGGAACCGGCGACCGTGTGGTGCAGCTAAGCGGCGAAGCTTATTTTGAGGTAACCAAAACCTTAAAACACAGTAAGTTTATTGTAAAAACTGACAAACAATCCATCCAGGTGCTGGGTACCAAGTTCAATGTTAAAGCTTACGCGGATGCCCCACTGGTTAAAACAACCCTTGCAGAAGGCTCGGTACGCATCACTCCGAAAAACAAGGCCATCAAGCCATTGATCATCAAACCAGACCAGCAAGCCATATTAAGCGATAGTGATATTGCAAGTGAGGAAATAGACGCGCAGCAGGTAATTGCCTGGAAAGACGGCTTTTTTGTTTTCGACGGCAGCAATACCGAAGAGGTTATCCGCGAAATAGGCCAATGGTATGGCATTGAGGTTGACTACAAATTGGGAAATAAGCCGGTAAAATATGCGGGTAAAATACCCAAAAACATCAGCATGGCACGCCTTGTAAAACTGCTAAGCTATGCAGATATTAATGTACAGGCTTTTAAAGATAAAAACGACCAACTCAAATTAATTGTAAACTAATTGAAAACCCAAATAAAGTATATGGAAAAATAAATACACGACAGGTAGCACCCAACGCGAAAGCGCTAAACAAAAAAGCCGGAACGTGTTGACGCACATCCCGGCATATCTTACTGTTTAGCTGCTAAAATGAAAAGTAGTAGTAATATCTAATCACGCTCTAAACAAAACAAAGTTAATGAAAATTTATCTACATCGTCTCGATAAAAAGAGACGAATAATGCCGTTTTTTGCCAATTTCAGCCTAAACAAAACGTCCGCAAGTTGGTTTAAAGCAGGCTCTGATCATCAAAATAAAACAAACGGAACCCTCTCGAAAACAGGCCTTATACTGTTTTTGATATTGTTTAGCTTCACCTTTGGCGCTTATGCACAAAACATTACTTTAAAAAAGAACCACGCATCCCTGGAGAGTGTGCTTAAGAATATCGAAACCCAGTGCAAGTATGTTTTTTTCTATAAAAAGGGCGAAATAGCAAGCATCAATAATGTTTCGGTTGACCTGAAAGCCATCCCGTTAGAACAGGCGTTAATCAGCATCCTAAAAGGATACAACCTTGAATACCAAATATTTGACAAAACTATCGCTATAAAAAAGGCCGCTCATGGTGCCACTACAGACTCAACGCAGAAAAAAGCGGGGATACTGATCAGGGGGAGGCTGATAGATGAAAACCAATTACCGTTAAAAGATGTAACGATAAGGGAACCCGCGCTGGGTAAGGTAACCATTTCCGACGCCAACGGAGGGTTTAAAATTCAAGGTGGACGTTCTGGCTTTATCACCGTATCCGCCGCCGGCTTTGCCAAAAAAACTGTGGGCTATTCGGATACTACCTTTTTGGATATCATGATGGAGAAAGGGAAAGATAAAACTATCGACTTGTCTGAAGTAAAAATCTTATCAAATGAGGTAAAAGAGAACCCTACCAAATTTGTTGACCTGGAAAACCGGAGTTACATGAACCTGTCGCAGGTATTGCAGGGTACTATCCCCGGTTTAAGTTTACAAGTGGTTAACTCCAGCAGTAAAACGGTTACCAGTGTAGATGCCTATGTATACCGGGATGGCAATACCCCGGTTCTCGCGTTCAGACGTTTTTCGGTGGAAGATTTTTATACATTTATTGGGAATGCTACAAAGGCGCAGAATATTATTAATATCCTGTTAAATGGCACTAATGTGCCAACATCTATCAGTAATATTTACCATATCAATACCACCACCACGGTTACTAACGCCTTGGTACCCGAGATAAGGGGTGCGAACAATTTTGGAAGTGGTACCTCCAATATGCTTGTGGTTATCGATGGTTTCCCTCAGGATGGTTTTCCTGCTAATTATCCCATGACCAATGTTGAATCTATCGAAGTGATTAAGGATCCTAAAGAGTTAATTAAATGGGGCCCAAAGGCCGCCGGCGGTGCTATCCTGATCAAGTCAAAATCGGCCAAGCCCGGAAAATTGCAGTTCAATTATTCAGCCAGCTTTTATTATTCGCCTGCAGCCAAATTTGATAGGGAAAAGTTAAAATTAGCCGATACACGCACTTATTTAAATTACCTCAAGGATATTGATTCTGTTTTAAATTTAAGCAACGGCTATGGTAACACGCAGTTTGGCCTTTCGCCGGCAAAACAGCTGCTTGCTCAAAAAAGTCTGGGCAAAATTAGTACGGCCCAATTTAACAGCAAATGGGATTCCCTGTCGAGGTTAAATAACGACAGCCAACTGAATATGCTTCAACAAGATTCTTGGAGCCAAACCCACAACTTAACGGTAAGCGGGGGTACTCAAGCCTATAAATTTACCGCCACCGGCAGCTATGTGGGTGGGCAGGGTAATGATGTGGGCGGCAACAACCGCACCTATTCCTTTAACCTCAATAATGCCTTCAATCTGCTAAAAAACAAACTCCGTATCCGATGGCTCATCAATTACTCCGATGCGAAAACAAAATCCGGGTATTCATTTAATCCAACTAATGTGGGATTAGATCCTTACCAGATGCTCTTGGACGGGCAAGGAAATTACGTTTATGACTACACCCAGCTATCGAACGCCGGAAATCAACTGATTGAATCCCGCGGGTATAAAAATTATGGTGTAAACCTGCTGCAAGACGCAAGGATCAATGATATTTCCACCAAGGTAATAAACAAGCAATCAAATTTCAATATGAACTGGAATTTGTTACCTGGCTTAACATGGGCCTCATCTGTAGTTTATACCCACAGAGATAATGATGCCAGAAACCTATACGCCGCAGAATCAAGCTATACAAGGCAATTGGTAGATAAATATGGACAAATAGGTACTAACGGCGTTAATTTCTATCTTCCTTACGGGGATATTCTGAATTCAAACAAGGCTGTTTATAATAACTGGAACGTAAGGTCGGGTTTATCCTACTCAAAGTCCATAGGCAAACATATTTTTAATATCGGTTTAGGGGGTGCGGCTTCCAGTGTTTCCACCAGTAGCCCTTCTACCGTGACATTGTACGGTTATAATTCAAATACAAATACCAGCACACCTGTTTACTTACCAACAACCCCTTCAACACAAAGTTCTATCAACAATTTCTATTCACTCTTTACGGGCGCTTCAGCCACAGCGTACCCATATAATTTAACACAGCCTCAGGGAGGCGATACCACCTTAACCCGTAACCTGAACGGCAATGCCACGGTTGGTTATCAGTTTTCAGACAGGATACTGGCTACAGGCTCGTATATAGCCAGTTTAACCCCGCTTTACGGGCAAGCTACTATTTATTCTGTACAGTCAACCTATCAAGGTGATGTTACAGGGCGTGTAGTTAAAAACTGGAACGGATTTTTAAAAGATGTTTTGTTATCTGTAGGCACTAAAGGCATCCTATTGCCGGACCTGCCTGCGCAGTATAGCAACACCAGGTATCTGCAAACCTACTGGAATAACTACACCATTTGGGTTAACGGTGCCACGCCTACACAGCAACAAGGGCAAAGCTCAAAAAATTTATACGAAAAATTAACCCTGAGTTTTGCCGATAGCTCTGTTGTTGCATACGGAGCATTTAACACGCAAAAAAATAAAGGCGATCTGACATCCACAAACTCTAATGCTGCTGCCGCCAACACCACTACAACATCAAACTATATCAGCACAGGGGTTACTGTATTTTTGAGAAAAAAGTTATTGAATTTCCAACTTACTTATGACAAATCACCGGAAGGGGGGCCTCAATACAACGGTTCCTTTAACTACAACATCGGCCGGGAAAGCTTTTTCAGTTCGAATATCATAAGCGACCTGCAACTTAACGCGACTTTACAGGAAATAAGCCCATACCAGGGGCTTGCACTGATGCAGAGTACAAACATTGCAACCAATGGCGCTTACAGCCAGGCTATCAACAGTGATTTTACCGTGCTTCCATCGGCTAACAGAACTTTTGAAGCTCATGGTAAAATTGGCATTCTCAATAATAAATACAGTTTAGATCTGAGATACTATGATCAAACATCCGGCGGCTTAAACAATAACCTCAATGTTTTAACCGATCCAAGCACGGGCCTTTCTAGCCAGGTGAGCTATAGCAGCATCACCAACAGGGGGGTGGAATTTTTTATGAATGCAGGACTGATTAAAAACAGCAATTTTAGTTATAGTATAACCTTAAATGGCGCACGTAATAGCAATATTGCAAAAAGTGTACCGGTTACAAAGTTTACTGCCACCCGGGAGTATACCGTAGCGGTAAGGGATGGTTACGATATCAGTAATATTTGGGCCCCCAAATGGGCCGGCCTTAACTCAAGCGGCGACCCACAGATCTATGACAAGAACGGAAAAATAACTTCCACCCTTGACAGCGCTACCATAGCAGGCGCATTAGTGAAACAAGGTGTTACCAAAGCCCCTTGGACCGGCGGTTTCATACAGGAATTCAGGGTACACCAGTTTTTTTCCCGCGTGGCCCTTACATTTAACTTAGGCTACGTAATGCGGTATTATCTTCCTTATCCCGGAAGCGATACCGAAACCAGTAGCCTGGTGGCAAACAGATGGCAAAAGCCCGGTGACGAGAAATTTACCGATGTGCCAAAAATCAGCGTATCAGGTACCAACAGCTACAGAGAGTTTGTTACCCGCTATTCCAGCAATAGTATATTACCTGCCGATAACATCCGCTTGCAGGAGGTGATGGTGGGCTTTAACGTACCCAATAGATACGTTCAAAGATATGGCTTAAGTTACCTGGTGATGACTTTCCAGGTACAAAATCTCGCCTATTGGGCCAAAAACAAGTACCACATAGACCCGGCAACCGTCGCCGTTGATGGAAGAATAGGAAACCCCTTGCCAAGAATCTATTCATGCAATTTAAGTGTAAATTTTTAAGCGATATGACGATGTATAAAAGATCACTATTTTTTGTTTTGGCCGTTTGCGCCATCTGGTCACTATCGGCCTGTAAAAAATTCCTAACTATAGGGCCATCTTCTACAAGTATTAACCCCACTACGGTTAAAGATTTTCAGGAGATGCTGAACAGCGATTCATTAAGCAAATGCCATTTCTTTATGTTGGATGTGATGAGCGACGATCTCCTGCTTTCAGACGCGCAGGTAGCGGCCTCCACCAATTACTATCTGCGAGGGTATTTATGGCAAAGTCTCATCTGGAACCCGGCTGATGCGGATGTAATGTATAATTCTACTTATTCGAGGATATTGCAAATGAATATCATTTTAGACCGGATAAACTCGGCCCCCGCCGATAGTTACAATACCCCGCAAAATAAAAGCATCGTTATTTCCCAGGCTCTTATTAACAGGGCATGGTATTACCTGCAATTGGTGAACGCCTATGGCGCCGCCTACGATGCTACTACATCAGCTACCGATCCGGGTGTGCCGCTTGTAGTTACGGCAAACAATTACGCCTTATTACCGAGGGCAAGCGTAGCCGAGGTTTACGCCCAGGTGATTGCCGATTTGAAGACCGCCGTTAACAACCCGTATTTAACAAGCAAAGGCACCGATATTATCCACCCCGGAAAGGCATCGGGCTTTGCATTATTAGCCCGGGCTTATCTATACGAGGGCAATTATACTTCCGCTGCGGCTTATGCGGATTCTGTTTTGGCTACGCAAAGTACCTTACAGAGTTATAGTGCTACCGGTTATTTAGCCCCCTCTCAATTGCCTGACCTGGTAACCAATCCGGAAATATTATTAGGGCGAGTAACTGCAGACCTTGCCTTTTACTCCTTTTATACCGCGACTATTATGCCGAGTTCAACTTTAACTTCCACCTTAACCACTTCCGACCTGAGGTATTCAAAAAAGTTCTCGTCCGCATCAAGGTTTTCGCCTGCTACATACGCTGTCTCGGGCGGGAATACGATGTTTTTTGACAATAGCGTTGGCGTGCCCGAAGTAATGCTGATTAAGGCCGAATGTTTAGCCCGCAATGGCTCTTTTGCAGCTGCCGGCACCCTGATATCCACGCTTAGAAAAGCCCGGTTATCCGCCTCGACATTTGCGGCGGAGAAACGTACCTATACCGCGGCTAACATATTAGGATATGTGCTGGATGAACGAAGACGTGAATTATTTTACCACGGCGGGCTTCGCTTGTTCGATCTGAAAAGGTTAAACAAGGATGCTACTTTAAAAAAGGATATTACGCGTTTGAATACAGCCGGTACCGTCATAGCCACACTTCCGGCGGGCTCAGGCCTATACTTGGTACCATTCAGCCCAACGGTTTTAGCTGCTAACCCTAACATCGTTCAAAACCCCAGATAATGAGGACAATTTTTAATCTTCAATAAATAAGACCATGTTGTACAAAATATATCATCATACCCTCCGGCCAATGTTCAACTTTAAAGGGGCCTTGCTTCTTTGCTTGCTTGGCATAGGGATAGCCTCGTGCAAAAAAAGCATGAGCGACGCGGACTCATTACAATCCAAATTTGCCAGCGGAATGGTTTCCTATGTTGAGCAAGGCAACGTATTGGCATTAAATGGAAACAATTATAGTTTTACACCTAATCATATTGGAGTGCCTATTACGCTAACAAATGGGGCAAAAACAAACGACACGGTAACCTCCGTTGTTGATCCGTCACTGGTATCTCAATATAATCAGATCTACCTGGAAAAAAATCCAACTATACCGCAGGGGGCGTTCCAGGTTTCGCACCAGGGGGCTTTCCCGATAGCTTCAGGATCTACCCAGGCTAAAGATTCCCTGTATGTTTTATTGAACGATGGCAGCCAGTTGAAAGATAGCACTGCTTACCTTGTACCGGTTACCCTGGCAGCAAAAAAGGGCTCCAAGTTAAAATATTCGGTTTTCTTTTTTAAGGTATTTGTTACCAAAGGAGACTTGAAAGCCAAAATGTATGGTGTGGGTATTGTTAATGGCACCAGCGCCAACAGGTTGAGCAGCGGAGCATTACAGGCTTATTACTTTACAGTACCGGATTCGATAAAGCTTAGAACAACCCTAACTACTTTGTTTCCTGCTCACGATGTAAACGTACAGGCGACTATGCTTACCCAGAGCGAGATTAGCGCAGCTCTCAAAAAAGAAGGGTTTCCTGGCATTCCTGTGCCAGACAATACCGGGGCTCTTACTAAAGATCTGGTTACTATACCGGCCAATTCTTTATTAAGCAGAGATAGTATAACGCTCAAATTTCCGAACAAAGCAAATTTAGCCAAGTCGCAATGGTATTTTACCGGTGTGAAAATTGTTACCTACAACGGTTCGCAGTATGGAGTACCGCCGGTGGCTAATGATTCGAGCAGGGTTTATATCCGATTTTTCCTGAGCAACTAAAATGGTTGTTTATTTATCAATTTAATTTATACCAATGTTAAAAAAAATGGGCCTGGGGGCCGCCGTGATGTGCTTGTACATATCATTTAATAGTTCAGCTTTCTCACCAGTTAAGGCATACCCGGCGGGTGATATACAGCCGGATAAGAATGAAAGCGAGGTATGCCGTTTGGTAGTTAAAATGCTAAGCGCCAGCAATTACAAAAAAGTAGCGGTGAATGATTCGCTGTCTGCTTTGGTTTTCGACAGGTATTTAAAAAGCCTCGACGAAAATCACAGCTACTTATTAGCAGGAGATGTAACCGGCTTTGAGCAGTATAGGACTTTGTTGGATGATGATCTGCAAAACGGCAACCTGGCCCATGTATTTGGCATGTTCAATACCTTTAAAATGAGGAATGAGGAGCGTTTAAGATATGCGCTTGCGCTCCTCAATACCGATTTTGATTTCAGCAAGAAGGAGACTTATACACCCGACCGTAAAGAAATGCCTTTTATAAAAACAGAAGCGGAAATGAACGCACTGTGGAGCCAGCGTGTAAAATACGACCTACTGGAACTTCAGTTGGCAAATCAGGATATCGCCAAAAATAAAGAAATCCTGAAAAAGAAGTATCAAAACCTGTTAGATCAATCGGGCAAAACTTCGAGCCAGGATGTTTTTCAGTTATTTATGAGCGCATTTACGGCTTCAGTTGATCCTCATGTTGCCTATTTTAACCCTTTCAATGCCTCACAGTTCAATGTAGGTATAACCCGTGCCCTTGAAGGGATTGGAGCAACTCTGGCTTTAGAGAACGAATATGTAACCATTAAAAGTTTAACACCCGGCGGGCCGGCCTATAAAACTAAATTGATCAATCCGGACGACCGTATCATCGCTATAGCCCAGGGCAAAGATGGCCAGTTTGCAGATATTACAGGCTGGAGGCTGGACAATGCCATATCGCTAATCCGGGGGCCGAAAGGGACTATCGTTAAGCTGAAGATATTGCCCAAGGGAAAAAGTTTTTCTGACGGGCCGCAAACTGTAGAGGTGGTTCGGGATAAGATCATTCTGCAAGATCAATCGGCAAAACAAGAGATCCGGACCTGCAAATCGGGTGGCAAAGATGTTAAAATCGGGATAATCACCATCCCGGCTTTCTATTTGGATTATAAGGCGTATGAAGCAGGCGACCGTAATTATAAAAGTACAACCCGCGACGTAAAATTACTGCTGGATACCTTGAAACAAAAAAAAGTTGACGGTGTGATGATTGACCTGCGCGGCAACGGTGGCGGATCATTAACCGAGGCGATTAACCTGACCGGGCTCTTTATCGCATCGGGTCCTGTTGTGCAGGTGCGTGATGTAAATCAGAAAATTCAGGTCAGTCAGGATTTGGATCCTTCAATCTACTACAGTGGCCCAATGGCCGTGTTGGTTGATCGCACAAGCGCTTCAGCTTCCGAAATATTTTCGGCCGCTATACAGGATTATGGCCGGGGGCTGGTGTTAGGTTCTAAAACTTACGGCAAAGGCAGTGTACAAACCACGGTAAACCTGAACCAGGTTGTCAGAAAACTGGCCGGCCAAGGCACAGCCAACGCTGATACAAGCAAGCAAGATCAATTTGGGCAATTGAATGTTACTATCGGGAAATTCTACCGAATCAGCGGCAGCTCAACACAGCACAAAGGCGTTACGCCCGATATTGAGCTTCCGTCATATATAACACCATCAAAATATGGCGAAGATAACGAACCTTCGGCTATGCCCTGGGACACCATTGGCAAAAGCGACTATACCCAAACAGCATCATTGAACAAGGTAGTACCGGTTTTAACAGGCCTGTACCAGCAACGCAGCCAAACTAACCCTGCCTATAAAGCCTACTATAACGTGATAAAAGCCTATCAGGATGACGAGGCGCTTAAAAGTATCCCGTTAAACGCGCAAGAACTTAAACGCGTGCGTGATGCCAACGCTGCCAAAGCATTAGATCGTGAAAATCAGCTCAGGGTAGCCATTGGGCTTCCTGCCTTAAAAAAGGGAGAGGCCAGGCCCCGGACGGACGATCTTGATTTTATGAAAACGGAAGCAGGCCAGATATTGACAGATTATATTTTATCAGATAAAACATCCGCCGGCATATAATCGCCAGCATGATTTGGACATCTTCGGCCGGGTAAAAACAATAACTAACACATCAAAAATTTATAATCAATATAGATAATACACTATTCACTCTACTTATAATTAACAAAGCAAACTCAATTAATATGTTAAAGGCAACTATAATTACTGCTGTATCCATTTCTGCCATGCTGTTTAGCGGATATATCAAAAACGCCCCAGTACGGGATAAAAATGAGCACTTAACAACCAGCTACAGTTTAAGGGCTAACAAAGGCATCCTTAACGCCGATACCACATTGCTTAAAGTAGGCGATAAATGCCCCGACTTTATATTCAGGGATACAACCGGCTACGACGGCCGTAATGTTAAGCTTAGCGCTTTTAAAGGCAAATACGTACTTATCGATGTATGGGCCTCATGGTGTGCCCCATGCCGCGCACAGTATCCCCATCTTGTTACATTGGAAGAGAAGATGAAAAACAAAGCGATAACCTTTGTCAGCATATCAATAGACACCCGAATTTTCAGATGGAAGGGCCCGGTACTCAGCAAAATGGGAGGCATCCAGTGGATGGTAAGAGACGAGACTTTCGAGAAAGCCTTTGGTATTAATATGATCCCCCGGTTTATTTTGCTCGATAAAAAGGGCAATGTTTTAAGCCTTAAAATGCCACTGCCATCACATCCCGAACTTGAGCAAGAACTGAATAAGCTTAAAGGAATTTAAAACATAAATAAATTAAGATGATAAAATCCATCATTACGCTGCTGATAGCCTCGCCCTTAGCTGCTTTAGCACAGCAAAATTATACCATCAAGGTGAACGTTAAAAATGTCACGCCTGGGGCTAAAGCTTACTTGAACTATAAGGTAAATCAAAAAATAAACCAGGACTCTGCGAGTTTAGTCAATAACCAATTTGTTTTTAAAGGTACGCAGAGTAATAAAATGAAGGCCTTTGTTTTATTGAGCCATACCGGAACCCCGGTTAAGAGCCTGGACGGATCAGACCAGGTGGCTGTGTATCTTGAAAACGGCACTATCACCGTTAACGCCACCGACTCATTGGTACATGCCACGGTAGGCGGTACCAGGCTTAATGACGACCAGCAACAAATGGTTGATCTGTTAGAACCTTATAAAAAGCAGGGTAAAGCTATGGTAGACGCTTATGATCAAGCCGCAGGCAAGGCCAATGAACAAGATAAACTCAAAGCTGACTTTGCTAAGCTCCAAACCCAGAAAAAGGAAGCTATTGAAACTTTTATTAAAAACCATCCTAACTCGTTGGTCAGTTTAAACCTGCTTTTGACCACGGTAGACCCGGCTCAGGACATGGCTAAAGCCCGCAGCCTTTTTAACAGCTTAACGGCGGAAGTGCAAAACTCAGTCAACGGCCAAACGTACAAAAAGGTGATTGAAGAGGCTAAATCTGTTGAGGTGGGCAGCCTGGCTCCAGGCTTCACGTTGAAAAATACAAAAGGTGAGGATATCTCGCTGGCATCGTTTAAGGGGAAATATGTATTGGTTGATTTTTGGGCAAGCTGGTGCGGCCCGTGCAGAGCAGAGAATCCTAACCTGATAGCCTCTTTTAATCAGTTTAAAAACAAAAATTTTACCGTTTTAGGCGTGTCGTTGGATGGCGGCAAAAATGCTAAACAACAATGGATGGATGCTATTGCTAAAGATGGCTTGACCTGGGAACAGGTATCTGAGCTGCAAGGCTGGCTTAGTCCGGTTGCTCAGCTCTACAAGGTGAACTCTATACCGGCTAATTTTTTAATTGATCCGTCAGGCAAGATCATCGCCCGCGACTTACGCGGAGATGAACTCAATAAAAAACTAAAAAGCATTTTCTTATAATTTTTAATACGCGGCGGTACGTAAAATACCGGCATGCATTTCCAAACCATTTATACACAACAAAACTTAATACATTGAAAAAAGCATTAATCACAGTATTGGCAGCATTACCTTTTGCGGCAGCAGCACAGCAACAATACACCATTAACGGTACAATAGGTAAAGTAAAGTTCCCGGCTACCGCTTATGTGGTCTACCAGGAAAGGGGGCAAATGAAGTTTGACTCGGCCACGGTTCAGCCCGATGGTAAATTTATTCTTAAAGGCAACGTATCTGTACCCATGAAGGCCTTTGTTATGGTGGCACAAAACGGAGAAAAGTTAAACTCCAGGCCAAGTCCGGATCAGGTAGGGGTTTATTTAGAGAACGGCACTACAGAAATAACCACGCCCGATTCGCTGTTCAGAGCTAAAGTTGGCGGTACTCCGTTGAATAGAGATCAACAGGAAATGATCTCTTTGTTGCTTCCTTTTAAGAAAACAGAGGCTGAAATGAATGCCGGATTTAAAAAAGCGGAAGGCAAAAGCCAGGAGCAAGCGCAAATACAACAGGCATTTGAAAGCCTGGCATTAGCAAAGCTACAGATCCAGATGGGTTTTATAGAGAGCCACCCTAATTCATTAGTAAGCTTAAACCTGCTACGTTCCGCTGTCGATCCTGATAAGTATCCTGAAAAGGCGAACAGCTTGTTTAATGGCTTCAGTGCGGAACTGAAAGCATCTCCCGCCGGACAGTCTTACTTAAATAAAATCGGCAAGGCAAAAGCCTTGACCGTAGGCGGCATGGCACCTGATTTTGTTTTAAAAAACACCAAAGATCAGGAGGTGAGCCTGGCCTCATTTAAGGGCAAATATGTACTGGTAGATTTTTGGGCAAGCTGGTGCGGCCCTTGCAGAAGGGAAAACCCTAATGTGGTTAAAGCCTATCAAAAGTATAAAGCTAAAAACTTTACCGTGCTTGGCGTTTCGTTAGACGGAGGCGAAAACGCCAAAGAAAAATGGATGGACGCCATAGCTAAAGACAGCCTGAATTGGGAACAGGTATCTGACCTGAAAGGCTGGGGAAGCTACGTTGTTCAGCTTTACCATATCAACGCTGTACCGGCCAACTTTTTGCTGGACCCGGCAGGAAAAATAATTGGCAGGGACCTGCGCGGCGAAGAGCTTGAAGCCAAACTTGCAGCTATACTTTAACAAGCCATGGTAAATTTATTCAATTTACAAATAAAAATAAAGGGGGCCGTTATGGTTCCCCTTTTTATATTGCTGTGGCTGGCACACTTATCCGGTTACGCGCAAACTGAAAAAAGTACCGATTATGTTGATTATGACGAGCTAACCGGCAATGTACTGAAACAGCTTAAGGCAGCCCAGACTAAGGTGCCATTTACCGGGTCGGCAGGGCTGCGGGAACAGGCGCTTAAGTTGCCACCAGATTCAAAAGCCCGGGTATCCTTATTAGCTGCACCAGGCAAGAAGGAAATACCGGCTACCCAAATTGTGAACGATCGCAAAGATGGTGTTTTAATGGTATACAAATATTTCACCGCTACCGCAAAAGAACCAGAAAAGATACAGCTGTACGCAACTGCCACCGCGTTAACCGAAGACGGGGTATGCGTATCAAACTGGCATGTTTTTATGGGTATGGTACAACCCGAAGTTACGCTTGCCGCTAACGATAGCCTTACCTTTGTGGTTACCTTAAAAGGCGATATTTATCCGATTGAACGGATTTTAGCATTTAGCAAAGCTGCGGATGCCGCTATCTTCAAGATCAATACCGGCGCGCGCCGCCTTAGCCCCATACCCTTGGGAACAGACCTTGCCGTTGGCGAAACCGTACATACCCTTACCAATCCGGAACAATATATATATTATTACAGCAAAGGCGTGGTAGCACGTAAAACGGCCGATCATAAAATTGGCCCGATGGGCAACCGGATGGAGATCACGGCCGATTATGCAAAGGGCTCGAGCGGCGGCCCTATTTTAGATAATAAGGGTAACATGGCGGGTATGGTATCTACCACTTACTCTATCTACGCTCATGATCAGCCTCAGATTAATTTACAAATGGTAGTCAAAAAAACTATTCCAGCACAGTCCATCCGAAGTTTAATCCAGGTTCAATAGCGTCAATCTATTCAATAAAACCCATCACAAAACCTAAACCGCATGTTGCACTCATCACAGTTTAATTATAACGCAATCAGTACCGGGGATTATACTGAAATGACTATCCCTATTTTTAAGCGTTCCGGGATGCTTTATTTAAAACATTTAACGATATGAAACTTTTTTCAATTCTCGCATTTACCGCATTAACTTGCTTTACCGGAACTCTGTTTGGCCAGTTACGGCTAAGCGGAGATATTAAAAAACTGGAAAGTACCAGCCAGGTAATTATCCAATACTATGAAGGCAACACAGCCAAATCAGTCACCGTAAAAATTATCGGTGGAAAATTCACCTGGCAGGCCCCGGTAACTGAAGCGCAAAAAATAACGATGATTTTTCCGGGCCGGGCAACCTATATTTTTATAGAACCTGGAGTTATGACAATGACCGGAAGCAGAGATTCCGTAGAGGCGATTAAAGTAACCGGTTCTAAAACAAATGATGAGGCTGTAGCCTATGCCGGGATGATGAAAAGGATAAAAGATGAGGAGAAGCTTCTTTCTGCCCAATATCATACCTTAAGTGGCGATAAGGAAGTGGAGCTGGAAACCAAGCTTGTTGATATTGCTAAGCAAAAAAACTCACTGGCCACTAACTACATTGCCGCCCACCGGGAAAGCGCCTTCAGCTTAAATATGGTAACTGAGGCTTCCAGATTGGGTACTTATGAAGATGTGGCGAAGATGTACAACCTGTTAAGCCCCCGGATAAAATCAAGTTCGGAAGGCAAACGCGTTGCTGAGCGGCTGGCTATCCTGAAGCGCAGCGCCATAGGTGAAAAGATGATGAACTTTACCCAAAAAGATACCAGCGGCAACCCGGTTAATTTTTCGGCTTTTAAGGGTAAATATGTGCTGGTGGATTTTTGGGCAAGCTGGTGCTATCCCTGCCGCGAGGAGATTCCAAACGTGATACACGCCTACAATACCTATAAAGACCATAACTTTACGGTTGTAAGCATCTCGCTTGACGAAAATGATAAAAGGTGGTTAAATGCAATAGCTGCCCATAAAATGCCCTGGACACAATTATCTAATTTAAAAGGATGGGATGATGAACTACCGGTTTATTATGGAATAAAGGGCATCCCATACACCCTACTTGTCGATCCTCAGGGAAACATCATCGCCAAAGATTTAAGGGGGGTAACGTTAACTAATAAACTAAAGGAATTGTTTGGCCAAGCCAACTAAGCCACAGCCCAGCAATATTTACAACCGGCCAAGCAAGTAACCTCACTTGCTTGGCCGGTTTATTTAAATGATACTTTTATCCAAAAATCGCTCGTATGCCTGCCAACGTACCATTTGTCCGCACACAAGGTAAATTTGTTTTAATGATACCTAAACTATTACTCATAGCCCTGTTGTTCACGCTATTTTACCAGATTAGCCCCGACTTAGGTGTTTTATATGGAAGTATAACTTACCTTTTAATTATTTATCTGGTACGTTATTTCATCCCATTGAGCATGCGTAAGGGCGTCAGCTTAATAAAACACAATAAGTTTGATGAGGCTATCCCCTATTTTAGACGGAGCGTGCAGTTTTTCACTCAGTATGCCTGGTTAGATCAATACCGAAGCATTACTATCTTGAGTTCATCAAGATACACTTATAAAGAAATGTCGATGTGCAATGAAGCATTCTCGCTTTCGCAGATCAACCGCGGGGCCGAAGCTAAACAAATTTACGAAGAGGTATTGGCTCAATATCCCCAGAATAACATTGCGGCAACAGCGTTAAGAATGATGGAATCTGATAGCTAATGTGCTTCTCTCCTATCGCTACTCCTGTATAAAAATCATACTAAGCCGACTTGTTTCTTCTGCCTCCAAAATGATTTAGGTTATAATTTAAGGAAACCTGTATCATACGGCTGATAATTTTGGTTCGGTTCTGGGAGATTGAATTATTATCGATAACCGAACTGAAAGCCGAGCCCTGGTTCAATAGATCGTTTGCGTGAACTGAAAATGTAAGTTTATTGCTTTTCAGGAACATCGTTTTCAATCCGGCGCTGATGAGCAAAGGATTGATTGCCGTTAAGCTATACCCATAATTAAAGCTTTTAGATGCGGAAGCATTGACCCTGAACTTTTTTCCGATCATCCAGCTACAGCCACCGTTTGCAGCTAAAATTTGAACATTGCTGATATTTTGGTTCATCATAGCATAGGTGTTTGAACTAAAGCTGTAAGAAACACCTGCATTTACTGAAAATGTTTTTTTATTCAGGGTACAATTTAAGTTACTGGATATATTGATCCCGGTACTTGCATTCAATACTGTGTCTGTATAAAATACATTACGGCCGTAACCCATATTGCCGGCTAAAGAAAGGGATAGTTGATTACTTAACAATCGTTTATTTACCGAATAATTGGCCCCAATATTATAGTTACCATTTACGTTTTCGTAGGTAGTTTGCTGCTTCAAACTGTTAAGGGTATCCTTCAAAAAAATTGTTTTACTAACTGAGCTGTTGATGGTAACGGTACCTGATATACCTACCATAACCCCCAAGCCGGTTTTTGCCCCGAAATCATTATAGCTCAAACCTAATGAGTGGATTGTAGTGGCTTTCAGATTCGGATTACCAATAATAACATTCTGAACATTATTGGTGTTCTTCACCGGCTGTAGTTGATTAAAGTCGGGAGAATTGGTGTTGCCACCATAATTAAAGGTTAAACTTCTATTTTGCTTAAGCTCATAGGTTGCGTTAGCTGTCGGCGAAAAGCTGCTCTGATAATTCCTGATATTTTCGTTAGTATTTGGATACCGGCCAATAATGAGGTTAGGAGAAAAATTAAGCCCGAAACTGTAGTTCATTTTTTTTGTATTCCGGTTAAGGCTCAAATTTATACCCTGGCTAAAAGAGGTAGAGATAAAATGTTGGCTCAGCGAGTCTACCACGTGTATATTGCCTGAGGGATTGGCGGCTTGAGTAGTTTGCAAATTATCAGCATTGCTTACAGAAAAATTGTAGGATAAGGTTATTGAAGTTTGGCCCGTTGTATCAGTTGGCTTGGTGAGTGAATTGGAAAATTGTACATTGCCGCCTATGTGACCATTAAGATTGCGACTATCAACCAGTCTGTTTAAAAGGGAATCTTTTTCCAGCAAACTGGTAGCGGCATTATAATATTTTATCAGGTCGTTAATGTTACTGTTTGAATTACCCTGGCTTTGGTTAAAATTTAAACCCATGGATAAGGAACGCTGACTATTGTCGAAGCGCCTTGAATATTGGATATCACCGCTTATATTGGGGCTGTTGCTCCGCGAGCCTGAATTAGAAGAGAGGTCCTGGAGAATAAATCCCGTTTTATTGGAGGTAGACAGTGCCGTATTCCGGTTATTGTTCAGCGATGCGGCCAAAGAGACAGAAAGATAATTATGTTTAGTTACAGCGTTCAGGCCCAGGTTAACAGAGCCATTTAACCCTGATGAGTTATTGGCGCTTGTTTGCAGGTCATAAAGAGTTCCCTGCGGGTTAAAGGATTCGACGTATTCGCTGCCAGAAGACTGGTTCGAGCGGCCAGCAAGGTTATAACCCGCATTAAATTTAACGCTTTTTGAAAAATCTGTACGGATATTTCCGTTCAATCCTTTATTGTCCGATGTTGTGAGGTCATTATGCGTAAAACCATAATTGGCACCTAAACCAATCTGTTTTGCTGGTTTCCAAATATTGGCGGTGCCACCCATACTGTTCGAATTAAGGGTGGATGAGGCGGCATTTATCGCGCCAAATATGCCCTTGTCCATCCCCTGCTTGGTTACCAGGTTTAACATTTTTTGAGGAGGGCCAATCTTAACACCCGTAAAATTGGCTTGGTCGCCATAGTCATCAATCACCTGGATCTTCGCTATAATATCCGCAGGTAACTGCCGGATATAGTCTTCTACATTTCCGGTAAAAAAATCTTTGCCATTCACCCTCAGCTTCGTCATTTTCTTACCCATAGCCGTAACCGCGCCATGGGCATCTATTTCAACCCCCTGAAGCTGTTTAAGCAAATCCTCCACCATATCGTTCTGTCTTACAGTGTATGCGGCGGCGTTATATTCAATGGTGTCTTTTTTTATTTTGATAGGGTCAACCTTATCTTTAATATCCACATCCTTTAAATGGATAGTTTCAACTTTTAGCATGATGGGGGCCAGAACCAAGGTTTTTTTACCGGTTTCTATTTCATAAAAAGAAGTGAAAGCTTTGTAACCCAACGCGGCTACCTCAAGGTAAAACTTGTTTGCGTTCACTTTGGATAACGTGAAGTTACCACCGGAATCCGAAGTTGATTTGAGGGTATCTTTTTCAGTCACTAACTTAACGGTCACCCCTGCTATTGGATTTTTTAAACTATCGATCAGGCTGCCAGATACCTTGAACTGAGATTGAGCGCTGGCCCCGAAGCCAAAACTTATCCATACGATAAATAATAAAAAGCTTAACCTACTGTAATTGCTCATGCGTTGCCGTCATCATAAAATATCCAATAACCGGTTGCCGTGCATACGCATTTCCATTCTGTATTAAGTTAAATAGCTGCCTAAACATCGTAATCAGTGAAAACAGGACGATGCTTTTGCTGGCCAAAGTATTTTTCTTCAAGATTGATGTTATATTAATAAAATGCCATGATCAAGCAAATATCACTGAAATTACCTTTAAATTATATTGACAAACATCAATATGAAAAGGTATTTTTTGGCACATACAAACAAGTATGTAAAAACCGGCGCAGCACCTATTCATTTTTCAAATTTTGTGAGCTTTAAAATTGGTTAGGGAAAGAAAGTTATAATTAAAGCCCGGCAGAAGCTCTATGTTTTTGCAGGACAAGAAACAGGAGACAAGGCGATATTGCTAAACGCGCAGCACAATAATTATTAAAAAGGGATCCCCCCCAAACAAAAAATCCCATACTGTAACTGAGATTCAGCACAATATGGGATTGACCGGGGAATCTGGCATTAGCCCCTGCCCTGATGAAGTATTATTTGGCAGTTAAGCCGTTTCTTTCGGCCGCCAGTTTAGACGTTATCACATCCACCATATCCTGAAGATGCAACCTGGTCACGTTGTTGATGCCCGGTTTTTTCGCCGCCCTGCCAAGCAACACCTGCAAGGCTTTAACATCTTGTTTCAAAATAAAGCTCAGGTCGGTAGCGGAAAAGTGGTAAAGATTATGTGCCGGATTAAAATCCATATCGGTTTTATTGAAGGTTTGTTCCAGCAAGCGGTACAGGTATAATTTCTGCACCGTTCTACGGTAAACATCCACATTTTTACCGGCGTATACCTCTTTAAAAATACTGTGCTCCATATCGTACAACATATCTTTAACGGTATAGGTTCTGGTTTTGGAGCCTAATTGCTCATCTAACATCCACGTAAAACGTTCCCTGTGCAATATATAGGCCAATTTTTCCTGCTGAATTTCGCTGAGCTCACGGTTAAAGTTCACATTCAGCTTGTTAACAACAGGCGTGTAGTTTAGCCAAAGCGGCGTTTCAAACACCTGCTCGTCCAGGTATTTCATAGCTGCCTTTTGTTTTTCGTATGGCACAACCGCATAAATTGCCCCCGACTCACCATTTACCCTTGGTGTGTGGTAGGTGCCGCCGAGGTTTTTCATCACATGCCCGTTATAGCGTTCCCACTGATCCCATACTTCCGAGTAAATTTTAAACAGTTTTTCCTGCGATTCTCCCGGCTGACTCACCCAACTATCTAACTTAGGTATGATCCGTTTTAAATTCTTGATGCCATAAACACTGGCCTTCATGGCGTCATCACCCATATCCTCACTTTGCGACCTCGGATCGGCCCGCTCTCCTTCAAAGCCAAACAATAGGCGATGGTTAGCTTTGAGCGAATCGGTAACCATCTTGGTTAAAAAGTTCTTTTCTTCTTCGGCGGTATTAAACTCTGGCCTCCAGGTATAGCCCCATTTGATGGCCCATTTATCATAGTCGCCGATACGCGGGAACATTCCTTTGTCGCCGATATGATCTTCAGGTTGTGCTACATAATTAAAACGCGCGTAATCCATTATGGATGGTGTATGGCCGTGTGCTTCCACCCAGGCCTTGTCCCTTAACTTCTCAACCGGTACGGTAGAGCTCGACCCAAAGTTGTGCATCAGGCCCAGGGTATGGCCCACCTCGTGCGAAGACACAAAGCGGATCAGTTGGCCCATTAACTCATCATCAAAAACCTGTTTCCCTGCGCGTGGGTCAACAGCACCGGCTTGTATGCGGTACCAGCGTTGTAACAGATCCATTACGTTGTGATACCAAAAAATATGGCTTTCAATAATTTCTCCACTTCGCGGATCGGCCACGCTCGGGCCCATCGCGTTAGCAACAACCGATGGTCTGTAAATGATAGCGTTATGGTTAGCATCATCAATACTCCAGGTACTATCCTGCTGTTTGGTAGGAGCTTCTTTGGCAATAATGGCATTTTTAAAACCAGCTGCTTCAAATGCCTTTTGCCAATCATTTACGCCCTGGATTAAGTAAGGCACCCATTTTTTAGGCGTTACCGGGTCAATGTAAAAAACAATTTGTTTGGCAGGCTCAACAAGTTCGCCACGCTTGTATTTTTCAACATCCTCAGGCTTTGGCTGTAAATCCCAGCGCTTAACGTAGGCCACATTTTTTACGCCTTGCGGGTCGGTATCATAATCCCGGAACGAAGTTGAAAAATAACCTACCCGTTCGTCAAGTGCCCTGGCCTTCATGGGTCTAACAGGCAGCAATACCATAGATGAGTTGATCTCAAGGGTATAACTGGTATTGGTTGGGTTTAAGCCTGCCCCATAAGTTTTAACGGCTTTAATTTCCACATTTTTTGGAAAAGCATGAACGTAATCGATATAGCTTTTGTCGGCCTGCTGGCCAGATACACCAGCCTTGGTTTTAAAGTATGCCTTCTGAAAGTAAAGCACCTCGTTATCGGCATTTAAAAAGTCGGTCACGTCGATAACTCTTGCGGATGAGTCCTTCTTTAAGGCCAGTACCGGGAAGGTAGCCATAATGGCGCCCACATTATTTTTTTGCACGCCTGCAAACATGGTTTGGGTACTGTCTTTTGAGTACTCTGAATACGACATTCTCCGGATCATCATCTTATTATCAGGCGCCATTTCAAACCTGTAAACAGACTCGCCGATCTCGTCGCCGGCGTAGCCCGACGTACCACTGCGCATATCTGCCGATGCTTTGGCTATGCGGCTTACAATCAGTATTTCGCGGTTCAGCAAGTTGTTGGGTATCTCAAAATAATATTTGGTATCCCTTTTATGAACGGTAAAAAAGCCGGCCTGGCTCCTGGTATCCTTGGTAATTATCTCGCCATAAGGCTTTAAAGCATGGGCCTTACGCAAGCTGTCGGCCGTTTTTTTTGCCGGATCGATAACTGCCATGGGATGCTGCTGGCTTTTTGCAGGCTTTTTATGAAATAAAGCGCAACCCGATGCTAAGGTAGCTAAGCCGACCGCAGTGCATAACAGCAGCCTTTGTTGTGTTAAAATCATGTTTTATTATAGGTTTATCTGGGGTTTTGTGTTATTTCGGGATTTTGCGCGATATATTTATCAGCAATAGGAAACACATAGTGATTATCGCCTGGAGCTAAAGTATAGGTTACGCCTTTAAATAGATGGGTTACAGTGCCAATAAACCCATTATCCTTGGTTAAACGGCGCTGATCAAACCAGCGGTAACCCCGGCCCATAAATTCACGCTGGCGTTCATCTATCACTACATGCAGTGCGGCATTGGGGTCGGCAGCGGTCAAGTCCGTATATTCGGCTGGCTTGAAACGCTTTTTGCGCAGGGTATTTACAGCAAGGAGCGCGTTTGCTGTATTGCCCGCACGGGCTTCGCATTCGGCTTTAATCAGCATCATTTCGGGCACGCCTGGACCGATGTAAACTCCGTCGGTAATTAAACGCTGCGTATAAAGTCCCCGGCCTATGGTAAAGCTGCTTCCTGTTATTTTACTACCATCTTGCGTAAAAATCACATAACGAAGATCTTTCGGATCATAAAGGCCAACGGCGGTTGGTTGCAACGGAATATTAGTAGGATTTTGGATAGTACGCTTAAAAAACATAACCTCGGGATTTGCCAGTTTAAGGGGCAGAGTGGTTGTTGTGGTTACGTAGTTATTAAGATCCAACAAAGTGCTTTTAATGGTCAAAGCCTGGTTAGCATAGCTTTCGGCTTGGGTAAACTCGCGGGTATTTAAACAAACCCGTGCCAGCAATGCGTATACTGCCATTTTTGATGGATTAACGTTATACGTAGGGCTATCTGGCAAATAAGGCAATGCGGCCAATAAATCTGCCTTAACTTGGTCGTACACTTTTTGAACGCTGGCGCGGGTGAGATCAGCATACAGGTTGGGTTCAAGCAACAAGGGCACACCCGGATCGGTAGTTGAAGTAGCCGAATCGTACTGCTTGCCGTAAATATTTACCAGGGTAAAATAGGCATAAGCCCGGTGTACCAGTGCGGCTGCCTGTATTGCTTTTTTCTGATCGTCGGTGCCATCAGCGCTACCCATTACACCAGTAACAACGGTATTGAATGTAAAAATTTGCTTGTAAAAAGAGGCCCAATCGGTATCTTCTTCTGTTGAACCGTAAATTTTATCGGCCCAGGTATAGGTGTTAATTGCCGCGCTGATGGTAAATTTGCCATACCAGCCGGCATCGTCAACGCCAAAATCGTCAGCCGCAAACAAAGGATAATAATATCCCGGCTCAATAGTAGACCCGGCATTGAGCAGTAGTTGATAATCGTTGGTTGATTTTAACGCCCTTACCTGGCTGGGCGGAATTTCAACATATTTACGGCAAGCCCCCATACTTAAAAGCAAAAGACTAAAAACCAATATCTTAATTTTATTCATGACGAGTACGAGTGTATGTTAAAGTGATACATTGAGATTGAACAGAAACGTGGCGCTCGGTGGCAAATTGGTATAGGAGCCGGTAACCTGGTAATCAGGATCGATACCGTCTTTATTGGCACGCCAAATTAAACCTAAGTTGGTTGCCGAAGCACCTACAGTTACCGCCTTTATAAACTGCGCATGGCCTATTAACGACTGGGGCAAGCGATAGTTAAGCGATATCTGCTGCAAACGGATGTTGCCTGCATCTTTCAGGTTAACATCCGCACCCAAAAAGCGTGAGGTACTGTTGAAGCTGTTACCTACCAGTCCCGGCACATCGGTGGTAGCTTCATCGCCCGGTTTGCGCCACCGGGTATCCAGCCTTGCGCTGTTAACAATCAGGCCACTGTAACTTGTACCTGCTGGATACGAGCTGGTATTGATATCGGTCCGCAGAAATTTATATCCCAAAGCATAAGTTGCCCTTACAATAAGGCTGAGATCATGATAACGGAAAGTGTTGGTCCAGCCACCAAAATAAGGAGGTGTTGTACGGCCACCATAAACCAAATCGGCATTGGTTACAGATCGCGACCCGCTGCTTTTCAGTATAGTGCCATCTGCACCGTAAATTTGGGAATGGCCTTGGTTATCCAAACCGGCCCAGCGGTAAACAAAAATATTATCACTTGGGTATCCTGCTATAAATTGAGTTGAACCGCCTGATGTTGTGGTAGATGTTAAACGCTGGTCGGTGATAAGATTTGTAGCGTACGAAAAATTGAATGACGATGTCCAGTTATAATTTTTTGCACTTATAGGCTGTCCAGTGATGATAAACTCGTATCCATGTCCTTTTGCATTGCCCGCGTTATATTGTAAGCTTGAAAAACCATAGGTAGAATTATAAGGCAGGTTGACGAGAAGATTATAATTTTGCTTTTGATAGATATCTGCAGATAAACTTAACCTGCTGTTAAAAAACTCTGCATCTAAACCTTCGTTAATAGTACGGGCTGTTTCCCAGGTTAAGCGACTGTTGGCAGGTATCGTGATAGTTGCTGTGGGCTGTGTTGTGTATGGGTCGTTAGAGCCTACGTTTATGGTTTGGTATGATGTGCCGGTATTAGGTATATTTCCACCTGTACCGATGCTAACACGCAGGTTAAGCCCATCTATCCATCTTGCCTGTTTTAGGAAGTTTTCCTGGTGAATGTTCCATCTTAAGCCAGCCGAGTAAAGCGGTATAGCACGCAGCCTACGATCAAGGCCCTGGTTAGTGAAATCTTCAAAACGTGCACTGCCGCTCACAAAATACTTGCCCTGATAAGAGTATGTTGCTAATCCGAAGTATGACAGGTTACGTTTCGTATCCTTAAAAATAGTGCCATCCGAGTAGCCCAGCGTTGTGGTATAGCCATAAATGGTGGTATAAGGTGTTGTAGGATTAACCACAGAAGAGTTAGAAAGATCCTCGTTATAGCCATACCTGGTTTGAGTGCCGCCTGTATACTGTGTTTGGCGAATCTCCGAACCGCCAAGGAAATCAATATGGTGCTGGTTAAAATTTTTATTAATATTTAACTGGCCGCGTACGCTGTAATCATCGTTAGTGCTATTGCTGGTTTGGTACACACCTCCAACCGGCACGCCATAAACTAATGTTTTGGCGCTGTTGATCGAAGTACCCGTATTAAGAAGATTACGTGTAGCAAAACTGTTTTGATTTTGCAAATAGCTTTGATTAGTCAGGTTACGCTGGTATTGACCAGACACCGTTAAATACATCCAATTGGTGATATTGCCTTTTATGGCTGAGTTTAGCCTTATAGCGTTTTTAGCCGTTATGGTATTATTGTAGTTCAATTCGTCAATGGCGCTGTATCCCCATGGCATATAGCCAAGGCGGCTTAAACTATCGGCCACGTGCTGGGTAAATACAATTGGTTTACTAATGGAATTACCTTGGCCATCTGCAAGCATTTCGTAGGGCGCGTAGCCGAACTGCCCGGTACTTAATGCAGCCAGCGCCGCATTATTAACCTGGCTTTTGGTATACTGGTAATTAATACCGGTGTTAACCGTAATGCGCTTATCAAAAAACTCATTACTAAGGTTGGATGTAAGCGAGTAGGTTTCGCCGTAATTGCTGCGGTAAATAGGCACATCCCTGTTATAATTAGCTGCAATGTAATAGGTATTGTTAGTACCACCGCCAGATAACGACAGGCTATGCTGTTGGGTTGTAGCATTTTGCAGCATATACTTACGCAATTGATCGCGGTTTGAGCGGTTTGAGAGCACGTTAAGTGCCGAATCGCGTTGGGTGGCAGTTGCTGAGCCTCTTTTAACGCGAAACATCCACTCCTGCGCTTCGCTTACAGCTCCATATCTCCAGTTGCCGGTTGGGTCGGTAAAAAAACCGTTGTTAAACATTTCCTGCTCCAGGTTAATATACTGGCTGTTGGTCATGGCTTTAACGTTAGAGAAGTTGCCCGGGGCGGCGGTGCTGAAGGTGGTACTGTAATTGATGCTTGGCGCATTACGTTTACCCTTTTTGGTGGTAATCACAATCACGCCATTAGCTGCCTGAGCTCCCCATATAGAAGAAGCTGCGGCATCCTTTAAAACGGCTATGCTCTCTATATCGTTTGGGTTGATGTTATCAAGTATAGCATTGCCAGACGTACCTGGTTGATTGGCATTTTTAGGGTTACCATCTATAATATTAGTGGAGATGCTAACCAAACTTCCGTTAATTGCCGGGAAACCATCAATTACGATTAACGGCGGAGAGTTTTTCCCGGATATACTATTAATGCTTCGTATTTGGATGGTATTATTACGCACATCAAAGCGAACACCCGGTATTTTACCATCAAGGCGTTCCAACAGGTTTACGTTTGGCGTACTTTCAATATCCTTATCTGTTATTACACTGTATGAACCGGTGGTGCTGCCTTTCCTGATCTGCTGGTAACCTGTTGAAATGACTACATCTTCAAGTTTCTGTACTTTGACGGATAGCTTGACCACCATAGTGGCAGACAAAGTTTTTTCAACCGTTTCATAACCTATATTGGTAAAAACCATACTGCCATTATCAGGCACATTGGCAAAAAAGAAAGTACCATTCTCGTTGGTAAAAACCCTTCTGTTGGTGCCTTTTAGCGTAACTGTAACGTAAGGAATAGGTTGGCCGGTTTCGGCATCTAATAACTTACCGTTTACATCGATATTGGAAAAAACTGCCTTTATTTTTTCAAATAAGGTTTGTTCCTTCTTTTTTACTACAACCGTTTTATTAACAATGGTGTAGGTAAGCGCTTGCGGACTAAGCACATTGTTAAGCACATCTTCGAGCGGTGCATTTTTAAAAGCCGCGTTAATTTTCAGCTCGTCGTTCACTTTACCTTCCTGCCAAAAAACATTAAAGCCGGTTTGCTTTCTTATTTCGGTAAAAAGCTGCTTCAACGTAGCATCCTTTTTATTAAAGGTTATTTTTTGGGCCACACTGGCCGCGCTAACCTGCAGCAAAAAAGTGGTAATTAAAAGTATAGTTAGCTTCATGATACGAACTATGGGATTATTAAAGCAGGCGGAATGCCTGGATCGGATCAGATCCTTAAATTTCATTACATTTGTATTTAGTGGTTAAGTTGATATGTATGGATACGTCTCTTCGGAACACTATTTTAAACCGAGGATGTTCGCTGCATTCCCGGTTTTTTTGTAGTTGTTCACCTTAAGTAAAAGTTTACTTCATGGCCGTTAGCCTCCTTCCTTCAATTTTAAAGTGAACAGAACCGGTAGACTCCAAAACCTGCAACAATTGCGACACGTTTTTAAAACGCGATATGGAACCGCCAAAACGCTGGCTTTTCAATTCGGCATCATCAAACACAATCTGCAAGTCATACCACCGCGCAACCTGGCGCATAATTTCGCCGAGAGTTTGGCTGTTAAATAAAAACAAACCGTTCTTCCAGGCAATGGCTTCTTCGGTATCAGCTTCCTTAACTTCCAGCTTATTATTTTCCAGTACAGACTGTTCGCCCGGTTTAAGCATCATAAACGCCAGGCTTGTGGCTGGCGTTACTTTTACACTACCTTCTAAAAGGGTAGTTTTAACAGTAGGCTCCTCGCTATAAGCATTAATATTGAAATGGGTGCCCAATACTTCAACAACCTGTTTAGCTGTTTTCACCTTAAAAGGCATCGTCTTATTTTTTGCTACTTCAAAATATGCTTCGCCCGTTAAAGTAACCTGGCGCTCCTGGCCCGAAAATTTAACCGGGTACTTTAAAGATGATCCGGCGTTAAGCCATACACGGGTGCCGTCGGGCAGGCTTAGTTGATACTGGCCCCCGTACGGAACCTCCAGATTATTGTAAAGCGCGGCCTCTTTATCACCAGGTATATCGCCGGTGGCCTTGTATTCCAATTGGCCACTGGCATTTTTTAAAATGGTTACGCCGTACTGGTTCGTTATCTTACCGGCTTTGGCATCGGTTAAACTAATTTTACTGCCATTAGCCAGGGTTAATATCGCCTTGTTTTTGCCGGGAGCTATATCGTTTTTAGCGGTAAATACGCCCTGTTGATTTTGAGATTGAAAAAAGAGATATGCCGCGGCTGATAAGGCTATCAAAAGGACAGCGGCAGCGTACCGGTACCAAGGTTTGATGGACCGAAGCTTAACACTTTTCTCTTTAAATTCTTTCGAGTTTATTAAGCGCTGGTAAAAAATATCCCGGTCTGCTTCCGTGTGATAATCTGTATCAACGGCATCGTTCCATATCCCGTTCATAGCGGTAAATATTTCATCGTCGTTCCCCGCTACATTTAATATAACAGTTAATTCTTCGTATTCTTTTCTGCTGATACTTCCATCCGCAAATACCCGAAATAAATATGTTATACGTTCGTATCTGTTATCAGCCATAGTTACATTCCCTTTACCTTGGGTTTATAATAGCATTACACAGCAAAACGAACAAAGGACTAGTTAACCGGAAGAAAAATTTTATTTTTTTATAAAAACCGCGGAAATAAGAATAAAATAATTCAAATCGGAGTGATTAAAATGCGATCTCAAGGTTTTTAGCGCCGCAACCAGGTGATTTTTAACCGTATTTCTGGACAGATTTAACTTAACAGCTATTTCATCGTAATTTAAATGTTCATATCTGCTCAATTTAAAGACCAATTGCTGCTGCGCGGGCAGAGCTTCTATCGCGGCATCAGTAAAGCGCTGTAAATCGTTCAGCAAAACCGATTGTTCGGTATCATGGCTTACTTTTTCAATAATTGCCCAAAGTTCGTCAACCGCTTTTTGAGAACTTGCTATCTGCCTCAGGGCATTGAGCGTTAACCGCCTGGTAATGGTGTAAAGATATGGCCCTATCGGCAGCTCAACATTTAATTTATCGCGGTTTGCCCATACGCTCATAAAGGTATCATTAACAATTTCTTCTGCCTGCCCCTTATCCTTAAGCATTTTGTAGGAAAACGCGTATAGCCGCTTAAAAAAAAGATCAAAAACTGTACGGAAAGCAGTTTCGTCACCGGCTTTCAACGCAACCAATATTTCTCGATCAGGGGATACGTTTAACATCTTATTTATTAAACCTTGCTGATTAATGTTGAAAACGAATAACCAGCAAACTTACGGCAACAGTTGTGATAGCTAAAGTACGTGTTAATTTTGAGTTAATATCAAGTTTTTTAATACTTAATGTTGAATTTAAAAACCTTACCTGCACGGTACCCGGCTTCTTAACAGCTGCCGATGTTTTACCGCTTTTGGTATTGATCATGCCATTTAAAAAAATCACTCCTATCTGCCGCAAAATCATATCAACAAATTCCTTTTTCACATTCGCACACCTGCTGCATATCCGCACATTTATAATTCCATTTTCACATTCACACACCTACATATTCGCACATTATAATTCCATTTTCACATTTGCACACCTACATATTCGCACATCATAATTCCATTTTCACATTTGCCCATCTGCATATCCGCACATTATAACGCCATTCACACATCTGCATATTCGCACATCATAATTCCATTTTCACATTTGCCCATCTGCATATTCGCACATTATATAAGTATATTTGCACCCGCAATACGCAAGCACAACAAAACAGAATGATTCAACTGCTTACTCCCACCCACTGGAAAGATTACGAACTGATTGACTGTGGTGATTTTGAAAAACTGGAACGCTTTGGCAACCTGATACTGATACGCCCGGAACCACAGGCCGTGTGGAACAAGGGTTTATCAGAAACCGAATGGCAAAAACAACATCATATTAAATTCAAGGGCCGTTCTGCCACTTCGGGCGAATGGGTTAAAAAGAATAATAACCTGCCCGACCGCTGGAACATTGAGTACCAAAACGATGATGTAAAGATCAACCTGCGTATGGCGCTTACCTCGTTTAAGCATGTGGGCATGTTCCCCGAGCAGGCCGTTAACTGGGATTATATCTCCAAACATGTAAAGCAATTTAAAACCGATCAGCCTAAAGTACTTAATCTTTTTGCCTATACAGGTGGGGCGTCGCTAATTGCCAAAGCCGCCGGTGCCGATACCACGCACGTGGATTCGATTAAGCAAGTTGTTACCTGGGGAAACGAAAACATGGAACTATCGGGCCTGAGCAACATCCGCTGGGTAGTTGAGGATGCCCTGAAGTTTGTAAAGCGTGAAGTAAAACGCGGAAAAACTTATAACGGCATCATACTGGACCCACCAGCCTACGGCCACGGCCCCAATGGCGAAAAATGGAAGCTGGAAGACAGCTTGAACGAAATGATGCACGATGTGGTGAAGCTACTCGACCCGGAAGAGCACTTCTTAATATTGAATACCTACTCGCTTGGCTTTTCGTCGGTAATCGTACAAAACCTGATCCAGAGCGCCTATCCTCAAGTGCAAAACCTGGAAATTGGCGAGCTGTATTTACAGGCAACCGCAGGCTCCAAATTACCTTTAGGCGTTTTCGGGAAATTTTTTAAACACAAATCTTAATCATTTAACTTGTATTTAAACTACTCAAAGTTTAATTTAGCCTGAATGGCGATTCAACTAATAAATATCCGCATGCTTTTTTGCAAGGCTTTAAATACGTTTTTGTGAACGGCAAAATCACTGTTGAAAATTTTAAACACGATGGTAACAGGAATGGTGCTATATTGCACGGGCCTGGCCATTGTATATCTAAAAAAAAATGAAATTAAAAACCATCCTACCTGTATTCGCGCTTTCGGCCTTTACAGTTGTTTTTACCAATTGTGGTGGAAACACAAAATCGGCGGCGACAACCAAAACCACAACGGCTGCCAGCACGGCGAAGCCAGAAGTATCTGCCGCGGCAGATACCGGCAAAGTAGTTTATCCGCCGCTTAACAAAGCCGACTACGATGCTAAAATGACCTACATCGCCCATGGCGATACCACAGGCAAATGGCCGGTAAAAAACACCCCTTACCCGCTTGATGGCGCCATACTTCCATTTAAAAGGGTAGTTGCGTTTTACGGTAACCTATATGCCAAAAAGATGGGTATTTTAGGCGAGATACCACCTAAAGAAATGTTGGCCAAACTACAAGGCGAATGCAAACACTGGGCAAAGGCAGATCCTAAAACCCCGGTTCAGCCAGCTTTGCATTATATTGCCGTAGTAGCCCAGGGTGATGCCGGTAAAGATGGTAAATACCGTTACCGCATGCCTTTTAAACAAATTGACAGCGTGCTGGTATTGGCAAAAAAGATAAACGCTATTGTATTTTTAGATGTGCAGGTAGCTTTGAGCAACATACATGCCGAGTTGCCTTTATTTGAAAAGTACCTGGCCATGCCACAAGTACACTTTGGGATGGACCCGGAATTTTCGATGAAGGATGGAAGCAAACCCGGCAAAAGAATTGGTACTTATGATGCCGAAGATATTAATTACGTATCGGGCTTCTTAACCAGCATGGTAAAAAAATATCACCTTCCTCCAAAAATCCTGGTGGTTCACCGTTTTACTAAAAAAATGGTTACTAACTACAAGAGCATTAAATTACATCCCGAAGTACAATTGGTAATGGACATGGACGGATGGGGCGAACCTGATTTAAAGTTAGGTACCTGGCGCTATTTTGTTTACGGCGAACCTGTACAGTTTACCGGCTTTAAGTTGTTTTACAAAAACGACATTAAAAAAGCGCCTCACCACATGATGACACCTGAAGAGGTTTTAAAATTAAAACCGAATCCGAATTACATTCAGTATCAGTAAGTAGTTTACTGAAGTTTTGAGGCGTTAAGCGAATGCTTTAAGCAGCAACACACAACCTTCACCAAGCGTCATTGCGAGGTACGAAGCAATCTCTACACAGGCAAAGCGGCCATGCAATTCCGCCCTGTATAGCATAGAGATTGCTTCGTCGTTCGTCCTCGCAATGACGCTTTTTTTATTTTCAACTTACTGATTACCAAAACAGAAACAACTTTCACCAAGCGATTATGGATTAACCGATCCGGCCAACTGGAAAAAAACGGGGATGACATTCGAAACCTGTAAGCTGTTTTGCGCAAAAAGAAAAGTGCGCAGAGGCCAGACTGCACGCCGGGCCGGGAGTTTGCCTGTGGGCGGAAGGATCGGGCAGTCTTGACTTTTTTGGTTCTTTTTGTGTCAAGACAAAAAGAACAAAGCCCTTCCCTCGGCGTTTGAGCGGGCCGATGTTTTAAGTTAAGAATACCGATTATTAGAGCAAAATATACGTTCTGATAATCAATAACTTAAAAAGAAATCATTATAACTTACCAACCAATCTCTACTTAGGCAGAGCGAACTCGCAGAGCCGCTCTGTATAGCATAAAGATTGCTTCGTCCTACCTCCTCGCAATGACGTTTTTTTTTCAATTAACTGATTACCACAGCATAAATAACCTCCACCAAGCGTCATTGCCTCGTCGCCCCCCCTTTTTTCTTTTATTACTATCAACAGAACCAATAACCGCAAATCTTTTCATCATCCCACCCAACACAAAATTCCTTTTTACACACAAACAACATTCTTTTTTATAAACTTGCGGTATAATTCTATGTTCCCTATAAGGGAGATAGGAAATTACGGCAAAATGGATCAGGAATTTTACAAGCATATTTTTAATAAGCAGCAATTTATTGAGGCTGTGCCCTCTAACAAACAAATGTCAGACTGGGCGCTGCAAATTATCAGCTTGCTTTATCCTGAACATTCAAGACAGGCCTATACCACCGTTAAACAACTGGAGGCTGAATTTGCAAAATTAGAGCAGGAACTTTGCGAAATTTTAGATGCCACCCAAGCCTGTCGCGATTGCGATAATGATAAGGTGGCGCATTCATTTTTTGAGCAGATCCCCGAATTGTACCGTCTGCTTAATACAGATATCCAGGCCATTTTTAAAGGAGACCCGGCCGCGCAAAGCGAATTTGAAGTGGTGCGCGCTTATCCCGGCTTTTATGCCATTTGCTTTTACAGGCTGGCGCATTGCCTTTACCAGCTAAAAGTGCCCCTGCTGCCCCGCATATTAACGGAGCATGCGCATTCAACAACCGGCATTGATATTCACCCGGCAGCTGTTATCGGGGAATATTTCCATATCGACCACGGTACCGGCATCGTTATTGGCGAAAGCTGTGTTATAGGTAAAGATGTTAAGCTTTACCAGGGTGTTACCTTAGGCGCCTTAAGTGTAAGCAAGGATATGGCCTTTACCAAGCGCCACCCTACGGTTGAAGATAATGTGGTGATCTATTCCGGCGCTACTATTTTAGGCGGCGAAACCGTTATTGGCCGGGATAGTATTATAGGGGGCAATGTATGGCTCACCAAAAGTGTGCCCGCTGGCTCAAGGGTATATCATAAACCCGATATCCAGGTATTAAAACGCGAACTTTAAAACGACATAACATGGCAGGCATTATAGATCTGGTAGGTAATACGCCAATGGTTGAGATCAGCAAACTGAACCCCAACCCCAATGTAAAAATATACGCCAAACTGGAAGGTAATAACCCGGGTGGCAGCGTAAAAGATCGCGCCGCGCTGAATATGATCCGCAGTGGAATAGAACGCGGCGAGATCAAACCCGGTATGAAACTGATTGAAGCTACCAGCGGCAACACCGGCATAGCCTTAGCCATGATAGCCCGCCTGTTTGACCTGGAAATTGAATTGGTAATGCCCGATAACTCCACCCGTGAGCGCACGCTCACTATGGAAGCTTTTGGAGCCAAGGTTACCCTGTTGGATGGCATTGAGCGCTGCCGCGATTATGCGGAAGAAAAAGGTGCCACAGGCGAGTTCTTTTTGCTGAATCAATTTGCCAATTCGGATAATTATATGGCCCACTACAAAACCACCGGCCCCGAAATGTGGCGCGATACCGAAGGCCACATTACTCATTTTGTGAGTGCCATGGGCACCACCGGAACCATTATGGGCTGCTCGCGGTTTTTAAAGGAAAAAAATAACGATATCCAGATTGTAGGTTGCCAACCCATTGAAGGCTCGTCTATTCCCGGCATACGCCGTTGGCCAGAGGCCTATCTGCCTAAAATATTTGACGCTTCGCGGGTTGACCGCGTGATGGATATTTCGGAAGAAGATGCCACACAAATGGCCCGCAAATTAGCCAGAACCGAAGGTGTATTTGCTGGCATGAGCAGCGGTGGCGCGTGCTCTGCGGCTATACAGTTAGCCAGCGAACTGGAATCGGGCATCATCGTGTTCATCGCCTGCGACCGTGGCGACCGGTATTTGAGCAGTACCTTGTTTGGATAAGCAAATTAACAAATCACTTACCGACCGGATATTTCAATGCTGATGATTCACTATTTGTGAGTCGTCAGCATAAATTAAACATTCATCTTACCGTACCGTACAGGCCTTGTGGTGGCCAATTCATTTTAACCGCTAAAGGCATAAATCAGTGGTCAAGCATCTTTACTTACCTGGCTATCTTTGAACATTCGGATAACATAATTTGCTTAGTGCATTTTTTCGTCATAATTCTTATTTTTATTTAAAAGATCGGCAATCATGATACTATTTGCATACGCATCCAACATGTACTTTGAGGATTTTGCCACTCATATTCCGTCGGCAAAAAACCTGGGGGGTAGCCTGTTTACCCGGATACGAATTTGTTTTTAACAAGATCGGCGCTGATGATTCGGCAAAAGCCAATGTAGCCCGTGTTGCCCCCCAAATGCTGCCGTTTGGGGAATACTGATAGAATTAAGTGAAGAGGACCGCTTGAGGGTTTTTAACCCAAACCAGGACTGGGCTGAGCACCTGGAACTTGTTCCGCTGAATTGTACCGGCGCTGATGGTAAAACTTATGAAGCTTATGTTTTTATTTCCAGGCCGCATGCCGTAAGCAATTATTTATTACCTTATGACTGGTACCAGGAAAAGCTGGTCACGTTTGCCCGCTGGCAGCAATTACCGGAAGAATACATTAACCAGTTAAGCCAGATGGAAAGTAAACCGGACCCGGACGAAAAAAGGCGCGCGAGAAGATTAAAGAAGTTTAGAAAATAAATTGAGCAGCATGGCCTATAACGAAACCCTTGCCAACCGCGTTCGCGAAATCATAGCCGATTCGGGAGAAGAACGCGTGGAAGAAAAAAAAATGTTTGGGGGATTGTGTTTCCTGGTGGACGATAAAATTTGTGTGGGTGTTAATAAAGACCGGATGCTGGTACGCCTTAACCCTGCCATCTTTGAAGATGCCCTCGAAAAAGAAGGTGTTGTACCTATGGCCCGCGAAGGCAGGGGCATGAAGGGTTATGTATTTGTGATAGATGAGTTTCTGAGCAGCCCCCAGGAGCTAAATTATTGGGTTAAACTTGCGCTCGAATTTAACCCTTTAGCTAAATCGAGCAAAAAGTAACTAAAGCTTCATTATAAGTAATGGACCCGGACAACGGGCAAAAATACGGATAACTTTTGAACATTGTAGATTGTCAGGTGCAGAAAGAAAGTGCGCAAAGGCCTGACTACACGCCGGGCCGGGTTTGGCTTGCGGGTGGAAGGATCGGGCAGTCTTGATTTTATTCACCTCTTATTTGTTTTTTAAGGTGTTCATGAGCTCCCTACGGTCGGTTTTTGGTTACTTTTTGTATCAAGACAAAAAGTGACAAGCCCCTTCCCGCGGCGATTGAGCGGGACGATGCTCTAAGTTAAGAACACTGATTATCGAAGCAAAATATATACGCTGATAATCAAATATTTAAGAAGACATCATCATAAAGAACAATTCCCAAATATAATTTTCATTTACTGTCGTCTTTTTCAACCAACTCCATACCGCATTTGGGGCAGGTACCAGGTTTGCTGCTCACTACCGCAGGATGCATGGGGCAGGTGTATTGGATACCGTTTACTTTTTTTGCAGACAGGGTATCGGCTTTTGAGACTGGCTGGTTGCTGTTACAGGCTGTAACGAGTATCAACAGGCTCGTTAACATGATGATGATTTTCATGCCGCTAATTTAATTTGTTGTTTCCACAAAACCAGATTTATCGTTCGTGCTTTTTACGATGTATTTGCATTATTGAAAATTACCCACCTTTAAATACAATGCACAAATTCATACCATCGCAAGGCTAAACAATATGATATATAACCTGCAATCAAACTATTTTTTAGTTGAATGGTTAACTAAATGTACCAAACAATCGACCATGAAAAGCGCCAACTCCAAAGACAAACCATCACCGGCAGATACCCCAACCAAACGCCCCGTAGATAACGGGCATAAAAGTGTTGTTAAAAAATCCGACAAAGAATATCACGCCGATGAGCGTAAAAACGACAATGTTGCCCAAAAGCACGAGAACGAAGAGCAACCTGTTAACCCGGTGAAGAAGTAGTTATTGGTTGATGGGTCATTGAGTTATTATGTTACTCAGTTATTGAATCTATTGTAATCACACTATTCCAGTTGCCAGTAACTAACAACCCAATAACGATTAACCCAGTAACCAATAACTCAATAACGATTAACCCAATAACATAATAACTATTAACTCAATAACCCGCAACTAAACCCCTACCTAATTACACAAAGTTTACTATTTTCGCACTTCATTCGGAAAAAAGCGAAATGGATTATCAATTTAAAGACATCGAGAAAAAATGGCAGTCGTTTTGGGCGGCCAATCAAACGTTTAAGGCTGATAGCCAGTCAACCAAACCTAAGTACTATGTTCTTGATATGTTCCCTTACCCCTCAGGGGCAGGTTTACATGTGGGGCATCCGCTTGGTTATATCGCTTCCGATATTTTTGCACGCTACAAACGCTTAAAGGGTTTTAACGTATTGCACCCTATGGGGTACGATTCGTTTGGTTTACCCGCCGAGCAATACGCCATACAAACCGGGCAGCACCCTGCCATTACTACCGAAGATAATATTGCTACCTACCGCCGCCAGCTGGACCAGATCGGTTTCTCGTTCGACTGGAGCCGCGAGGTGCGCACCAGTTCGCCCGACTATTATAAATGGACCCAATGGATTTTTATGCAGTTGTTTAACAGCTGGTATAATAAGGAGGCTGATAAAGCTGAATCAATCGATGTATTGATACAACATTTTGAAACCGCCGGTTCAAAAGGTATCAAAGCGGTAAGCGACGATGATACTGCTACCTTTAGCGCCGACGAATGGAAAGCCATGGGCCACAATGAGCAGCAAACCGAATTGTTAAAATACCGCTTAACCTACCTGCGCGAAAGTACCGTTAACTGGTGCGCCGCCTTGGGTACTGTTTTAGCCAACGATGAGGTGAAGGACGGATTCTCAGAACGCGGAGGCTACCCTGTTGAGCAAAAGAAAATGATGCAGTGGAGCATGCGCATTACTGCTTATGCCGAGCGCCTTTTGCAGGGACTCGACCATATTGACTGGCCCGAGCCCTTAAAAGAGATGCAACGCAACTGGATTGGCAAAAGCGTTGGCGCAATGGTGAAATTCCGCCTCACCCCGGCCCTCTCCAAAGGAGAGGGAGTTGAAAAAACTTCAAAAGAAATAGCCCCAAAAACAAGCAGCTTCGGTTATGAAACTGCTGATAAAAATTTGTGGGAGATATTAAAAGCTAACTCGCGCTCCAATCGCCAAAACTTAACAGAAGCTGAAAATATTCTGTGGCAGTTACTCAGGAACAATCAATCTGGTTACAAAATTAGAAGACAGCACCCTATTGATGGTTATATTGCTGATTTTGTTTGTTTAGGCAAGGGCTTGGTTATCGAAGTTGATGGTGGATACCATATCGAAACTCAAGAACAAGATGAACTTAGGACAAAAGTTTTGAATGATTGGGGATTTGACGTTATTCGTTTTAGCAATAATGAAGTTTTAAGCAATCCGGAAGACGTTGTCAAGGCCATAAAAACTAAGCTTGATAAGCAGGCCGACAGAAAAATTGACGAAAAGCAAGATTCTGAAGTCCTCTCCTTTGGAGAGGATTTAGGTGAGGCTTCTTTTATTGAAGTTTTCACCACCCGTGTGGATACCATTTTTGGTGTTACCCTATTAGTGATAGCCCCTGAGCACGAATTGGTTCAGGCATTGACCACGCCCGAGCATAAGGCCGCAATTGATGCCTGTATAGCACAAACCAAAAAGAAATCGGAACTGGACCGTATGGCAGATACCAAAACCATTTCGGGTGCTTTTACCGGAAGCTACGTGGTTAACCCCTTAAACGGAAACAAGATCCAGATTTGGATAGCCGATTATGTGCTGGCTGGCTACGGTACCGGCGCGGTGATGGCCGTACCTTCAGGAGATCAGCGGGACTACCTGTTTGCGAAGCATTTTAACTTGCCGATCATCCCGATACTGGATTCCCAAAACATTGAAACCGAAGCCGACCCTACCAAGGAAGGTAAATATATTAATTCGGATTTTATCAACGGCCTGGAGTGCAAAGAAGCCACCACTGCCGTTATTGCCAAACTGGAAGAAATAGGCATGGGCAGCGCCAAAATCAATTACCGCCAGCGCGATGCCATTTTTGGTCGCCAGCGTTACTGGGGCGAGCCTGTTCCGGTTTATTTTAAGGATGGCCTGCCGTATCTGATCGAAGAAAGCGAATTGCCTTTGATACTACCCGAAGTTGATAAATACCTGCCCACAGAAAGCGGCGAACCACCTTTGGCAAGAGCCGAGGATTGGAAATACAAACCCAAAGCAGCCCCTGGGGCTGGATTTGCTTACGAGTACGAATTAAGCACAATGCCTGGCTGGGCCGGCTCAAGCTGGTACTGGTACCGCTATATGGACGCGCAAAACCCCAATGAGTTTGCCTCAAAAGAAGCGATTGCCTACTGGAAAGATGTTGATTTGTACATCGGCGGAAGCGAACACGCTACCGGACACTTATTGTATAGCCGCTTTTGGAATAAGTTTTTAAAGGATATTGGTTTGGTGATTGAAGAAGAACCCTTTAAAAAGCTGATTAACCAGGGGATGATACAGGGGCGCAGCAATTTTGTTTACCGCCTGATAGATAATGACGGCCGCGGCACTAATACATTTGTTTCTTTTGGCTTAAAAGATCAGTACAATACATCATCAATCCATGTTGATGTTAATATTGTAGAGAACGATATATTAAATATCGAGAAATTTAAACAATGGCGTCCTGAATTTGAAAATGCAGACTTCATTCTGGAAAATGGTAAATATATCTGTGGTGTTGAAGTTGAGAAAATGTCTAAACGTTATTATAACGTTGTAAATCCCGACGACATTGCAACTCGTTACGGTGCCGATACGCTACGCATGTACGAAATGTTTTTGGGCCCGTTAGAGCAAAGCAAACCCTGGAACACCAACGGTATTGAAGGCGTATTTAAATTCCTGCGTAAATTTTGGCGCTTGTTCCATACCGATTCCTGGGATTTTAAGGTATCAGATGAGGCACCTACTAAAGCGGAGTTAAAATCTTTACACAAAATCATCCGCAAGGTTGAAGAAGATATAGACCGTTTCTCGTTCAATACTTCGGTATCCAGCTTTATGATTGCCGTTAATGAGTTAACCGACCTTAAATGCAACAAGCGCTCTATTTTGCAAGACATGGTGATCATCCTCTCGCCCTATGCGCCGCATATCTGCGAGGAGTTATGGACGTTGCTTGGTAATGCCCCCGGTACTTTATCGTATGCTCCTTACCCTAAATTTAACGCGGCTTATTTAATTGAGAACGAGTTTGCTTATCCAATCTCTATCAACGGAAAAACCCGTATGAATTTAAACGTACCACTTAGTTTGGAAAATACCGAAGTGGAAGCCATGGTATTGGGCAATGCCGATATTCAAAAATACCTGGAGGGTAAAACGCCCAAAAAGGTAATTGTTGTAAAAGGCCGCATTGTCAATATCGTAATCTAAACCGGCAGAGAAACCTTAATCAAAAATGCCTGCAATGCGGGCATTTTTTGTTTATAAATGTTGCCACCGTATAACACTCAGCAAATATTTACGCAAGGGTATTTTATAATATCAATTAAAAGCGCAATAGATTAGCTAAGGCTTACCTCTTGCGCTTTAGCATGGGCTTAAGATTAACATCCTGTTAAAAATACCGGTTCATCAATGCTATTGTGACAATATTTTGTTGAGCAAGCTGTAACAATTAAATTATTTTTGCCTCTAATAATCAAAATATAAAAATGAAAAAACTTTTTACCCTTATAATTATATTGCTGATCACTACCGCTGTTAAAGCCCAATTGGGAGGTGGAACTACGGGTGTGGTTGGTAAAATATCCGGAATTGTTATCGATTCCATCACGAGGAAACCGTTGGATTACGCTACCGTTTCTATTTACCGCAGCGGTGGCAGGGCTCCTCTTAACGGTGTTTTAACCGACGAAAAAGGCAGTTTCAAATTAAACGAAGTTAAAAACGGGAAATGGAAAATTGTGGTATCCTTTATTGGCTATCCTAACAAAACTATCGACCCGGTAGTAACCACGCCCGAGAAGCCCGATTTCAATATGGGCACCGTTTTTATAGCGCCATCGGGCAAAGCCTTAAAAGCAGTGCAAATTACCGGCCAGTCCAACGTGATCGAAACTAAGATTGACAAACTGGTTTATAATGCTGAAAAAGAAATTATCAACTCGGGTAACGCCACAGATGTTTTGCAAAAGGTACCGATGGTATCGGTTGATATTAATGGAAACGTATCGTTACGTGGTGATCAGAATGTGAAGATCCTGATTAATGGCAAACCATCGGGAGCCATGTCAAACAACGTGGCGGATGTGTTGAAAGCCATCCCTGCCGATCAGATTAAAAGCGTAGAGGTAATTACCTCTCCATCGGCCAAATATGATGCCGAAGGTTCAGCCGGTATTCTGAACATCATCACCAAAAAAAGTAACATGTCTGGCGTAAGCGCATCTGTAAGCGGTGGTATTGGTACCCGCCAAAACAATGGAAATTTGAACTTTAACATCAACCAAAACCGCTTAAGCATTACCGCTAATTTTGGTGGCAACTTTACCTGGCCCCAAACCAGTTTAATAACCCAACGCACTTACATTGATACCAGCAACGTAAACTCCGGCTCGGATGCCACCAGTAAAATAGGCCGTTATAGCGGCCGTGGTTCCGGCTCGGTTAGTTACGATTTTAATAACTTTAACAGCTTTACCTCGTCTATAGCCGTAATGAAGTTTGGCTTTACAAATGACGGAACATCAAGTAACTTTTATACCAGCCCGAATGTAAACCAAAACTACCTCGGATTGAGCAATGGAAAAACCACCTCCAGCAACTTCGACTGGAATAATGATTATGTGCACAAGTTTAAAAAAGAAGGTCACCAGATTGATATTGCCGGCCAATGGAGCCATGGCACCACTGATTATAATTCATTGTCCTTGTACTCTATTGTAGCACAACCTGATTTGCAATCCTATAATAAGGGCAGTAATAACGAGTATACCTTACAGGCCGATTATACCCTGCCGGTTAACGATAAGTTTAAACTGGAAGCGGGTGGCAAAACCATTATCCGCCGCATCGAGAGTGAGTTTGATAATTATGATGGCGTATCAAACAATATAAACACAGATAACCCTAATAATTTTGTTTACAATGCACGTACATCCAACAATTATAATTACGGCCAGAATGTTTATGCCGGTTATGTGGTAGGCACATTTACGCTGCCAAAAAATTATGCCTTACAATTGGGCAGCCGTCTTGAAAATACGCAGATCAACGGCGATCCGCAAAACACTACCGTTAGTTTACAGCCGTTTACACAAAATTACAACACCTATATCCCAACGGTAGCCTTCACAAAAACCATTAAGGATCAAACACTTAAATTAACGTTCACCAAACGGATCCAAAGGCCGAGTCTGCAATATTTAAACCCTTTTGTTAACACCACCAGCAGGCAGTCTTACTCGCAAGGCAACCCTCAATTGAGCCCAGAGGTAACCAAACTGGTAGAGTTCACCTATACCACGTTTATTAAGTCGTCCATGATCAACGCTTCGGTATATTATAAAAATACCAATAACCTAATCGAAAGTATTTCGCAGGGCAACGTTGATTATAACGTTATACTTAATACAACTCCGTTAACTTACCTGCATAATACTTTAACCACCTACCGCAACATTGGTACTAATAACTCGTGGGGCGCAAGCTTTTTCGGCTCAATAAATCCCATTAAAATATTAACCGTCCGTGGCAATATTAACGCTTATACCTACAAGCCAGACCCTACGGGCAGCTTTACTGCAGATCAATCGCAAAACGGTACGTATATTCAGTATAATGCCTTCCTAATGGGCTCGGTGAGCCTTACAAACGGTTTCCAGGCCGAAAGTATCTTAATACTCAACTCGCCCCGCCGCACCATACAGGGGCCGGGTCAATCGTTCAACTTATGGATAATAGGCGTTAAAAAGCAATTCATGGATAAAAAAGCAAGCATTGGTATCAATAGTTACGATCCGTTTACCGAGAATAAAACCTTCAATACCGATATTGCAAGCAGCCATTTGGTACAAAGCAGCCACGTAGTGTTCCCTTTCCGCTCGTTCGGTTTAACATTTAGCTATAGCTTCGGTAAGGTAAGTTTTGCTGATCCAAACGATCCTACTCAAAAGAAAAAGAAAGGTGTTAACAACGATGACCTGAAGGAAACTGAATCAAATAACAGGAATTAGTCTTTTTACAGTCTTGAGCCGGGAGGCTTGAGGTTATGAGTTGAAAGATTTAGATTTCAATAGTTTTAGAGAGTAATGCGCCAAAAGTCTTTAGTTCTAATCCGTGCGGGTTTAGAGCCAAAGACTTTTGACATTTATGGTGTTTTTCAATAGATATGGCGTACATGGCCATGCCGCACGTGCTTACCTACTGACCTTGACGAAGTATCAGGATGACAGCTTTCACGCACCAAAGGGTTAAGAAAGTGTTGGACTTCTGGATCAAAAAAAAGAGGTGTCATGCTGAGGCCCCTCGAAGCATGTGCGGCGGGCATCTGCGGGTGTTCTTCGCGTACTAAGCTAACTTAAGTTAATTTTTTTATCTAAACTCTTACAACCGTGTGCTGAAACAGCATCCCGGGTGGGGCCATGCGCACGTCCTTCGACAGGCTTATAATGACATATTCTTAAATTGTTGATTTTCAATACTATTTAACTCTCCGTTTTGTCATCCCGACGCAAGGAGGGATTTCCTAAAAGCGTTAAGTATGCATCATATTAGTGCACTGATATCAATGTGCAATTTTTGCTCAGAAAATCAGTATTCATAATCTATAGCATCGGCGCGCTCAATCGCCGCGCGAAGGGCTTTGTTCTTTTTGTCTTGACACAAAAAGAACCAAAAACCGACCGTAGGGAGCTCATGAACACCTAAAAACAAACACAGGTGAATAAAGTCAAGACTGCCCGATCCTTCCGCCCACAGGCCAAACCCGGCCCGGCGTGCAGTCAGGCCTTTGCGCACTTTTCTTATCTGCGCAAAACAGCTTACAGGTTCGAATGTCATCCCCGTTTTTTTCCGGCTGGCCGGATCGGATACTCAGGATGACAGCTTGCGCGCACTAAAAAAGAGGGTATCATTATAATGAACGAAACAATCGCACGGAGGCATGCTGGCTCTATTCGACATTTTTCATTAGCGCTACAACTTCCTAACCCGTTTCAGCACCAATAAATTCTCGGCGTTTTTACTATAGCCGGTAATATTGTTCTGGTACAAATTCACCAATTTATCATAATATAAAACCACGATAGGCGCCTGCTCCATAATAACATTATCCATCTGTTGGTACAGTTTAAAACGCTCGGTATCATTAACCGCAGTATAAGCCTTCTCAAATAGAGCATCAAATTGCGGGTTGTTAAAGCCCGTATAATTGGGCCCAAAGGGTATTTTGTTTTTTGAATAAAATACCGACAGGTAATTTTCGCCGTCCGGATAGTCGGCTATCCAGGTACCCCTGAAAAAGTTAACGCCATTTTTAGCGATCAGTTCGCGCAGGCTGGCCCTTTGGGTAATCTCCACCCGGGTGCGGATACCTATTTTACCTAATTCGCCTTGTATAAATTCAATCAGGTCGCGGGTGGTGGTGGTGGCGCTCAGTAAAATTTCGGGCATGTTTTTACCTTCCGGATAACCCGCTTCGGCTAACAACTTTTTTGCCCTGTCGGGATCGTACCTATATCCTTTTACCCTCTCATCATCGTATCCCGGCATCCCCTTCGGCACAAAACCGGCATAACCGGGCGTACCTACATTATTACGCAGATATTTGAGCATAGTTTGCTTGTCAATAGCATAATTGATAGCTTGCCGTACTTTTTTAAATTTCAAAGGAGATTTTTTTACTATCGGGATCGAGCTATCAACCAGCATACCCAAGTATTCGGTATTTAAGTAAGGGCGAGAATTGTATTGAAATTTGCCCTGATACTTTTTAGTGATGATGCCCGATTTAGTTAAAATATCATCGCGGTAGCTACCATCGATATCATTAAAAAAGTCGATATTCTTTTTAATGAACTCCATAAAGGCAGTTTGCTTATCGCTGATAAACGAGGCCTTAACCGCGTCAAGATAAGGCAAATGATTCCCTTGCTCATCCTTTTCCCAGTATTTTTCGTTTTTAAGCAATACCAGCACTTCTCCCTCTTTCCAGTACTTAAATTTGAAAGGGCCAGTACCTACCGGATGGCTGCGAAAATCCTTACCGTAAAATTCAACCACCTCTTGAGGCACTACCGAACAGTACTGCCCGGTGAGCATGCCCAGCAAGGGCGGGAATGCGAACTTTAGCTGAATTTGAAATGTTGTATCGTTTACAGCCTTAAAAGCATGACTATCCTGTACCTTATCACTAAAAATCCAGGAACCTGATGATGCCACTTTGGGGTCTATCAACCGGCTTAAACTGTATACCACATCAGCGGCAACCATACGGCGGCCAATACCATTTTTAAAATGCGGATCATCCTGAAAATAAACATCGTTGCGTAAATGGAAGGTATATAAGGTATTATTTGCCGATATATCCCAGCTTTTGGCAAGGCAAGGCTTCAGGTGTAAGCTATCGTCAATTTGTAGCAGGCCGTTATAGATCTGGTTATCCAGCCACATGGCAAACTGGTTACGCGCGAAAGCCGGGTCGAGCGAGGTTAAGCCATCCTCGAGGTTGATGTTGAATGTTGTTTTTTTATTACCGCCGGTGTTGGTATTGCAGGATGTAAAAGCGATGGTGCCGGTGAAGATAAGTATGAGATACAGAAATGTTGCTTTCATTGCTTAAATGTAATAAAAAAGCGGAAAATGGAAATAGGAGCGATGTTAGAAAAGCACCACACCGTGCTTCGACAAGTTCAACATGACACCCCTTTTTTGTGCGCTAAAGTGGTACCCCGGAGTAATCGATCCTGGTAGTCAGAAAAAAATAGGACGTTTGAACCTTCGGTAATTATTGGAGCACAGGCAAGAGCGGGCAATGGCCCTGACTGCACGCCGGGCCGGGAGCTGGCCTCGCGGGCGGAAGGATCGGGCAGTCTTGACTTTTTTGGTTCTTTTTGTGTCAAGACAAAAAGAACAAAGCCCTTCCCGCGGCGTTTGAGCGGGCCGATGTTCTAAATTTAGAATACTGATTATAAGAGCAAAAATAGACGCGCTGATAATCGACACCTTAACAATACATGATTATAAGTTACGAAGCAATCTCTCACAGACAGAACGGCCCTGTAAGTCCACCCTGTATAGCATAGAGATTGCTTCGTCGTACCTCCTCGCAATGACGAAACAATAAGCAATTGATAATCAACACCAAATCGTCATTGCGAGGTACGAAGCAATCTCTACATAGGCAGAGCGGCCCTGTAAGTCCACCTCGTAAACATAGAGAGCGCTTCGTTATATCTCGATTTTATTTTCTCTACCTGTAAACTCCCAACAACTCCCCCCTACTACTTAAACCTCTCTTTCAAATATTTCCCGGTATATGATCCCTTTTGCTTAATTAAATTTTCGGGTACGCCTTCAAAAACAACTTTGCCACCCTTGTTGCCACCTTCGGGCCCGATGTCAATTACCCAGTCGGCGCACTTAATTACGTCCATGTTGTGCTCTATCACGATGATGGTATTGCCATGTTCAAGCAGCGCATCAAACGATTTCAGCAGCTTTTTAATATCATGGAAGTGTAAACCCGTTGTAGGCTCGTCAAATATAAACAGGGTTTTGTTGGCGTTGTTGCCCTTCACCAGGAACGATGCCAACTTGATACGCTGCGCCTCGCCACCGGATAATGTGTTTGACGACTGGCCCAGGTGTACATAACCTAAACCAACATCAACCAAAGGTTTTATTTTATTGATGATCTTGGTTTCCTTGGCAAAAAAATCAAGGGCTTCATCAATGGTCATGTTCAGCACATCATCTACATTTTTTTCGTTATAGGTTACATCCAGCACATGTTGTTTAAACCGCTTCCCGCCGCAGGTTTCGCAGGTCAGAAAGATATCAGCCATAAACTGCATCTCAATTTTCACCTCGCCCTCGCCCTGGCAGGTATCGCAACGACCGCCTTCCACGTTAAACGAAAATGCAGATGGCTTTAAACCTGCTGCCTTAGCCACCGTTTGTGACGCGTACAGATTACGGATCTCGTCCCAGGCTTTAACATAAGTCACCGGATTGGAGCGCGATGAGCGGCCTATCGGGTTTTGATCAACCAGTTCAACCTGCTCAATTTTGCGGTAGTCGCCTTCAATGCTGTCATAGCTCCCCGTTTGTTCGCCGGTATAACTGCCCAGTGCCTTTTGAATAGCAGGCGCCAGTATACGCTTTACCAAACTGGTTTTGCCAGAGCCGGATACCCCGGTAACTACCGTAAGTACACCAATAGGGAATTTGGCATCCACGTTTTGCAAATTATTTTCGCGGGCGCCTTTTATCTCAATAAAATCTGTCCATGGGCGACGGTGCTGCGGTATGGCTATCTCCTCCCTCCGGCTTAAATACTTGCCGGTAAGGCTCAGTTTATCCTTTAATATTTCATCATAGGTACCGGTAAAAATCAATTCGCCACCATGTGTACCAGCTTCGGGGCCAATATCAATCAGGTAATCGGCGGCCTGCATAATTTCCTCCTCATGCTCCACAATAATTACGGTATTGCCTACATCCCGTAAGGATTGTAACACCCCAATCAATTTCTGGGTATCGCGCGGATGCAAACCGATACTGGGCTCATCAAGCACATAAATGGATCCTACCAAGCTACTGCCCAAGGAAGTAGCCAGGTTAATCCGTTGAGATTCTCCCCCCGATAAGGTGTTGGATAAGCGGTTGAGTGTTAAATACCCCAGGCCTACATCGTTTAAAAAGTTTAAGCGGTTTACAATTTCGAGCAGTAAACGCTTGCCTATAGTTAAATCGTGTTCGTTCAATTTTAAATCGCGAAAAAACTCAAAGGCTTTATCTAAGGGCATCAACACAATATCGGTGATGGATTTGCCGTCAATCTTTACGTACGATGCATCCTGACGAAGGCGGCTGCCCTTGCATTCGGGGCAATTGGTTTTTCCGCGGTAGCGGGATAACAGCACCCGGTATTGTATCTTATAAGTTTGCTCTTCCAGCTCCTTAAAAAACTCATCCAGCCCACGGAAGTGTTTGTTGCCCTTCCATAAAAGCTGCTGTTGTTTTTCGGTGAGCTGGTTATATTGCCTGTGGATAGGAAAATCAAACTTTAACGACTCCTTTACCAGCTTATCGTTCCACTCTCGCATTTTTTCGCCGCGCCACGGCGCAATGGCACCTTCGTATATGGTTTTGCTTTTGTCGGGTATAACCAGGTCCTCGTCAATCCCAATGATCTTTCCGTAGCCTTCGCAGCGCTTACAGGCGCCGTACGGGTTATTGAAACTGAAAAAATTAGGCGATGGCTCTTCAAAGCGGATACCATCCAGCTCAAACCTGTCGCAAAAAAAGCGCTCGTTTTCCGTTTCGCCATCCGGCTCCTGGTAGCGTACATAGCAGTCCCCTTTGCCTTCAAAAAAAGCAGTCTGTGCCGAGTCGGCGGCACGGCTCAGGGTTTCCTCCTCGTTGTTCTTGGTAATCCGGTCAATCACAATCCGCAACGATTCATCATCTTTCAGCGTCTCGTTGCCAACTTCAATATCCTCGAGCATGCTTTCAATCCGAGCCAGCTTGCCGCGATATTCTACCCTTACAAAACCTTTTTGCATCAAAACGGCAAGCTCTTCTTTCAGGCTTCTGTTATTGTGTGGATGCAATGGGCACAGCACGGTAACCGTAGTATCGTCGGGCAGGCCCGATATAAAATTAACTACCTCGGTAACGGTATCCTTTTTGACCACATTGCCTGATACCGGGGAGATAGTACGGCCTATGCGCGAAAAAAGTAATTTCAAGTAATCGTAAATCTCGGTTGATGTACCCACCGTTGAGCGCGGGTTTGATGTAATTACCTTTTGCTCAATAGCGATGGCGGGTGCAATGCCCCGGATATAATCTACATCAGGCTTATTCATTCGACCCAAAAACTGGCGGGCGTAGGATGACAGGCTCTCTACATAGCGGCGCTGCCCTTCGGCATATAAAGTATCAAATGCTAACGATGATTTACCAGAGCCCGACATGCCGGTAATAACTACCAGCTTGTTTTTAGGTATCTCCACATCCATATTTTTCAGATTGTGTACCCTGGCTCCCTTTATAATAATATATCTTTGTGAATCCTTCTCTGCTTCTATCTTCATCTAAATGTTAAAAAACCTAAATTATTTGTGTAATAAGAACTATATTCCTAATTTGTTTAACGGTTGCAAAAATATGGCTAAGTGCTGATTTAAAAACCAGAATTTTACATTTTATTTTGCTAATTGTTAAAATAATTATTTCATTTGAGTAATATACTGTTTCACTAAACTATCCCCCTATAGATAAGAACTCTACTTTAACATTTTTCGTTTATTAATTAAGAACTAAAGTAGTATTTCTATGGATTTCCAATTGCAGAGTGACCAGGATCTGATCCATCTATACATTGCTGGCGACGAAAGCGGTTTGAAAGAACTGATCCGTCGTTACCAATCAAAAATATATACGTCCATCTATTTATTGGTTAAAGACGAATACCTGGCCGAAGATATTTTTCAGGATACATTTATTAAAGTTATCAATACCCTGAAGGCGGGCCGCTATAACGAAGAAGGTAAGTTTTTACCCTGGGTTATCCGCATTGCCCATAACCTGGTTATTGACCACTTTAGGCGCGAAAAACGCACCCCCGTTATTAATAACGGCGACGACTTCGATATATTTGAAGTGCTTGGCCATTATGACGAAAGTATTGAAGACCGATTGGTACGCGAACAAACCCACAAGGACCTGAAAGCACTGATCCACCTTTTACCATCGGAACAGAAGGAAGTATTGATTATGCGCCATTACGGCGATTTGAGCTTTAAAGAAATTGCCGATATTACCGAAGTAAGCATCAACACAGCCCTCGGGCGTATGCGCTACGCTCTAAACAACCTGCGTAAAATGATGCAAAGCAAAGAATCGAGCTTGAAACTGAATAATTAATACCAACTTTAGTCTTTTTTAAGGTTTGGCAACTTTATTTATAGGAGTTGCCAAACCTTAGTATCCTTTTGGTGTCGTTTGGCACCCCGGTGTAGGCTGCTTTATCCGGACCTGCTGTGCCCCCCCCCAGCACATCCCCCCCCCTAAGCATTAAAAAACAATTTACCTATAACATAATGCAAGTTCCGTGCGTTTCTTATTTATACTTTATTCTTTTATGGTGATAGGCATATTTGATTTAGTTTTTCGTTAATAAACGAAGATGAAATTTAGATGAAAAAATTACCGGTCGAATAAAATAATTCATCAGGGCTTTCGTTTTAAGTTCATATTTTATGATAACATAAGCGTATGACTGAAACATTTACAACTATTTTGAACTCAATTAACAACTTTGAGATGAAAGAGCAAGAAGGGATAGAGGCTTTAGGACTGGAAGAAACAACATTTTACAACTCCATCCGCGCCGATCTGGATAGGTTAGAAACAGCCCCTAAGATATTTACCATCCAGAGTATTTTAAATCACTCGTTAAATTACGTGCGTTAAATATCTGGAGTAGTACTTACATCAACTGGGCTCTTGTTATATTTGCAGATGCTAAAGCCTGAACGTTACCGGCATTTTGTTGAATATTTTTCAAAGCACCAGCCGATTGCCGAAACTGAATTACATTATTCAAATCCGTTTGAATTATTGATAGCGGTTATTTTGTCAGCGCAGTGTACGGATAAGCGTATCAACCAGGTTACTCCACCGTTATTTGAGCGTTTCCCCACGCCCGAATCGCTGGCAGCATCAAGCGCCGAAGAAGTTTTTACTTATATCCGCAGCGTAAGCTACCCTAATAATAAAGCCAAACACTTAGTAGGCATGGCCAAAATGCTGGTTGATGTTTTTAACGGTGAAGTACCGTCGGACATTAACGAGTTGCAAAAAATGCCTGGCGTTGGCCGTAAAACTGCTAATGTAATAGCATCCGTGGTTTACGATGCTCCGGCTATAGCTGTAGATACACACGTTTTCAGGGTATCAAACCGCCTCGGTTTAACCACCAATGCCAATACGCCTTTAGCTGTTGAAAAACAACTGGTAAAGTACCTGCCGCAAAATACATTGGCCATAGCACACCATTGGCTTATTTTGCATGGCCGTTACATTTGCGTTGCCCGGAGCCCCAAATGTGATATTTGCCCCCTAACCTGGTTCTGTAAATATTACGAGCGTACCCATACCGAAGCCTTTTTACTAAAAGCCGAAGCGCAGCAATTAAAAAAAGCCGAGGATGTTAAAAAGAAGCGAAAGCTCGATTTGATTAGCAAAGAGCTCAAAAAGCGCAGTGTGGATAAAGATATTTGATTAGCCACAGGCGGTTAGGTATGTTTACTCAAAATAAAATTTAATTTTTTTTACCAAAAAAATTAGTAATTCTAAAAATATTAGTAAATTTACACCATACAATTGAACAATGAGCAGCGTAGAAAAATTAAAAGCATTACAGCTTACCTTAGATAAGCTGGAAAAATCATACGGAAAAGGTACCATCATGAAGTTAGGGGATACCGCCATTGAGCCCATAGAAGTGATATCAACAGGTTCTTTAGGTTTGGATATTGCTTTAGGTGTTGGCGGTTTGCCTAAAGGCCGTGTAATAGAAATTTACGGACCGGAATCATCTGGTAAAACTACTTTATCTATCCACGCGATAGCCGAGTGCCAAAAAGCCGGTGGCATTGCCGCCTTTATCGATGCTGAACACGCTTTTGATAAATATTACGCCAAAAGGTTAGGTGTTGATGTGGAAAATCTACTGATATCGCAACCGGATAATGGTGAGCAGGCCCTCGAAATTGCCGATAACCTGATCCGCTCGGGCGCTATCGATATTATCGTGATCGACTCTGTGGCGGCCCTGGTTCCAAAAAGCGAAATTGAAGGCGAGATGGGTGATTCTAAAATGGGTTTACAGGCTCGTTTAATGTCGCAAGCCTTGCGTAAGCTTACCGGTACCATCAGCAAAACAGGCTGCTGCTGTATATTTATTAACCAATTACGCGAAAAAATTGGCGTAATGTTTGGTAACCCCGAAACTACCACCGGTGGTAATGCCTTAAAATTTTATGCTTCGGTACGTTTGGATATCCGCAGGGTATCGCAAATTAAAGATACCGACGAGGTATCAGGTAACCGGGTAAAGGTAAAAATTGTAAAAAATAAAGTTGCCCCTCCTTTCCGTATAGCAGAGTTTGATATCATGTTTGGTGAAGGCATCTCCAAAGCGGGCGAAATTATCGATTTAGGCGTTGAGTACGAAATCATTAAAAAAGCAGGATCGTGGTTTAGCTATGGCGATACCCGCCTTGGCCAGGGCCGCGACGCGGTTAAGCAACTCATATTGGATAACCCCGAGCTAATGGAAGAGCTTGAAGAAAAAATAAGGGCTACCGTTACCGGCGAAAAACTGGAAAAAGCATAAGTAATTCATTTTCAACAAACAAAAACAGCGATAAATTTAAAACTCATCGCTGTTTTTGTTTGTAATTAAGGGATAGTTTTCACAGATATCCACGTAAACTATCGTATGAGAGAGCCTTATTATCTGATTTTTTTGAGAACCATTATAAGTCTTCAATTACCGAGATCGGAAGCTTAGTAAATTTAGCAATCTGTGCATCTGGGATACCCTCTTTCTTCATTTCTTTGGCAACATCATATTTGATTTCTTTACGGCCTTCTTCTCGGCCTTGTTCACGGCCTTTCTCAATACCTTTCTCAATGCCCCTTTCCTCAGCCAGCTCTTCTGCAAAAGCTATTGAGTTTTCATAGTCCCATTTGGCTTTTAAACTTGAATCGTACATCGCTTTTTCTTCCTCTGTCAGATTACTTAATTCGGTTATCTTGAATACCTGCTGAAAAATCTCTCGTTTAGCACCGTGGGGATTTTTTCAAATATTACTGCAAGTAAGATCAGGTTAAATATTACAAACTTTCTATTACCTCAATGGGGAGCTTGGTAAATTTAGCTATCTGTGAAGCGGAGATACCCTCTTTCTTCATTTCTTTGGCAACATCATATCTGCCTTCTTCTCGGCCTTCTTCCCGGCCTTTCACAATGCCTTTCTGAATGCCCCTTTCCTCAGCCAGCTCTTCTGCAAAAGCTATTGAGTTTTCATAGTCCCATTTGGCTTTTAAACTTGAATCGTACATCGCTTTCTCCTCTTTCGTCAGATTACTTAATTCGGCTATGTTGAATACCTGCTGGAAAATCCGCTTGTTTAATACAGCGGGAATCTTTTCCAGGTGGCTCATATTTTTCAGTAAATAAAACCACCGGTCAAGGTCGGTTTCTAACTCTTCTTCTGTTTTAACAAAATTAGGTAATTCTAAAAACTTATAACCCAATTTATTTTAAAATATTTCATGCGTATCGGTATTGGTCAGTGCTACGTTATGTAAATACCGGTCCGGGTTGCCATTCTTGAATTTGAACTCCAGTATAGCTATCAGGTATAGTTCGTCCAGTTGAATATTCCAGTGGCTCTCGCCTTTGGGCAGTTGCTCGTTGATAAGGCGCGAGGTATAAAATACGGCCCTGTCTTTAAAGTTCCGCTGCTCGGCTTTTTGCATCTCGATGATAAATTTCTCGCCATTTTTCCCGGTGCAATGCAGATCGAAAAATACTTTCTTGATTTTCTCGGTATCGCCAGCGTATTCTGTAGGGCTATAAGTTAAGTCAGCTATTTCCTTTTGGCCCAGGAATAGTTGGTTTAAAAAATCAATCAATATGTCTTTATGGGGCTAGCTTCCAAACAATCGCTTAAAGCCAAAATCGCTCAAAGGATCAATAAAGCGGCCAATTTTTTGTTCCATAGCTATGTGTTCATGGTTTATAGATCAATCATATTTGATGAAGGCATGAACGTGGCTAAAATAATTATTTAGATAGGATTGATGGCTAAAAGCAGAAATTTTAGTTTAACAACGCTCTCAGTTCCGAACAGCCACCTAACTATTTTACACCCCGATTAGTTAAATCTTCGACAATTCTAAAAAAGACGCAAGGCCGAATAAGTCCTAACTCAATATTAACAATTGAAATTTGTTGAAATAGTGGTAATATTGAAGCGATATGAATGCTATGCAATGGGAAAAATTACTTTCGGCTAAACGCTGGGGTTATGAGGACAGATATAACGAAAATCAACCGGACGCCCGGTCGGAGTTCCAGATAGATTATGACAGGTTGATATTTTCTTCCCCATTCAGAAAGCTACAGAACAAAACACAAGTATTCCCGCTACCGGGTAGCATTTTTGTTCATAACCGGTTAACGCATAGCTTGGAAGTAGCCAGTGTGGGGCGCTCATTGGGCCGCATTTTTTACAATAAATTAAAAGCGAACGAGCCTGACATCGACCGGCGCCTGCCCTTGATGAGCGAGATTGGCAATATTATCGCTTCGGCTTGCCTGGCGCATGACCTGGGCAACCCGGCTTTCGGGCATTCGGGCGAAGCCGCCATTTCGTATTACTTTACCGATGGCGACGGCAAAATTTACCAGGACCAGGTAACACCCGCTCAGTGGGCCGATCTTACTCATTTTGAAGGTAATGCCAATGCACTGCGTATACTAACTCATCCGTTTACAGGCAGGGGCAACGGAAGTTACGCTTTAACTTACAGCACGCTGGCAGCTATTGCCAAATATCCCTGCGCTTCCATCATAGGCGGCAATAAAATATTACTCCATCAAAAAAAATACGGCTTCTTCCAATCGGAGCAGCAAGGCTTTCAAAAGATAGCCGAAGAGTTACAGCTTACCAAAGTTCAGGACGATCCTCTGATATATAAACGCCATCCTTTGGTTTATTTAGTAGAAGCCGCTGATGATATTTGTTATAACGTGATCGACCTGGAAGATGCGCACCGCCTGAATATCCTATCGTACCAAGAAGTGGAAGAGTTGCTGCTGCCCTTGTGCAACAGTGCCAATATGCCTAAATACTTAGCCGCCATTGAAGATGAAGATGCAAAGATCAGCTACATGCGAGCGCGATCCATCAATTCGCTGATCACACAATGCTCCGAATTATTTTATAAAGAGCAGGACAGCATTATGAACGGCAATTTTAACCACTCCCTAATTGATGTGATTGATGAGCCCTACCGTTCGGTACTTAAAAAGATTGAACAAGTATCCATCCAAAAAATCTACAACTATCCATCGGTGGTACAAATTGAAATTGCTGGTTATAAGGTGATGAACGGCCTGTTGGAAGAATTTATACCAGCTTACTTAAAAAACGATTCCAAATACCACAAAAAACTGGTTGCGCTGATGCCTAAACAATTCTTGACACATCAAACAGATGTATACTCAAAAATTCAAAGTGTGCTTGATTTTGTATCCGGCATGACAGATATTTATGCCGTGGAGCTTTTCAGGAAGATTAAGGGAATTTCGTTTCCGTCAATTAGTTAGGGTTTGTTGAGTATGGATAAAAAAGGCATTGCTCATCCCATAGGAATAATGTCTTTTTATCTTTCAGGATTCTTGAGTAAAATATTGCCTAATCCGAAACAATGTCTTACTCATTTTCATATTCCAAATACTTCTTTATCCTGAGACCAACATTGGCACCCTCGTTATATCTGCCCCTATCCATATTTAAAACCCGTAACAATACATCGTTTTTTTCAACCAGCAGTTCCTCAAAAAAACCTTTAAACAGTACTTGTTTAATCCGCCAATCATTGTTTAATCCGCTTGCTATAAGTTCAATATATTCGGGATTAATGGCTACGGCGGCTTTTTTAGTATCAATACCGCATACCTTTGCCTCCGCCCGAGTAAGAATGGTGCAACGCGATAACAATTGAGCGGTATAAAGCATGGCAGGTTCCTTGTACATATTTTCGGGCGTGCCTTGCTCAACTATACTGCCTTTTTTTAATACCACCAACTCATCAGCCATAGAGAGCACCTCTGCCGGATCGTGCGAAACCATGATAACCGTTAAGCCGCTTTGCTTTACAATATCGCGGATATTTTGCTGCAGGCCCTCCCTAAATGATGCATCAACCTGGTTAAAGGGCTCATCTAAAAATAAAACTACCGGCTTGGTTATTAAGGCGCGGGCAATGGCTACCCGTTGCTTTTCGCCTCCGCTTAAATCAGCCACGCGCTTATCTTGCAATGCCAAAACATTAAGTTGGCGAAGCATTCTTTCCGTTTCGTTTTTTTTATATTCCAGGTTGGTATTGGGTAGCAGGGCCGATACGTTTTCGCGGACGGTTGCAAATAGATTTAAATCGTCGGTATGCTGGGTTACCATTTTCATGTGATCGTGGCCTGGTATCAGCTTTTCAATCGGGCCCATAATCAATCCCCCCTTAAAAAAAACCTCTCCTTCGTCGGGCGATAACAAACCATATAATAGTTTGAGTAAGGTACTTTTGCCAGTGCCACTCTCGCCAACAATGGCTGTTATTTTACCGGGAGTGATAGATATACTGATGTTATTTACACCCGACGCTTTATCATTGCTATAGTTTTTTGTTACCGATTCAGCATTCAGAAAATGTATCTTACCCATAAACGGCAAATATACAACAAAAGAAAAATACCTATCGACCAGTCCGGAGTCTCGAGTCACGAGCCGGGAAAGATTCCAGTGTCTCCTGGCTTCAAGACTCCCGGCTCAGGACTTTAAAAACCTACCGTTAATCCAAAAGAGAAGCTTTTTAATCCTTTTTGATCGGGGCTGTTCTCAAACATATCATTAAAGTAGTACTTGGTATATATTGCCACATCGCCATATCCTATGCGTGCAAAGCCTCCATACTCAAACCGGGTAAAATGGAAGTCGTTAAAATCCTTTTGCTTGCCATGTTCTTCGCTGATCTGCTTTACCATACCATCAATCAGGAAACCTGCTTCTGGCCCAAATATAAAGTGAAATCTTTTTCCGTCGCGATCCTCTTTGGTCCTCAGGTCGAATGACAGCGGCAACACCAGGTAATTAGAAGAGAAACGATTTTTACTATAGGTAATATTATCGGTACGATAAGCCAGGGCCGGGCCATCACCCAACATGGTGATATTTTTGGTGAGGCGGATGTGGGTCCAGTCGAATCCGGCCGCCAGTGACACCTTAAAATTGTCGTTAAAGCGGTAACCAAACTTCAGCAGATCAAACCCTACATTGCTTGTTTTAAATTGCCTGTAGCTCAAAAAATCGTTTTTTGGTGATAAGGTGAAGCTCCCATTATCCAGCAGCGTAGCGAAGCCTAAATGCAGATTGGAAAATGTGAGCCCGAATGAAAATCCAGACGTTTTTTGGGGCTTTGCATCATGGTGCTCTACTTGTTTCTGGTTACTCACACTGGTAGTATCCGCTTTACGTGGCGTGCCTATCCGTATCCTAAAATGTTTCTTTTTAGTCATTACAGTATCAGCAGTGGTTTTAACAGAATCAGTTTTAACTTGCTGAGCATATACGCCACCCATCATCCCGCAAAGTATTGCAGTAATTACTATTCGTTTCATATTATAAGTGATTTTTAGATTGAATTATTTTTCTTTTTTTGCCTTGAACAGCCCCAGGTTAACACCGGTGATGTTAAAGGTTTCGTCATCACTATCGTTAGTGAATTCGATAATTTTGTCTTCGCGTTTATCAACTTTTGCAATAACTACATTCAAAATATCGCCAAGGCTATGTATTTTTCTCCGCTTAACAGGCTGAGCATTTTTAGCTGTAGCATTTTTAGCTGCGGCTAATGTGTTTACCTGATTTAACGGCGTAGCATACCTGGATTGAGCTGGCGGATTTACATCGGAACCAGCAGTACTCCGGCGGCTTACATCGGTAGCCTGAGGAGTATTTACATTGCTCGCCATTGTGGCCACGATAATCGGGCTTTGAACGGAATCAACATTTGTATTAACCGGCTCTGATACTATCTTAGTGATGGCTTGTTTTTTTACAACATGTTTAGCCGGGCGGCTTACGGCGGCAATTACCAGCGTATTTGTATTTGCTGTATCATATATAGCCCCTTCCGTAGCATCTTCGGCCCTCACATCGGCTGTTTTGCTTGTTGTTATAGCGGCATATCCGTGCAATGGAATTTTTTCGGTATTGGGCCGCAGAAAAAATAAAGAGACTCCCATCAACACAATAATACCGGCCGCTATCTGCATAAAAGGCAATCCAGCGCTTTTATTCTTTTTTTTGCCATCCAATTCGTCAGTGATATTATTCCAAACGCTTGCTGACGGCTCCATTTCCATATTGGCCAGTTTCGACTGGAATAATTGGTCAAAATCCTTATCCGACATATTCATATCGCTTCCCCTCCATTTTAATAATCTGTTCTTTTAATATTCCCCGGGCCCTTGATAGTTGGGACTTTGATGCGCCCTCCGTAATGTCCATAATTTCGCCGATTTCTTTATGCGAGTAACCTTCTATAGCATATAAGTTAAATACCATTTTATAGCCAGGCGGCAATTGCTGAATAATAACCAGCAAATCCTGAACGCCCAGGTTTGATGCCGCTACCGGATCAACCGATTGCTCTTCGCCCGCTGTTTCAATATCAACTACCTGCATCATTTTATGATGCTTGCGGTAATACTCTATCGAGCTATGCACCATAATACGTCTTACCCAACCCTCAAACGATCCTTCTCCCCTAAAATCATCCAGCTTTTTAAACACCCGGATAAATCCGTTTTGCAACATATCTTCTGCTTCCATCCTGTCGGTAGCGTACCGCATACAAACACCCAGCATTTTTGAGGCGAAGAGCTTGTACAGCATTTCCTGCATTTTTCGCTGGCCGTTTCGACAGCCTTCGATCAGTTCGTCTATAGTATATTTATGTTCCAAAAACATCATTTAAAGGTAAGATGAAAGAAGCCCGCAAATGGTTGCATGGGAATAAAAGTTTTTTCTGATATAAATTTATGTGTATATTTATTGAAATTTATGTGTATATGAGAACCAATATAGATATTAACGATGGCTTGCTTTTAAAAGCACAGAAATTGAGTGGAATAAAAACAAAAAAAGCTATCGTTGAAAAAGCCTTGCAATTATTAATACAGCTTGAGAGTCAGAAAAAGATTCTTGATTTGTGGGGTAAAGTTGAACTTGACGATAAGGCATTTGAATAATGAATATCATTTTAGTTGATACATCAGTATGGGTTAACTTTTTTAAAGGTAATTCAACGCGTTCAAGCTTGCATTTAAAGCAAAGCTTATCAAATACGTTGGTTGCAACTTGTCCTACTATTGTTCAGGAAGTTTTACAAGGTGTGAGGCTGGATCAAGATTTTGCGAAAATCAAATCCATGTTTGATGAGACCATGCAGTTAAGGGAAGATCAATACCAGTTAAGCATTGAATCGGCGATACTGTATAGGAAATTAAGAAGTGTTGGAGTTACGATTAGAAAGCCGAACGATTGTTTAATAGCAACCTATGCCATTAAAAACAACTTAGCTGTATTACACGACGATAAAGACTTTGATTTTATTGCTGCAAATAGCGAACTGAGGATAGTAAAGCCATAGCCTCACTTCTTCATCCTGTAATACTTATAAATTTTCACTGCCGACATCAGGATCATGGTGAATACAATTAAGCCTAAAACACCGAAGATCCAGTCCACTGCATTTTTCAGTACCGCTAAAAACACAATGGCGAATAAAAACAGTGTTGCAACCTCGTTCCAAAGGCGAAGTTGTGTTGATGTCCAGGTGAAAACTCCCCGGCGCATTTGCTGCATTTTACCCTGGCAGATGAAATGATACCCTATCAGCCCGACCACAAAGCATAGCTTAACGTTCATCCAGGGCTCCTGCATTAAATACGGGTTTAAGCAAAGCATGGTGATACCCGCCGCCGTGGTTAGCAGCATGGCGGGGGTGGTAATGATATTCATGAGCTTGCTCTCCATCACCTGGAATTGCTTGGATAAAACATCGCGTTCCATCTCCGGTTTTTCCTGCGCCTCGGTATGGTAAATAAATAAGCGCACCATATAAAACAGCCCCGCCATCCAGCAGACCACAAATATGATATGGATTGATTTAACGTAAAGATACATCACTAATTTCACGAATAAAGCCAAATTTTCACGAATTGATCGGCTTAAATTTTAACAAAAGTTATTCTTTCTGAATTGATTGGCTCAAATTACTTTTAACCAACTTCCCGAACTATTACAACATTACATTAGTGAAAATTCGCCCCAATTCGTGAAATTCGTGCCAATCTTCAAAATTCGCTTTCATTCGTGAAATTAGTGCCAATCTCCATTAGTGCCACTCTTTAATTACCTCCACTGCATATTTTACGTTATCAAACGGGATATCGGGCATAATACCGTGGCCCAGGTTAAATACGTAGCCGGGCTCGTCGCGCATCCGTTCAAACAGTTTATGGATACGATCTTTTATTACTTTTTTATCGGCATACAAAATATGCGGGTCCAGGTTACCTTGAACTGCTACTCCTTGCGGTAAACGTTTCTTCATATCCAGCAGATCAACATTCCAATCGATGGATACAACATCCGGTTTGGCTTCTGCCATCAGTGGTGCAAAAACAGAACTGCCTTTGCAAAAAGATATTACCGGGATATCTTTCCTGTTTAGCTTACTAATAATCTCGACAATATAACGGTGCGAAAACTCTTTATAATCGTCCCAAGCCAGGGCCTGAGCCCAGCTGTCAAATATTTGTACGGCATTAACACCGGCGGCAATCTGCAGGTTTAGGTAGTCGGCTGTTACCTGCGCAATTTTCGAGAGCAGCTGATGAGCCATTGCAGGCTCATTATGCAACATCAGCTTGGTTAACTTAAAATCTTTTGACGAGCCGCCTTCAACCAAGTAACTCATTACGGTAAAAGGAGCACCAGCAAAACCTATCAAAGGTATTTTGCCATTTAAACGCTGCTGTATCACTTTAATGGCATCGGCAACGTATTGTAGTTTATCGCCAACCTCAACTTGTAAATTATCAATATCGGCCTGTGTCCTCACGGGGTTGGCAAATCTGGGGCCAACGTTTTGCGTAAAACTCAGGTCGCCACCCATGGCTTCGCCTGTCACCAGGATATCCGAGAACAAGATAGCCGCATCAATATCCAGCAGATTAACCGGTAGCATGGTAACATCAGCCGCCAGCTCAGGCGTTTTGCACATTTCCAGGAACGAATACTTGTTTTTAATATCCCAGTATTCTTTCATAAAACGGCCGGCCTGGCGCATCATCCACACCGGGGGACGTTCTGTTTTTTCAGAAAATGCAGCTTTTATAAATAAAGAGTCTTTCATATCATATAAAAAGGCAAAGCTTAGTTTGCCTTCCGATTTTTTAGTTCTTTTTGCAGGCGGGCAATAACATCCTTCATTTTGGCGCTTATCTTATCCTCCTGCCTTGTGGCCAGCTTTAAATAAGCTTCGGCCTTTTCGTAATTATTTTGCCGTAACCCAATATTGGCTACGTGTACCAAAGCCGCCACATGGTCGTTTGCCGAGCGCAACGGAAACTGGGCAGCCAACTCATAATGCCTTTCGGCTTCTTCAAATTTATGCTGCTTTAAACAAATGCCACCCAACATATACTCGTAAAAGCCGCGTCGTTTTTTGCTTAGCCACTCCGGTTTATGGATCTGCATCAGCAGATCTTCGGCGCGTTCAAAATCGTTATTGTGATAATGCTTCGCCGCCAAAATGATGGGCCCTTCTTTAAAATATCCCCATATCAGCATCAAAATAAATAATCCTGATACGGCGGCAAGCTGCTCATTATGCTGGTAAACAAAAAAAACCAGGAGCATTGCAAAAATGCAAATAACAAGTATCCGTGCCTGGTTGGTAAACATTAATGTTGGTTATCGGTAAATTTATAGCCTACCCCGCGAATGGAATGAAAATAAACCGGGCTTTTAGGATCGGGCTCAAAATATTTACGGAAGGTTAATATAAAATTATCGATGGTACGGGTTGATGGGTAAACATCATAGTTCCATACGGTTTCCAGTATTTGCTCGCGCGATACGGCATCGTTGCGGCGCTCAATTAAAAGCTTCAGCAACATGGTTTCTTTTTTAGTTAAAGGCGTAATGGAACCATCAGCATTCACCAACTCGAACGAATTGAAGTGGATGGTTTTGTCGCCTATTTTATAGCTGTTAAACTCTTTAAGCGCGTCACCCTTTAAGCTGCGTTTAACCAGGTTATTTACACGGAGGATTAGCTCTTCCAGGTTAAACGGCTTGGTTAAATAATCGTCGGCACCTTTTTTCAAACCGGCAACCTTATCTTCGGTGGTATTTTTAGCGGTTAAAAACATGATGGGTACTTCGGAGTTCTCTAACCGGATGGTTTCGGCAACTACAAAGCCGTCAATCTCGGGCATCATTACGTCCAGTATCACCAGGTTAAAGCGTTCTTCTTTAAATTTTTGAAGTGCTTTTTTTCCATTATTGGCGGTTGATACCTTGTAACCTTCCAGTTCAAGGTTCAGTTTAATGGCTTCGAGTAAATGCTCTTCATCTTCTGCCAGTAATATTCTTTTTTTATTAGGCATAATATTTTAATTATATATGGTTTATGGTTACCCGAAAACGACTTCAAACACACTTCCCTTAGGTCGGTTATCGCGGATGTTAATACTTGCTTCGTGTTTATCCAACACTTGTTTTACAATAAATAAGCCTAAACCCGTGCCTTTGGTATTGCGCGTGTCTTCGTTACCAACGCGGTAAAACTTATCAAAAATATGCGGTTTCTCGGCGTCGGCAATTCCTATCCCATTATCGGCAACGGTTAAGTGTACCTCATTGTTTTTACGATACAACTTTACATCAACCACTTCACAGGGAGCAGAATATTTTACCGCATTTTCAATCAGGTTGGTTACTACGGATGTTAATGTAAATTTGTCGCCGGTAATTTCAACCTGGGGCTCAATTTCGGCATTAATAATTTGCTGGTTACAATCGCATTTATTAATCTGCAAACGGTTAACAACGCTATCAACCAGTATCGAAAAATTAAATTTCTCTTTCGGGAAGGTGTAATTCTCGTTATCAATTTTCGAAGCGATCAGCATGTTTTCAACCAGGTCATCCAGCCGTTCAATATCCTGTAAACACTTTTCTATAAAATTAATGCGTTGCTCTTTGTTCAGATCGCGCATTTGCATGGTTTGCAAAAAAAGCTTAATAGAAGCCAGAGGCGATTTAAGCTCATGTGTAACAGAAAGTAAAAAGTTTTTTTGGCGCATATGGAGTTCGCGCTCTTTGTTGATGGATTTATGCAGATGATAGGCACCCACCAGCAAAATGAATATAAAAACGGCCAATTCGCCCGCTATCATCCCCAAACTAATTGGGCGGGGCCTAAGCAACAGAACGGCCCACCAAAACAACTCCGCCAGGGCGTAAATCATCAGGAAATAAAATATTACAAATGGCTTTTTCATTTGAACACTATTGCTAAAAGGATACAGTTCTGTTATGTACTAAATTTATTTACAATTGATTACTTCCTGAATACCAGATCCAGACTTTCAAATATAGCCCTTTTTGCTTTCTCCAACTCCACTTTGGTATGTGCCGACGAAATAAATCCCACTTCGTAGCCTGAAGGGCCCAAATAAATCCCCCTGTTTAATAATTCGCGGTGCATTAACTTGAATTTTTCCATACTGGTGGGGTCGATCTCTTCGGCCTTGCGCACATGCTCCAGATCAGTAAAGGCAAACCAAAATATCGATCCAACACTAAAAACCTTGAATTTGTAATTACGGGCCGTGGCAAAACGCTGGATAGAGGCTACAAACTCTTCGGTTTTGTTATTCAGGTCTCGGTAAAAGCCAAGTCGCAGCAGCTCTGATAGTTGCGCAATTCCGGCCCCCATAGCTACCGGGTTACCCGATAAAGTGCCAGCCTGATATACAGCCCCCTCGGGAGAGATATTGCTCATAATCTCTTTGGATGCGCCATAAGCCCCTACCGGCATGCCGCCGCCTATTATTTTTCCGTAAGTAATAATATCGGGCTTAATTTGATAGTAACCTGCGGCCCCTTCAAAACTTATGCGGAAACCCGAAATCACTTCGTCAAAAATTAAAAGGGTTTTATTTTCGGTGCATATTTCGCGGATAAATTGCAAAAACTCCTTCTCTTGCAGCAATAACCCATTGTTGGCCGGGATGGGCTCGATAATAACGGCAGCTATCTGATCTTTAAATTCCTCGAACGCTTTTTTCAACGCATCCCTGTCGTTTAAAGATACAACGATGGTTTCATCAGCAAATGCTTTGGGTATGCCTGCTGATGAGGTTTCGCCAAAGGTTACCAGGCCCGAGCCTGCTTTTACCAGCAGGGCATCAACATGCCCGTGATAGCAGCCTTCAAACTTTAATATTTTATCCCGCTTGGTATAACCACGCGCCAACCTGATGGCCGACATTACAGCCTCGGTACCCGAGCTTACAAAACGGATCTTCTCAATAAACTTATTGTTCTTCAGAATCAGCTCCGCCAGGTCGTTCTCCAAGGCGGTAGGTGCGCCGAACGACATGCCATGCTGCATTACCTCGATCACCTTTTCGCGTACTTTGGCATTGTTGTGGCCCAGGATGAGCGGCCCCCACGAGCAGCAAAAATCAACAAACTGGTTACCATCGGCATCCCACACATGGCAACCATCACCTTTTTGGATAAATAGCGGCGTACCGTATACCGATTTAAATGCCCTTACCGGGGAGTTTACACCGCCCGGGAAATAGGTTTTGGCCTTTTCGAACAATTCTGCAGATTTTTCCCTGCTGATATCCGGCTTGCCTGTTGTAGTTACCGGTAAATCGCCCTCGTTTCCCGAAAATATCTTTTTAAATGAGTCGAACATTGTTTTTGAGCTGGAAGCTTGAAGCGCGAAGCCGGAAGCTTTTGTTTGCGAAGCCGGGGCTTCTGTTTTAAATTATCTTTTTTATATTTTAGTCTCTATTCTTTTAACATATGGGCTTGCTTCAGGCTTCTTGCTTACAGCCTCAAGCTCCATCCTAAATCCACCCTTTCTCTAAAACCTCTTTGGCATGGTAGGTTAAAATAGAGGTGGCACCTGCACGGCGTATGCTGGTTAGTACCTCAACTGTAGTGCGGCGCTCGTCGAGCCAGCCGCGTTGCGCGGCGGCTTTTACCATGGCGTATTCGCCGCTTACGTTATACGCCGCAATAGGCAGTTCAGTATTATCTTTTAATAACTTAATTACATCAAGGTAAGATAGCGCTGGCTTTACCATCAAAAAATCGGCGCCTTCCATTTCGTCCAGGTTGGCTTCTATTAATGCTTCGCGCTGGTTGGCAGGATTCATCTGGTACGTTTTTTTATCGCCAAACTTAGGGGCCGATTCCAGCGCATCCCGGAAAGGGCCATAAAAGGCACTGGCATATTTAGCCGAATACGACATGATGGATACATTGGTAAATTGATGGTCGTCAAGTACCCGCCTGATATATCCCACTCTGCCATCCATCATATCTGATGGGGCGACAATATCTGCACCGGCACGGGCATGAGCCAAAGCCATTTTACCTAAAATCTCTAAAGTTTCGTCGTTCAGTATTTCGCCATTCTCTACCAAGCCATCATGACCATCGCTGCTGTAGGGGTCCATAGCCACATCTGTAACTACACACACTTCCGGAAAATTCTTCTTCACCTCGCGTATAGCGCGTAAATACAAACTTTCTTCGCGGTGGCTCTCGGTTGCAAACCTGTCTTTCAAAGACTCTTCGATATTAGGGAACAAATCGAACGACATTAAACCCAGCTTAGCACAGGCCTCAACTTCCCGCAATAAGTTATCGATGGAATACCTGAATATTCCGGGCATAGATGCCACTTCGCTCTTTTTGCTTACACCATCAACAATAAACAGCGGAAATATCAAATTAGCTGCGCTAATATGTGTTTCCTGCACCATCTGACGGATCACCTCACTTTTCCTGTTTCTTCTTGGTCTTTGTAACATAACTTTTTTTAGTCCATGGTCAATAGTCGATGGACCATGGTAATTTTTTAGTCCATGGTCAATAGTCCATAGACCATGGTATGTTTTTTACTATACACTTTATTCTCATATTCAAAGTCATGGACTATTGAACATCAATTATGGACTCTTTTCAAAGCCATAGACTATCGACTATTGACCATGGACTCTTCTCTAACCCCATGGACTATAGACTATTGACCATGGACTTTTTAAACCACCCCAAACACCGCTTCGGCCAGGCCTATTTCATCAGGTGAAAAAGGGAGTTTATATTGAATACCCATCTCATCAAATTTTTTACCGGTTGATTTACCTATGGCTATTATTTTTTGATTGGGTTGTAATAAATTATCTACAAAATAAGCGTCTACGTTCGATGGGCTGGTAAATACCAATATATCGGCGTTGGTTGGTTCAACTTCATCCAGCAAAACAGTTTCGTAAACTGGCAAATCGATGATTTTTGTATCGGCAGAAAGGCCTTGCTGGATACTGCGCATGGATGCCTCGGCTCCTGGGAACAATACGGTAGAGCCCTCGGCCAATTTAGCAAATGCCTGTGCCACATCAGCCGTATCAATACCCTCGCCGGTATAATCGGCAAAATGTCCGCAACGTCGCAGCGTATCTTCTGATCCGCTTCCCATCACACCGAACTTTACCTTTTTAGGGAAGGCAGGCTTCAGTTCAAAAAAGTATTCAACCGCATTTTTACTCGAAAAAAATATCCAGTCGGCATTTCTTAAGATATAGGGATCGAGCTTGGTAATTACCGGAACGGTGCGGATAAGCGAGCGTGCCTCAACCTCCATACCTAATTTCTCGATAGCCCGCCTAAAATAGCTTTGCTCTGATAACTCGCGCGAAATAAAAACCGATTTAAAAAACTGCCGGTCCTTATCAAAATACGAAACAATTTTATTGGCCAGGCCCTCTGTGGTATCCGCTTCGAGATATAAACGGTCGGGGAAACCTTCGGCATCATCTGCCTTGGAGGTAAACACCTGGAAAACATTATCGCGCTTACGGCAATAACAGCCCAGGGGCAAATGGCAACCGCCGCCAAACAATTTTAAAAGGGAGCGCTCTACCGCCAACTCTTCGGCAACGTCGGGGTGGTTTAGTATTTGTAATGCTTCAAATAACTCCGTATCAGCTTCACGTACCTGTATAGCCAATACACCCTGTGCCGGAGCCGGAATTAATTCGGTTGGGGGTATCTCTTCCACATGAAACTCGCTCATATCCAAACCTAACCTTACCACACCTGCTTTGGCTATCATAATGGCATCATAATCCTCATTACGCAGTTTGTTGATACGGGTAGGCACATTGCCACGCAGTTCATCAATTTCCAGATCGGGCCTTACGGCCAGCAGTTGTGCCTTACGGCGATTAGAGGATGTGCCTACAATGCCCCCGTATTTAACAGACAGCTTTTGATGTACATCCACACAATCTTTTAAAACCAGCAGCAGTTCGGCAGGGTCTTCCCGCTCAGATACTGCAGCGATGGTTAATCCCGGAGGGTTTTCGGTAGGCAGATCCTTGTGCGAATGTACGGCCAGATCAATTGTACCGGCAAGCAACTCCTCTTCAAGCTCTTTGGTAAAAAAGCCTTTGCCCTCAAGTTTATCAAAACTCAAATTTAGTATGCGGTCTCCCTGTGTTTTAATAATTTTCAGGTCGGCCTGAATACCATTTTCGGCCAGTTTATTTTTAACAAAATTAGCCTGCCAAAGCGCCAGTTCACTTCCGCGCGTACCTATGATGAGTTTTCTATCGAACATTGAATTGTTTTGCAACGCAAATTTAATTTTAAAATAGAGTTAAGCGTAATTTTTGTTTTATTGTGAGGATTGTTTGACCAAAAGAAAGTCAATTTAATGATTTGCTTTAACACCATTTACCCTGCCCCGGTAAATCCTCAACAAATGTTCAAGCCTTCGCCTGCTGATATTTAAAGGCCCAATGTCGATTCTCTGTTTCCCCAAAGGATAATTGTATACCAGGAAATACCGCCTGGTTTTTCCAGACTGAACGGCAATCACATCCTCGTTAACCACCTCGCTCCATGCATAAAACTTAGCCGTAGCGCTTTGGATACCTTGATTACCGAGAATAATTTGCGGCAACTTATTATTCATTTTTTTAACCGCCCCGTAAGCCATTATTAAGGCAACGCCGATGAGTGCTATACTAAAAATTCGGGTGTATTTCATCGACATCAGGCAAGTTGCGCCCCCTGCTATCAATAATGACATCAGCAGCAGAAAAACAGCCTTCCTTGCGGAATAACAAATTAGGATTTCGCCGGGAACTGAAATATCATCAATAAATACATCGGGCTTTTTGAATTTATCCTGAAGGATTTGTATTTTTTGCCGATCGGCGGTGCGAATTTCAGTATTCTCAAAAAAGCTTCCATCCTTCCAGATTAACTGCTCTTTGATGGCACGCTTTTTTAATTCATGTACGTTTCTAACGTTTTCAAAAGCCCAGATACGCCAGCGGGTAATCATCACGCTCCAATATAACCAGGGCATAGCAAAACTGCCTAACAAACAGGCCACCAATATGCGCGTTGAAAATTCAATTTGAGTATATAAGAGCGCAGTTAAAAAAAACGAACCCAGCATGATGCATAAAACAGGAATGGCAACTATCCGTTTCCCTTTTTTAATTGCTTCATCAACGGTAACGCTTGGGTACATATCAGGATACATAATTATATGCCACTAATATATAACGCCGCAGGAAATAGTAAAGCTATTCTATAACACAGGATACAGAAGGCGATTGCTCAGTTACTGCAATTTTTAACAAAAATCTCTTTAGCCATTACCATGGGTACACTAATGTATTTTTTCTCCATGTAATCCATGATTTTTTCTAAAACCTCGCGCGATTGTACGTCCAGAGTTTCTACCTCATCGGCAAAAACGGATGTCAGTGCCTTTTTTCTGATCTCTTTGATCTTTTCGGGAACCTGGCGCATGGCCAATTCTATCTGGCGTTGTTTTAACATCGGTAAAAACTCGTCAATGTTATTTTCAATAATCCTTTCGGCATGTACCAGTTCCTGGTAACGTTCCTGCAGGTTATTTTTCGCCAACTCATTTAACGAATGAACCTCGATAAAATTAACAGGGAATTGTTCTAAAACTTCGGGAGCGGTATCGTTGGGTATGGCTAAATCAACAATGGTTTTTTTGTTAGTTTCGCCGTTTAGCAATATCTTATAAATCTCAGGTGTAATGATAGGGCTCACAGCCGATGTACAGGTAATAATTACATCAAAACCATGGTTAAAGTTTTTTAGCTCTTCCAGTCCAAAGGCTTCGCCATTTAAATCGGCAGCTAATTCCTGCGCTTTAGACAGCGTGCGGTTAAATACAAAAAAATTAGAGAACTTATGTTTTTGAAGATATTTTGAAATATTTCTATTAGTTTCGCCTGCGCCGATAATTACCACACGGGCATTGTTACAAAGCTTTAAATCTTTCAGTTTACGGTAAGCCAAAGACACTACGGAAATCGGCTTCCGCGAAATCAACGTATCGGTATATACCTCTTTGGCCGTTTTTACTACGCGAGCCATCACCATACGCAGGTAATCGCCGGTAAGGCCAGCTTCTTTACAGCTTTCGTAAGCTTTACGTACTTGCGCCAATATTTCCTTTTCGCCAACTATCAGGCTCTCTAAAGAACATGAAGTACGTAATAAATGGTTAAGCGCTTCTTGTTCCTGGTAGATACATGCCCCGCTCAAAAAGGTTTCCATGTGGCCGGTGCAAATACCAATCTCTAACGAATCGATAAACTGGCGGGTAAAATCCTTATCAATAGTTTGTGATGTTGCCATTACAAACTCCACCCTGTTACAGGTGGACAGATAAAAAATTTCGGGAATATTAAATTCGGCTTTAACCTGTTGAAGTTTTACAGTAAGATTTTCCTGACAAATTACCAGTTTACCCAGTTCCCTCAGTTCGATCTGTTTGTGCGTAAATGCTATAATTTTTAAATACTTCAAAGCAGTTTAAATAAGACCTGACAAAAGTAATATCCTTAAAATGATGCTGTGTCAACACTTTGTCAAACAACTTCAATTTAGAACGGTTATAAATTGATTTCCGGACTGTTTTGTGACGACGATCATGCCCGCAAATAACGCAAATCATTTTTAATCCGGATAATATCTTTTTACGTTTATATACCATGCAAATCATCAAAAATATCGGTTTAGTACTGTTAATTGCGGGCTACATTTTTGCCGGCATTAATCACTTCCGCCATCCGGGCGGATACCTCAAAATAATGCCTCCTTATTTGCCTTATCCGCAGGCGCTAAATTTTCTGGCGGGCTTTTTTGAGGTGGCTTTTGCCTTATTGATGATCTTTCCGCAAACCAGGCACTTAGCTGCCTGGGGAATTATCCTGATGCTTATGGCCTTTATGCCTGTACATATTTATATGATACAAAACGCGCCCATGAAAATGGGTAACCTGGTAGTTGGCCCCTTAATGGCCTGGGCCAGGGTACCATTGCAGGCCCTGCTGATTGCCTGGGCGTGGTGGTATACCAAGTAATAAGCTCATTACCTATTTTTACAAACAAATAGGCCTTATATTGCCTTTGTAAAGTAAACTTATTCAGTAACAAATATGGACCTGCAAAGCATTGAGCTGCGAAACCTCGAAATACAAGATTACCAGGAATTAAAAAAGTCTATGAAATCGGCCTATACCGACATGGACGAAGATTATTGGGATGCCAATTCCATCAAAAAACTCATTAAAATTTTCCCGGAAGGGCAAATATGCGTAACCGTAAATGATGTTGTAGTAGGTTGCGCGCTGGCTATTGTTGTTGATTATAAAAAATATGGTGATAATCACACTTACAAACAAATTACCGGCAACTCCACGTTTAAAACACATGATGATAAGGGCGATGTTTTATATGGGATAGATATTTTTGTGCATCCCAATTATCGCGGACTGCGCCTGGCCCGCCGCCTTTATGAGGCGCGCAAAGCACTATGCGAAAAGATGAATTTAAAAAGCATCATCGCCGGTGGGCGTATCCCTAATTATCAAAAGCACCAGAACGAACTTACACCGCGGCAGTATATTGATAAGGTACGCTATAAAGAAATTTACGACCCTACACTATCATTCCAACTGGCGAATGATTTTCACGTGCGTAAAGTATTACGCAATTATTTGCCCGAAGATAGCCGCTCCAAAGGTTTTGCTACGTTGATAGAATGGAACAACGTTTATTACGAGGAACTGAGTTCGGTTATTAACCATAAAACAACGGTTAGAATAGGTTTGGTACAATGGCAAATGCGGCCTTATAACAACATCAGCGAATTGATGAAACATGCCGAATATTTTATAGACGCGGTGAGCGCCTACCAATCGGACTTTATCTTATTCCCCGAATTGTTTAACACGCCCCTGATGGCCGACCTGAACCATCTGGATGCGGCACAAGCCATGCGCGGGCTGGCAAAGTACACCCAGCCTATTGTTGAGGAGTTTTCTAAACTGGCGGTATCGTATAACGTAAATATCATTGCGGGCAGCATGCCCAAAATTGACGAGGATTCGCTTTACAATGCCACCTACCTGTTCCGCCGGAACGGCAGTATGGAAGAGAGTTATAAAATACACCCTACCCCGTCTGAAATTAACTCGTGGGGGATGCGTGGAGGCAGCGAGGTTAGGGCTTTTGATACCGATGCAGGCAAAATAGGTATATTGATCTGTTACGATGTGGAGTTCCCGGAGCTTTCGCGGATACTGGCCATGCAGGATATGCAGATTTTATTTGTACCCTTTTTAACCGATACCCAAAACGGCTACAACCGGGTTAAATTTTGTGCACAGGCGCGCGCTGTAGAAAACGAATGTTATGTTGCCATAGCAGGTTGCGTAGGTAATTTGCCTAATGTAAACAACATGGAAATATCTTATGCGCAATCGGCAGTTTATACCCCCTCGGATTTTGGCTTCCCTACCAATGGCATCCAATCGGAAGCGACGGCAAATTCTGAAATGATTGTTATTGCCGATGTAGATCTGTCTTTATTAGATAAACTGCATGAGTACGGCAGCGTGCAAAATTTAAAAGACAGGAGATCGGATTTGTATTCCATCAGTTATAACGGGAAGAAAATATAATTAACCTTATACTTGCTGGCCCGGGGAACAATTTACTTCCATCACCCGAACACACAACCTATTTTTATAACACAAAAGCCATGATTACCAAAGAAATATACACCATACCTGGCGCCAAGGGCCGGAATATGTTAATGGATCTCAATTTTGATGATGCTTATCCTGAAGCGCCATTGGTGATATTTGCGCATGGTTTTAAAGGATTTAAAGACTGGGGAACACATAACCTGGTAGCCCGTTATTTTGCCGGACAAGGTTTCAGCTATTTAAAGTTTAATTTCTCGCACAATGGCACCACACCTGAACACCCGACAGACTTTACCGATCTGATTGCTTTTGGCGACAATACCTTTTCGATTGAACTGGACGATTTAAACGCGGTGATTGACTTTGCCTGTAACGGCTCTGCCATACCCCCGGCTAAAAAAGTGTACCTGATAGGCCATAGCATGGGCGGCGGCATCAGCATTATTAAAACCGCTGAAGATAGCCGTATAACCAAGCTGATCACGTTTGCTTCTATTGCCGACTTTTATAACCTGTGGCCTAAAGAGCACGAGGCGCAATGGAAGATACAGGGCGTAATGTACGTAAACAACGGGCGCACCAACCAGCAAATGCCTTTAAGGATAACATTGCTGAATGACCTGGAACAGCACCCGGAACGTTTGGATATCCTAAAAAAAGCGTCGGAGGTTAGCCAGCCCTGGCTGATTTTTCATGGAGATGCGGATGCAAGTGTACCATTAAAACGTGCGGAGCAATTACATGCCGCGCAACCCAATGCTGAACTGGTTGTGATTAAGGGCGGAGATCATGTTTTTGGAGCATCACATCCTTATAGCGGGGACGTTTTACCGGCACCGCTTCTGGAGTTTTGTGAAAAAAGTGTGGCTTTCCTCTTGAAATAAAGACGCTGATTTATTTTGGCTGAGTAATCAGTTTTGTCAACTTTTAAAAAGTTGACAAAACTCTGTCCCCACAACCGTAGCGCTTTGATTTCCCGGTATTCTAAGATTACTGATGCCTTTTTTTAGCCGCTCAAAATATACGCGACGTGGCTTTTAGGCATTAAAAAACATCCTTCAAATGTTTATAATTGGCTTTCACCGTATCCAACACTTCATCCATCCTGCCATTTAAAACCATCTTGGTCATGGAGAGTGCCATACCTTTTACCTGCTCAAATTCAACTTTGGGAGGCATGGCTAAGGCGTTCGGATCAGTCATGATGTTGATGAGTACAGGGCCGTTGAATGAAAACGCTTCGCGGATGGCCTGGTTTACATCGTCAGGATCAGTTACCGTTACACCTTTGATATTCATCGCTTTGGCTACGGCTGCAAAATCCGGATTCACCATATCGGTTTGCCAATCGGGAAGGCCCGCAACTTCCATCTCCAGTTTCACCATCCCTAACGATTTATTATTGAATACCACAAGTTTAACAGGTAAGTTGTACTGTGCAATGGTAGCCATATCGCCCAACAGCATCGATATCCCTCCATCGCCACATAAGGCCACCACCTGCCTGCCCGGATAGGTTAAAGCCGCACCTAAAGCCTGTGGCATAGCGTTAGCCATAGAGCCGTGATTAAACGACCCGAGCATAACCCGTTTCCCGGTGGCGTTAATATACCGGGCGCCCCACACGCATGACATGCCTGTATCTACCGTAAAAATGGTATCGTTATCGGCCAGTTTATCAATTACCGATGCCACGTATTCGGGATGGATGGCATCCCTTTTCCCTTTGTCCTCAATATAAGTCTGCATCTTCTCCTTCACATCGGCATAAACTTTCAGCTGCGCCTTTAAAAAGCTGTCATCTTCTTTCCGGTGGAGTAATGGATGCAGGGCGATCAGCGTATCCTTAATATCTCCCATCAGACCGATATCAACTTTGGCCCTGCGGCCTATGCGTTCAGGCTTTAAATCGATCTGAACAATTTTGGCATTCAGGGGCATAAAAGGCGTGTACGGAAAATCGGTACCTAATAACAACACCAGGTCCGATTCGTGCATGCTATGGTAAGCAGCGGGTAGCCCTAAAAGACCCGTCATACCCACTTCGTAAGGATTATCGTATTGAATGCTCATTTTAGCACGGAAAGAGTAGCCCACTGTGGCCTTCAATTTTCCGGCCAATTCAACCACCTCATCGTGAGCACTTTTGGCGCCAATACCGCAAAAGATGGTAATTTTTTGATGTTTATTTAACAGCTCTGCCAGGGTTTGCAAGTCCGCGTCCGACGGCTTAACTACCGCTTCGTTTTTGAAAACCTGCATAGCCGTAGGGCTATCCTCGGCATCCATCGAAGTAAGGTCGCCGGGCAAGCCTAATACCGCCACACCCTTCTTTTGGATGGCATGCTGTATAGCCGTTTGGAACATCCGCGGAAATTGCTTGGGCGTAGTAGCCAACTGGTTGTAATAGCTGCAATCGTCAAACAATTTAATGGTATTGGTTTCCTGGAAATAATCGGTACCAAACTCAAAGCTCGGGATGGTTGAAGCAATGGCAATTACCGGCGCGCCAGAACGATGGGCATCGTACAAACCATTAATTAAATGCACATGGCCGGGGCCGCTGCTGCCCGCGCAACAGGCAATTCCCTCCAGTTGCGCTTCGGCTCCTGCAGCGTAAGCGCCAACCTCCTCGTGCCTTACATGGATCCACTGGATTTTCCCGTTACGCCTTACGGCGTCGTTTACCTGGTTTAAGCTATCGCCGGTAACGGCATATATTCTTTTAACGCCGGCATCAACCAGCATTTCAACCAATTGGTCGGCTACATTTTTTGACATGGTGTTGTAAAACTTGTTTATCTGATAACCCGATATTGCTCAACAGGTTTTAATTCATTTTAAAATGTGCCGCCGGATGAAGATTACTGATTGATTAGCCTGCCAATCTATACTAAACCCAATTTGTTAAAACGCCATTAAATATTTGCATATTGCTACTTTACCTCATCTTATATTTGTCTACTTTACCAATTACTGTTACTTTCACAGCCTAAACCAATCATGATGACAATATTTTTTTTATTCTTTCTTGTAGTTGTAGTTCTAATTGTTACGCAGGGACTAAAAAAAGGAAAAGACAACAAATTAGCCAAACAGCAATTTGAAAACCTGGCTTCAGGCATCCCCGGCTTTAAAACCGACAAATCATTTACACATCAAAATGGCGCCTGCTTTATCGCCTTGGATAATAGCAGTAAAAGGCTTATCCTGGCAAAAAAATTATCAAATGCCGATATGATGATGGCCAAACTCCACAACAAGGTTAACCCGGTACTTATAAGCCATACAGTGGTTAACTATGATGATGTGATTAAAACAGAAATAATTGCCGATGGCCAAACTGTTAGTTCCAAATCAATATCGCGCGCTCTGGTAGGCGGTTTAATGTTTGGCGTAGCGGGCGCTGTTGTTGGAGGCACTTCGGGCACTACCACGTTTTCAAAAAATGTAAACAGCATTACATTGAAGTTATTGATAAACGATGTGTTGAATCCATCCTACGAATTGCCTTTCTTCAATAAAAAGACCGACGCAGGCCTGTTGGCCAAATACCAGCCCTTATGCCAATCGTGGCAGGATACGTTAACCGTAGCTTTGGCATAACCCAGAAAAGCCGTTAAGATTATACACTTAACGGCTTTTTGTTTATAAATGATGAGTACGAGATCATTGCTTCGTAGAAACCAAATTACAATGAACAGCAGTCCATCACCCAATCTTGTTATAGTAGCCTACAAGCCCAAAACCGGGAAAAGCGAATGAATTAAAACAACTGGTATTTAACCACGTACCCGACCTTGCCAAGCTGGGCTTAGTTACCGATAGAAAGCCGATTATTGTTAAAACTGCCAACGGCACCATCACCGAAGTTTTTGAATGGCTGAACGCTGATGCCATTGAAAAGGCACATACCAATCCGGGAGTACACCAGATCTGGGCGGCCTTTGCCGAAGTTTGCGAGTATGTGCCCTTAAATACGCTGGTCGAAACGGCAGATATGTTTGCCGCCTTTACGCCGTTAAATTAAACAGCAGGCTCAATCCAGTTTCCATCGCCCTTAATAATACCGATTAACTGATCGAGTGCATTGGCGGCGCTTACATTTTTTTGTACCACCTCTTTGCCGCGGTATAAGGTTATCTTATCCGGTCCGGCTCCCACGTAGCCATAATCGGCATCGGCCATTTCGCCGGGACCATTGACGATGCATCCCATAATACCAATTTTCAATCCTTTTAAATGACTGGTGCGACTGCGGATCATCTGGGTGGTTTCCTGCAAATCAAACAAGGTACGGCCACAGCTTGGGCAAGAGATATATTCGGTTTTTGAAATCCTTGAGCGTGTAGCCTGTAAAATTCCGAAAGCTGTTGAGGTAATAGTTTTTACGGGGATGGAGGGCGCATCTATCCAGATGCCATCTCCAAGCCCATCAACCAGCAAGGCCCCCATATCGGTAGCCGCATAAAGCTGCAATTTAGATACAGGTTCTTCGGGGCTGGTGATATCGCCGTATTTGCTTAAATCAAACTCATTTTCGGGATAAGTTCTTTTAATGATAACCGGGACATCTAAGCCTAATTCCTGTAGTTTAAAAAAGAAACCGCGCTGATCCTGCATACCGTTAATGGCGTCAGTTTCCAGTACAAAAACCAGGGTATTGTTTAAAGGTAACAAACCAAAATCATCTGTTTCCAAATCGCCTGGCTTAACAATCACTAAATTAAGCGCATAATCACGCTCAGTGGCCGAAATATATTCGCTTAAATTATAAACCGGGTGGCAATTGGTTTTATCAGTTAAAGTTTTCCAGGTTTCATAATTATACAACTGCTTTAAATTACCGGGAAAGTTAAACGAGGGCAACTGATTGGCCAGGTAAACAAAATCAACCGACTGCTCGGCCATGTTATATTTATCCAACAGTTCCGAATAGAGATAACCGGCATCATTCAATACCGCCGGATCTTTCAGGTTTTTGGCCGAAAGATCAACCACCACCCTCGGTACCATGTGCCCACCTATAAAAGCGTTGGCCTCGTAGGTGTGCCTTCTTTCAGTAACCGGGTCTGGAGTCTTGAGTTCTGAGTTCTGAGTCTCGAGTCTTGAGTCTTGAGTTGTGAGTCCTGAGTTGTGGCTCGAGCCTACCGGCTCAAGACTCAAGACTCCCGACTCAAGACTCCCCCCCCTCTGTCCTCTTACAAAATAACGGTTCACCAGAGCAATGGCTACCGGCGATTCATATTCAGGCTCTTCGGTTAACGATACTCTTACCGTATCGCCCAAACCATCTTCCAGCAAGGTGCCTATACCTACGGCGGATTTAATGCGTCCGTCCTCGCCGTCGCCGGCTTCGGTTACGCCTAAATGCAGCGGGTAGTTCATCCCCTCGGCAACCATTGTTTCCACCAGCATCCGGTAGGCTTGCACCATCACCTGCGGGTTGCTCGATTTCATGGAGATGACCAGGTTATAATAATTAAGCGCCTCGCACATCCGCATAAATTCCATAGCCGATTCTACCATGCCACGCGGTGTATCACCGTACTGGCTCATAATCCTGTCTGACAGCGAACCATGGTTGGTACCGATACGCATAGCAGTACCGTATTCTTTACATATTTTTACCAGGGGCGCAAACTTTTGGTAGATGCGGTCCAACTCGGCCTGGTATTCGGCTGGAGTATATTCTAATTGGTCAAATTTCTTTTTATCGGCATAGTTGCCGGGGTTTACACGCACCTTCTCTACAATCCGCGCGGCTACTTCGGCAGCGTTCGGGGTAAAATGGATGTCGGCCACCAGCGGCACGGTATAACCACGCTTACGCAGCTCTTTTTTTATCTCGGCCAGGTTCTGGGCCTCTTTAATGCTGGGCGCCGTAATACGTACGTACTCACAGCCGGCGTCAACCATGCGGATGCTTTGCTCAACCGTACCCAGGGTATCCATGGTATTGGTGGTTGTCATGCTCTGGATCCGGATGGGGTTATTACCGCCCATCGGCACATCGCCAATAGTTACCTCGCGTGTTACAAAACGCGAATATTCCGTTAACGAATTACAGTAACCACCCTTCAGGGCCTTAATTGCTTCAGCGTTCATGTAAAAATATTAATGTACAAAGTTAATGATAATGATGATGATTTATAGCCGAATAATTAGCCGGGAAACATGGACGGGTAAAGAAAAAGTTATATTTTAGTGAGCATCCTACTTAAACTATCGTATGAAGAATATCCTATTTATCGCAGCCATCATCGCTGTATTGGTATCCTGCAAAAGCAATACAAAAACCAAGAGCACTGACACGGCAACGAACACAGCGGAGATTGAAACCCGGAACCTGATCAAAAAATTCAAACCCATTATTGGCGGATCATGGGTAAAAAGCGATTACATCGACAAGGTAATTAAATACCAATCGCCCCTGGCGGCTGCTGATATGGCTACTGGTTTAACCGTTTTAGTGATAGACACCCAAAGCGTTAAAGGCGACAGCATAATCACGGCGGCTGGCTGGGGTAACCACGAAGGCAGTAACCTGGTGCTAAAGTTTACACCCGGAAAAACAAAACGGACTATTAAACTTGGCAATTTTGACCTCGGCTATTATATCCGGTTCAGAAGCGATGACACTACCCTGGTTTTATACGATTATAACCCCGGGAATAATACAACCACTACTACCCGGTATGTTAAGGCGCTAAACAAAAAAACCAAGAATTTAGATGATGGTATAGACTACCTGATTAACAAAGGCCTGATAGCGGGTAAATATACCTCGACTGATAGTTCGGGCGCGAGGAGCAATGTCACCTTTACCGACCGGGGCGGAGTTACCGGCCTGCTCAATTTTTTAACCTACAGCATTCAAAACGACCTGAACAATGGGCCGATGAAGAACCTGGATGAAATTGCATTCGATTTATATAGCCCCCAACAGGTGAGTTATACCTTTAAAATAAACAAGGACACTTTAAAACTATATGATACTAACGCCAACGCAGATTCTACATTGGCCCTGATAGGGAAGCTAAAATATACGTTAGTGAGGAGAAAGTAGCCGAGAGCCGGGAGTCCTGAGTCTTTAGTCAGGAGTCTTCAGCCTTGCGTTAGAAGCCTGGAATGTCTTTAGTAATCAGTCAGGACTAAAGACTCCCGGCTCATGCCTCAATACCAATCTACATTTTTTTACTAACTACAAAGCATGCGGCAAACCTGTCGTGTATGGCCTGATGGCGGTCGCCCCAGATGATTCGCATATAGGCTATGTAAGAAAGAGCGCCGATTAAAAAATCCATAATCAGATAGATGATTTTACCAATGTTGCGTTTAAATGCCTGGCCAAAAGATAGGCTGTAACCTGATTCGTCAACAACGGCTAAGCCTAAAACGTATTTCCCTATTGATGCCCTTATCTTGCTCGATTCGCAGATCGCGTTATACAGTATTATCATCAACGACAATACAGTATGAATAATAATCACATCAGTGCTGTATTTCTTCAGAGTTTGTGCTAACGCATTAGGATCCTTCATCAATTCCAACGTAAAAACCCCCTGGAGCTTAAACATGTATTGCGGGAAAATAAATAGAGCGAGTATCTCTGTACCAATCGCGACAACAAAAGCATCGATAATGTAGGCTGGTAAACGCAAAAAATAAGTTGATGTATTTTCACGAGTGGGATAGTAAATACCTTCACTTTTAAAATAAGATTTGAATTCCGGCATCGTATAAGCCGGGATTCCCTGTGTTTGCGATGGTAACAAAATAACATCATCGGATTCCAGAGGCTTGTCCATTAACTCCTGAGTGTTGAATGGGCCAACTCTTTGACCGTCTTTTAAAATGTAATATTCGTTATTCATATATGCAGCAATGTACTATAGCGCAAAAGTAATGGTTTTATGTGGTGATTGCTTATAAAGGCGATAGTTGATCCATAATAATTAACATCAGCATTACATCAACCAGCTGAAGCCGCTTATTTCAATCGCAAAACTTGTACGGATGTCGACAATAAAAGCGACAATTTTTTTTATTGATTTTATCAAACCAATCTGTCGCGCATCACCAAAGTTCCGGCTATCATATCGTGCAGGCACTGTTGTTTTTTATTAAAAAAACAAATGATATAACCAACGAAAAACGTAAGCGCAGAAAACACCTTAGCCAGGTTACGCCCCGCTGCTTTGGCGGTGTCAATATCAGAGCCATCCAGGTTACAAACCCTGATCTTCAAAACCTTTTTACCGAAGGTAGCCTGCCGCGCGGAACCCTCCATTACAATATGATACACCAGGTTGGCTAAGGGAACAACGACCAAAAGACTAAGGGATAAAATGACACGGATTTGCTTATCGCCGATTAGCAATACAGCCAAAAGGGCCGGTACAACAAATACTCCGGTTACAATAAGCCAATCGATAAGGGCGGCCAGCACACGCTGATCAAAAGCTCCGAAATATTGCGGCACAACCGATTGTAAACGAAAGCCAAATATGGAACGCAGTTCGGCAATTTCGTGCGCTTCCTTATAATCAACCATCGATGCTGTTTTAACAAAATCATCCGCCTGAATGCGTTTTGCCCTTAGCTCATCCAGTGTATATGGCCCTTCGGGCTTACCATTTACCACTAATAAATATTCGTCATCCATATATCCTGCTAAAAACAGCAAAGGGAACAATAAGATGCCCCCTTTGCCGCTGTTAAATATTGTTATTATTCTATTGCCCTTCGCTTTTAATCGCAATTGAATAAAGCAAATCCAATAGGAGCCTTACACTCCTGGCTATCCATTAAAAGGACTGCCGTTTTAACGGCCAAATGTCGGTTAAGCCTGAGTCAAACTAATGCTCATTAAAAAAACGCAATTTGACTCAAGGCTCCAGACTAAGGACTCTGGACTTAAAATCAATACTGTTTCACCTTAAAATCAGATATGCCACCGCTTAGCTTAATATACATTTTATTAGCAGCTTTATCAAACCCCGGCGTTTCGTATTCGTTCTCGCCGGTATTTTGAAAGCCGGTAATACTTTTAGAGGAAAGGCCGGTTTCGGTTGTGATACGGCAAGCTGCGTTTTGAGGCACATTCAGCGAAACTTCGGATACACCAGTAGAAACCTCCACCCTGCTTTCGGCTAAGGGCTGACCCATTTTTACGTGGAAAGATGCCGCGCCGCCTTCCAGTTTCAATTTCCTGATCTTAAAGTTGGTTAAATCAAAATCGAGCTTGGTAGCCCCGGTTTGCACCCTGATCTCCCACTCCGGGTTATTGTTTAATTTAATATAAGCTTTGTTGGCTTTATTCCCGCCAAAGTTAAAGTGTATACCATGGTGGTGCTTATTATTCATATCAAAATCGAGCGTCTGCGTGGCCGAATCAACACTGCTTGTTAACACATACCTATCGCTATACTCTTTGGTATCGGCCTCAAAAAGATTGTTAGTTGCATCTTTCAATGTGTAGCTTGTACCACCACCGGTAATATTTAAGCGGGCAAGTTTAATTTCGGGCTTGTAGGCTTCTTGATAATGCCCATTCCCTTCAACCTTTACAATCGAATCGCCATCCATCTCGTCGTCATCATTATCATCGGTAGTGTCCGAGTCGTTGTAGTCATAATGCCTGTTAAAACCAAAGTCCCAGTTATTATCATACTGGTGCCGCCTTAGGCCACTGAATATTAAAAAGCCCAGGCCCACAATCAAAACAATTATTTTGATAGCCGTTGCCACTCCGGAGCGGTTGTGCGAAAACACCAGGTTTACACCTGCAATTACAAGAATTATTGGCCAAAGGTGAAAAAAGTTACTCCAACTGAAATGAATAAGGCCAAAGTTATCCATCAAAAAAAGTATCCCTATGATGACCAGGATTGTACCCGGAATTAATTTATCGTTCCGCATGATCTTATATCGTTTTAGTATAATCAGTAGATGAAATATCGTTGTCGTTTTTATTTTCGGCTTCAGTGTCTTTTTGATCCCAGGTTGCCGCCTTGGGTTGTTCCGGCTCGGGTTTGCGACGCCAAAAACCAAACATTAAAACCAACCCGATAACGATCAGTACCACTGGCCAAAATTTATCAAAATCCAGATCCGGAATGATATCATATTCTTCGAGCAGTAAATAGCCGCCTAACATAATAAGCACTATGCCACCGATAAGGCTGCCGGTAGATATCGTTTTTTTAGCTGGCACAAAAGGTTCCGGTTGTTTAAGTGGTGGAGTAAAAAACTGATCGTCAACGGTATAAAAGGGCCTGGCCGGAATTACCGCCCATAAAATGAAGTATATTAAAAAGCCTCCGCCTTTTAGTAGCAGGGCAAGTACAAACACTACCCTCACCAGCGATACATCTACATTAAAATAATTTGCCAAACCGGCGCAAACACCGCCTATCACTTTACGGTGCTCATCTCGGTATAATTTGTTTTCCATGACTGAGTTTTTTAGTTTAATAATTTTACACCTGGCCCCATACAGGTTTAATTACGATCTCGTCAATATTAGCACCTTTGCTCATTTTCCAGGCTGCTATAATTGACGAAGCAACATCATCAGGAGATACAAACCTATCCGGAGATAAACCGGTATCTTTCCACGATTCTGTTAATGTTGATCCCGGTAAAAGCGTAGTTACCTTTACACCGTAATCCTGCATCTCGAGCCTCATTACTTTACTTAGACCCAGCAGGGCAAATTTAGTTACAGAATACATGCCGGCTTCTGCAACGGGGTTTATAGCGGCCACCGAGCATATGGTAAAGATATGTCCGCGGCCGGATGCCATCATGGTTTTACCAAAATAACGATATAACTGATACGAAGGCATCAAGTTGATATCCAGCATGCGCTGAAAGGCAAATTCATCTTCATCCAATATGCTCAATGGTTCGTACACGCCCACATTATTTATAATTACACTTATAAAGCCCAATTCCTGCTCGGCAAGGCCTGCAAAAGTTAATACCTCGTCCTTGATACTACAGTCGGTTTGGCGGCTTACAATTTTTATTTCGGGATTTATCTTGATGAGTTGTTCCTTTAAAATCAATAATTCTTCATTATTACGCGAACAAATAGCCAGGTTTGTTCCTTGTTTAGCAAAGGCTATGGCAATTGCCCGGCCCATGCCTTTGGTTGCGCCGGTGATGATCACATTTTCCATGTTTTTTTATTTTGGATGATGGAGCTCTAAACTCCCGCTTTAAAATTAGAAATTTAAAAGGAATGTTAGCCCTGGCGGTAAATAAGCTAAAAAACAGGTGGCCGTATTGATACAATAACAAAAAAAGCAAGCTGATGATTCGACCGAGTCAAAAAAGCAAACGATTAAATGAAAAAAATGTACTTTTACCCCAATTAAACTAAAAGAATGCTATACCACCTGGGAAGATATATACTCTTGATGAAACTAAGCTTTAAGCGGCCCGAAAAGTTTAGTGTTTACTGGGCCGAAGTAATGCGCGAAATGGTATCTATCGGATTAGGTTCCCTGGGTATTATCAGCATCATATCGGTTTTTATTGGGGCTGTGGCCACCATTCAAACTGCTTTCCAGTTGGTGAGCGATTTTATCCCTAAAACCATAGTAGGTACCATCACCCGCGACTCTACCATCCTGGAGTTTAGCCCTACTATATCGGCACTGGTACTGGCCGGTCGGGTGGGCTCAAGCATAGCATCCCAAATTGGAACCATGCGCGTAACCGAACAGATCGACGCGCTCGAGATTATGGGCGTAAATGCTCCCGGTTATCTCATTTCGCCTAAAATCATATCGGGCGTGCTCATGATCCCCTTATTGACGGTGATATCCATCAGCCTGGGTTTACTGGGCGGCTACATAGCCTGTGCAGCATCAAGCGAAGTATCAACGGCCGATTATATTACCGGCTTGACAGATGGTTTTAAAACTATTATTTTACAGGTAAGTATGGTTAAAGCCACCTTTTTTGGCTTTATTATTACTTCCATTTGCGCTTACCAGGGGTTTTATACATCGGGTGGCGCTTTAGAGGTTGGTCAATCAGCCACACGCGGCGTAGTTTTCAGCTGTATCTTTATCTTATTTGCCGACTTAGTTATTTCGCGTTTGATGCTATGATAGAAACGATAAACATTCACAAAACTTTTGGCGAAAATAAAGTACTGCAGGGTATTAACGCGCAATTAAAACCGGGGATGAATAACCTGATTATCGGTGGCTCTGGTTCGGGCAAAACCACTTTACTTAAATGTATCGTTGGCTTGCATGAGCCTACAGAAGGCGAAGTACTGTACGATGGGCAAAATTTCACCAACATGGACTTTGTAGAACGCGTACCCATCCGTAAGCAGATTGGGATGCTGTTTCAAAGTTCGGCCCTGTTCGATTCGATGACGGTTGAGGATAACATTATTTTTCCGCTCAACCTTTTTACCAAGATGCCACGGTCTGAAAAGATTGACCGGGCTAACTTTTGCCTCGAACGGGTAAACCTTGCCGGCAAAAACAAACTGTACCCATCAGAGCTTTCGGGCGGGATGAAAAAACGCGTAGGTATTGCCCGCGCCATATCCATGCAGCCTAAGTATTTGTTTGTCGATGAGCCAAACTCGGGTCTTGACCCTAAAACATCTATCCTGATTGATGAACTGATAGCCGAAATTACCCAGGAATATCAAACCACTACGGTAGTAGTAACACACGATATGAACTCGGTAATGGGTATTGGCGATCATATCATCTTTTTAAACGAGGGTAAAAAATGGTGGGAAGGCAGCAATAAAGAGATTGCCCATACCGATAATCCGGAGCTGAACAGCTTTGTATTCGCCAGTAAATTTATGCAGGCGGCAAGGGAGAAGCTATAGGTATTTAGCCTGGGCGGTTATATGTATTGAAGTCCATGGTCGATAGTCCATGGTCCATGGTGGACTAAATGAAGTTGTAGGCCGGAAGTGGATGCACCGATTCATGCCTTAGTCGGCGTCCCACCGACTACTTACGCAAACTCTGCCTGGTATCAGAAGTCGGTGGGGACACCCACTAAGATGACGTTTGAACCTCGCAGACTATTATTATGTCAGAAGAAAAGTGCGCAAAAGCCTGACTGCACGCCGGGCCGGGAGTTGGCCTGTGGGTGGAAGGATCGGGCAGTCTTGATTTTTTGGTTACTTTTTGTATCAAGACAAAATTGCGATAGCAATCATTCACACCCAAAAACAAACAATAGTGAATAACGAACAAGCTCTTCCGCGGCGATTGAGCGGGCCGATGTTCTAAGTTAAGAATACTGATTATCCAAGCAACAACAGACGTGCTGATAATCAATAACTTAAGTAGACGTCTTTATAATATACAGGGCGAACCTTCAGAGCCGCTCTGCATACGTAGAGATTGCTTCGTACCTCGCAATGACGATTCGATATTGATAATCAACAACTTAAAAGAACGTCATTATAAGTTGGAAACTGCACAATCAAGAAGACCCATTTTCTCCGCCTTAATTGATAATTAACGGTTTGCCATTCAACAGCACATTTTCAGCCTTTACATCCTTGTACTTATTATTTAAAGGCGTTTTGGCTGTAGCATCGATATTTTTGAATACAATGTTAGAAACCTGGTCGGCCGGGTTCCCTTCAATATCACCAAAGTTATCGCATTTTACTTTAATGTTTTTGAAGTTGATATTCTTAACGATGCCGAATGGCTTTTCGCCGCTGTTGCCCAGATCAAAAAATTGTTTCCAGGGGTTTAGATTAAGAATTTGCCCGCAGGTGCCTGTGATGTTTTCTACTGTAACATTTTCAAATAATTGGTAAGTATCAGGCCTCATTTTCAACCTCAGGATGGGACAATTATTATCTACCTTACAGTTTCTGATGGTAATATTGCGGGCGTGAATGCATTCGCTCCCCAGTGTTAACGTAGCGTGGGCAGATCCGAAAGAGCAATTCTCAACCAGAACATCTTCAACTATACCGTTACCGGGTAACTTCTGGGCGTCCGGGCCTTTCCCTCCCTTAATACAAACGGCATCATCATTAACCGAAATATAGCAGTTGCGGATGGTTACTTTTTTACATACGTCGATATCTACCCCATCGGTACTGGGTGCCGGTACTGGTTTAAATGGCGAGCGGATATCACAATTTTCAATCAGCACGTTATTACTTTGGTACAGATGGGTTGTCCAGAAGCCCGAATTGTGCAGTTTAACATTTTGGATAGTGACGTTATTGCATCCCCAAATAAAAAGCAGGCGCGGCCTGTGTACTTCCAGGTTAGTGCTCGATTGATTTAGCTTTTTCAAAGAGTCGCGATGATCCCAAAAAGCTTTCCAGTAACGCAAACCGTTGCCATTAATTTCTCCGGGACCGGTAATGCTAAAGTTGTCTACGTGATAGGCGTTAACAAGGGCGGCATAATAATCAAGATTTCTGCCTTCCATCCGCGAGGGTATTAAGGGATAATCCGCAATATTATCCGATCCTTTCAATCTGGCGCCTTCTTCTAAGCGTAAGCGGGTTTTGGGTTTAAAAAACAAAGCACCTGTAAGATAAACACCTTTAGGGATAACAATGGTACCACCACCGCTGGCATTTGCCTTATCAATAACGGACTGGATAACGGTTGTATTCAATTTTGTGCTATCGGCACCAACACCCAGCTTAGTAATTACATAATCCTGAGACCGAGCGATAAGCGTGCTGAACAATAAAAAGGCAGATATAAATAACTTATTCATTATAGGTTTCGTAAATTGGTTTTTCGCGGCAAACGCGCCATTGCAAAACAGACCGATTGTTAGGGTAAAGTTAGGGCTAATTTATAGTTCGGGCCAAATAAAGTTTAACAACGCAACTCTTTGTTTAAGCAGGCTAATCAAACAAGTCGGGTATCATTTTTTTACCTTGCTATGATTGTTAAATTAGGTTAAATGACGCTTCTCAGCTTTTTTTTAGGGCGGATGAATTTAAAAGTTATGTATTTTTGAAGTATAATTTAAAAAAGTGATGAAAAGGAATTTAATCATTATTTGCGGTTTACTATTAGGCAGCCTGTATGGCGGCATAGTAAAAGCCCAGGAAGCTGCACCGCTTGCTCCCGATCAAAACCCAAACTACATGGCCAGTGTGCAAAAATATGCCGCTATAGCCGATTCGCTGAACAGCCAGCATGGCACTACCGTGCAAAACACTTATAAAGCTTATGATTGGTACGAGGCCCGCCAGGAACGACGCCAGCAAAACCGCGCATGGAGGCATCAGGAAATGCTGAATTCAGGTTACTATGACTACTCTCCGTCATGGGGCCTTTATGGCGGTTATTCATACCCGTACATTTTCGGCAATTATGGCTATGGCAATCACTTTTACGGTCGCGGTCGTTTTGGTTTCGGCATCGGCTGGTAAATATTTACAGACAACACAATTATATTACATCATAAACCTTTAAACAACGTAATGAAACTTAATAAATTAGTAACCATAGCCGCACTTTTAACTTCAGGATTCATCATAACATCATGCTCCAGGCAGGTAACCCGCGTAAGTACCGATCAAACGATCGATATCAGCGGTTCATGGAATAACAGCGACTCGAGGATGGTTGCCGAAGATTTAACCGGTAAAATTTTAAACGGCCCCTGGATCACCAATTTCCAAACAGAACAGCAAGGCAAGAGGCCAACCGTTATTGTTGGTTTTGTTCAGAATAAAAGCCATGAACATATTGATGCCGAAACCTTTTTAAAGGATGTAGAAAACTCGTTTATACAAACGCAAAAGATACGCCTGGTACAGGGAGGCAAAAAGCGTGAAGAGCTGCGTGCCGAGAAAGAAGACCAGCAAAACAACGCCTCTGTTTCGTCAATGAAAAAATTCGGGCTGGAAAACGGTGCCGATTTTATTTTACAGGGCTCTATCAATTCTATCGTGGATGCGCACAAACGCCAAAAGGTTGTTTATTACCAGGTAAATTTGGAGTTAACCAATATCCAAACCAACGAAGTGGTATGGATAGGCGAGAAAAAAATAGCCAAATACGTTAAAAACTAAGCTGCAAGCCGACCTTACCTTAAACCCCGTAACCATTGGTTAAAGGGGTTATTTACATTTTGTAATTAATGATAAACATTCGTAAGAATATTCTTGGAGCATCATCTGTTATCGGATTGATGCTTTTTTTGTTAGGCTGTGCTACTTATAACGACCGCATCATACCTTATTATAAAGACGTGTCGGCGGGAAATTATGCAGATGCAGAAAAACAGCTCGACAAGAACACACTGATACAAAAACCGCGCAACAGGTTATTGTATTTGATGGAAAAGGGAAGAGTATGCCATTTGAACGGTAAATATAACGAGAGCAATCAATATTTTAACGAAGCAGATTCGATGTTGGAACAGGGGCTTACCAGTGTTGCCGATGCGGCTGTAGGGCTGTTTGTTAACCCGATGTCGCAACGGTATAAAGGCGAGGATTTTGAAAAATTCATGATCCACTATTATAAGGCCCTTAACTATATCTACCTGCACAATACCGAGGATGCCATTGTTGAAGCGCGCCGCATCAGCCTACAGGCACAGCAACAGGGCGATAAATTTAACAACAATAACAACAGGTATAGCAACGACGCTTTTTCGCTGGCGTTCCAGGGATTACTTTATGAAAGCGATAAGGATGTAAATAATGCCTTTATATCCTACCGAAATGCTGCCGAAATATACTTTGCCAGCCCGGACAGTACTTATTATGGCACCAGGATCCCGGCCGAACTGAAGCGCGACCTGATCCGCACGGCATCGTTAAACGGTTTTACTACCGAGGCTGAACAATTTGAAAAAACCTTTGGCATCACTTATCAACCTGCCCCATTACCGGAAGGCGGAGAGTTGGTGTTTTTTTGGGAGAACGGACTGGCCCCGGTGAAAACCCAGGTCGACCTGGATTTCAGCTTGATCAGGGATAGTAACGGCGCGCTATTTTTTACCGACGCAGCCGGAGGCATCACCGTTCCGTTTGAATACAGTGGCGACCGGAATAAGGTTGACCTGAAATCGGTTGAAAGCTTAAGAGCCGCTTTCCCCAAATACATCCCACAAAAGCCTTACTATGCCAGCGCTACAATTACCAATAACCAGGTACAAGTCCCCCTCGAAAAAACGGAAGACGTAACCGACCTGGCTATTAAAACACTGAAGCAACGCGCCCTGGCCGAAATGAGTAAGGTATTATCCCGGCTGGCCGTAAAAAAAATGGCAGAGTACAGCATGCGAGCGGCAGCCAATACCAACGGCAAAACCAACTCGCTGTTAGAGGCCGGGAGCTACGGCATGCAACTGTATAGCCTGCTATCGGAAAAGGCCGATACACGCAACTGGCAAACTTTACCCGCGCAGATCTGCTACGCGCGTATCCCATTGCAAAGAGGCGAAAACACCATCAGCATCACCATGAAAACCAGCAATGGAGCTGACGAAACTAAAACCATTAAAATAAATGGTAACGGCAGGTTGCAGTTTTATAATTTTTCTACTTTGCGTTAAAGTTGGATATTGGGATAGTAAGCTCAGTTCTCAAATTCTGCTGTTCCCACACAAAAGAAGAAAGCTTTTGCGAGCGATAAGTATACTGTAGACGTGTTGCTCTTAAAAAATTCCTCTTCGTACCTCATCGGAAACGACATTTTTCCTTGAGCTAATTTACCTGGTCAATATCAAGTGCCAGCTACTCATTATCGAAATCTATATATCCCACCGTCATAATTGGAGATAAAATCCTTCTACTGACGATTTTCGTGAGATGCAGACTACATAACAAGCCATATCTGTGTATTTGTAATCTTCAAATCAAAAGGGCGATACCAGATGGTACTCATTAGTTATTACCAGATAAAATAATATTATTTATTGTAGCATAAACAACTCGGGCTACGTAATAAATAAAAAGAAAAACATGAAAACACGGCTCACCCTATCTCTATTATTCCTTTTAACAATCATCTATTCGTGCAAAAAGGATCACGATCAACCGGCGGAAGAAACTAATTTTTATCTAACAGCCTTAAAAAGCAACAATGCATGGGGCACTAATAGTACTTACGCCGGATTTGTAAACGATACCCTTTATTTACAGGGTTATGGAAATGAAGAAACCTTACACATGAAAATCAAGTTCGTCAAGATTGGTAAATACAGCGTAACAGCAGATCAATGCAGTTACTTCACTACCATAGGACAAGATGTTATGTTATCCAGATATAGACTGAGAAGCGATACCGTTAGTTCGGTAACCATCACAGCTTACGATCCGGATAAACAAATATTTACCGGAACATTTGATCTGAGTTTCATCCAAACTTATCCTTCAAATCAGGCTAAAATTAACTTCCTCAACGGTAAATTCAGAATCGCCAAAGTAGCGTTCTCTTATTAAGACTGGCAGCATAGCCATAAGCTAATTGATATCAGTCAGTTTGCAACCCCGGGTTAGTCTATCGTAACCTGGGGTAAAGTATGGCGAAATCAGGACGACTTCAACCACTGCCGGAAAAAATTGGCAAACACATATCCTGATTAGGGAAGTATAAGGCAATCACTATTGCGGGAGCCTTTTATCTTGCCACCGAACCAAGCAAGCATCGATTTAGCGCGAAGGCAATACAGCTTCAGCAAGCTAATTCATCACAGTCATATTCAACTGAAAATCAACACTCAGTTGATCTCTCGCTTTGATCATCCCACCCAACTTACTTGGGGGCACCAGGTTAAAATCAGAGAAGTTAACATACCTTGATCCTAACAAGCGGATATTTTTTTGATCGGTTTGTGTAATTTGATAATTTACCTCAAACCGTTTGCTTACGCCTGCAATTTTAATTTCAACCAAACCGGTTATTGCTTCGGCTTTCGCATTTAAAACCGGCATTTTATTCAACGATAAAAATTTGATGCGCAACACCGGAAATTGTTTCTCGTTCAATGTCTTCCGTAGCTGACTGGTCATGCCCGAATTGTGGCAATCGAAAGCATTGATGCTAAGTGTTACGCTTCCCGAAAGGATGATCCCGTTGTCCGTTTTACTTTTACTCAGCGTGAGCGTATCGACCTGATCATAATTGGGCACCGCGCACGAAAACTTGTTAACGTTTGTAGTTCCGTTTACGCTCAGGCTGCTGTTTTTGCTGATGATCCATTTTTTTGCCTGGCCGCCGCCCACATTTTGTTGAGCCAAAACCAAACTTGTGGCAGCAATTAGTAATAGCGTTGTGAGCCATCCACTTTTGCTTTTCATCGTGCCGCTCAAGGGTTAACTTTTGCAAACACCAACCCTGCAATAATTGCTTGGGTTAAGCCGTACAAAAACCAGGTTGATACAATAGTAAAAGTAATATCTAACGAACTAAAAGATATCCACATTACAGGCAACAGGGCAACGATAGAATATACGAAACCAAACTCCAGCCCTCTCATAATAAAAGTACCTTTAAATATCCCCTTAAACCTGTCCCAAAACCATGATAACGCAAAGCTGATAATAAAGGCGTGCATATAAAAAAGCACATCCCGGCTACCATCCGAATTGAACAAGGGGTTATTATACTCCATAAAAAGGCCCGGAAAAAACCGTACAGCGAGGAAAAGACCGCCGTAACTGATAACAAATAAGATGCATCCGGCTATAAGACCTGTAGTCAATATTTTTTTCATTGATTGTAGTTTAAGTATGGGAAGAAAATGCAGATTCAAGATTTGCAAAAACATAAAAATAGAACGACCTTAAATTAACAAAGCCATCGGCAGTAAATTTCGGAATACCGGCCTGTATAAAACATGATCAATATCACATTATGATAATAAAACAAGCAGGACATACTCTTTTACTTAGAAAAATATGATTAAAAACCTGGAGCAACTTAGCAAGCTTAGGCGAGTTTGGACTTCGCCAGAACGCCAACGGCTGGCCGTCAATAGCGGCACCATAAGCCCGACACTACTAAACATAGGCAATAGCCATTCAAATTGATTGAGTTCACTATGAAAAGGCTGTCTAATCAGGGCCTCTTAGCTGCCGTTTTATGCCCATATAGCGCTTACCTTTTATTCAATTGATGATCAAAATCACTAACAAAAATGTTTATAGTAACAAAGCATCCAACCTCCGTTTTATATCTTAGCCCACAATATAAGCAACCGTAAATCCAGTAAATAACATGAAATTAGAAAAGTTTTCCTTCGGGATGGGCGATCGTTTCGCACATCAGGGCGAAGCACAGCTAAAAGCAGTTTTAAAAGCAAAAGAACAAGGCGTTAATATTACTCCGGTTTGGAATAAATCAAACCGCGAACACAAAACAGTTAAAACCTACCCGGCTGATTTGCGTGCAGAAGCGGATGCAGCGGTAAAAGCTTTAGGCTGGACAGACTCATACCGCGTGGATGCCGACCATATCACCCTGGCTACTGTAGACGGTTTTATTGACAGTTCTGATTTTTTCACTTTAGATGTTGCCGACTTTATAGGTAAACCAGCCCCACAAAACGAAATAGATGCCTTTGTTGAACGTCGTAAAAAATACACCGGCAGCCTGTCTATTCCCGGAATTGATGAGCAATTTGAAATAAACGAGGCTATGCTTCGCGAAATTGCAGGCAAATTTTTATTAGCCGCCATTGAGGCCGGAAAGCTATACAAACACATTGCTGAGGCCAAAGGCGAGGATAATTTTATTGCCGAGGTATCTATGGACGAAGTGAACGATCCGCAAACACCGGTAGAGCTGTTTTTTATTTTGAGTGCTTTGGCTGATAACGGCATTAAAGCTCAAACCATTGCACCTAAATTTACCGGCCGCTTTAATAAAGGGGTAGACTATGTTGGTAATGTAGCGCAGTTTGCCAAGGAGTTTGAAGAAGATATTTTGGTGATCAAATTTGCCATTAAAGAGTTTGACCTACCCGAAAATTTAAAACTGAGCGTACACTCCGGAAGCGATAAATTTTCGATATACAAATCGATAAGCGACCTGATTAAAAAGCACGATACCGGTATCCATTTAAAAACCGCCGGAACCACCTGGCTGGAAGAACTGATTGGCCTTGCCGAAGCTGGTAACGAAGCCCTTGAGCTTGCTAAAGAAATTTATGCCAATTCGCTGGGCCGCTTTGACGAACTCTGCGTACCCTATGCCACCGTAATTGATGTAGATAAAGCAAGCCTGCCAACTGCCGAAGAAGTAAACGGATGGACAGGCGAAAAATTTGCCAATACACTGCGCCATATCCAAAGTAACCCTGATTTTAACCCAAGCTTCAGGCAGATGCTGCACGTAGCCTACAAAGTTGCCGGCGAAAATGCCGACCGCTATTACGCTGCCTTAAAAAAATACAAAGATATTGTAGCCGCCAACGTAACTACAAACCTGTACGAACGCCATGTGGTTCCTTTGTTTTTAAGCTAAAGATAGTTTCAACTTAAAGGATAGCAATTAATGAGCACCTAAGCATATTGGGAGTAATAGCCTAAATTGCTCAGATGCTCATTTTTTTCGCCTTAAAACGACTGGCTATATTGTTTTGGTTTCATCCCGGTATGATCTTTAAACACTCTCGAAAAATGGCTTAGGTTAGTAAAGCCCAGCCTGTAACCAACATCAGACACGGATAGTTTGTCTTCTTTCAATAAAAGGGCGGCCTCTTTCATCCTCAAATCCTGGTAATAATTAAAAATACTGTTACCAAAAACTTGCTTAAATAAACGTTTCAGCTTGGTTGGGCTCATACCGGCAGAAGCAGCCAGCTCTTTAATAACGGGCGGAGTTTCCAGCCGTTCCAACATTCGCTCTTTAACTTTGTAAATGGTTTGAACATCGTGTTTATTTAAAGGATACAGCTGTTTTGCATCCCTTATTTGCAGCACCATCAATAGCCTGCAGATCAGTTCTTCTGCCTTTACCCTTAGAAAGAACAATTTAAAAGTTTCGTCAACCTGTTCAGCAATCATTTCGTCCACAATTTTTTGTAACGAAGGATAAATAATCTGCTCAAATAATAGGGGCTGTGTATTCCGCAAAAGACTTTGTAAAACCGCCGACCCTCCAAACGAATAAAACAGCCCATTTAAATAGTCGGCATTCACTTCTATATTAATAGTACTCGTATTGGTATGTACCGGGATTAGCACTTCGGTATCCAAACTTCTGGTAGCAATTAAAACCGAAGGCATTGCCCTTGATTGCCTTTCCCCCGGCAATATTTCAGTTTGAGGGAATATGTTTTGAAACTTAAAAAGAATAGTTCTGGCGGCAGCGTTAACATCCGGATTCTCAACAATTAAATCTTCATTGAGTTCATAATTAAAGACCATCATCCGGATATGCTGATTGAAAACGAATCCGGAACAATAACCTTTACCAAACTTTTGAGGGATCTCCAATCTCCAGTTTTTGATTTCTGTGCCTAATAATTGGGCAAATGCTTTCAGCACATTGGGTTCCGTTTGCAATTTGGTCTCCATAAAAGTCTTTTAGAGCTATTTTTAAGTCTAAAACGGTTATTTTACCCCTAATATACTCAACAATTTTGTACTGTAATTAACAACTCAAAATTATGTTGCTCAACAACAAACAAATTGCCATTGTAGGTGGCGGCCCCGGGGGCTTAACCTTAGCCAGGCTTTTACAGCTTAAAGGCGCAAATGTAAAAGTGTACGAACGCGATATTAATGCAGACGCCAGGGTGCAAGGTTCGCCGCTTGATATGCATGAAACATCGGGATGGGCTGCTTTACGCAAAGGGAATTTAATACAAGAGTTTAAAAAGAATATTTTACAGGATGCGGATAAAAAGATCATCGTTAATAAACGAGCGGAGATCATCTTCAGCGACCACGAAACCGAACCGGCTGAGGATTTAAACAACGAACCGTCCCGCCCAGAAATAAGCCGCGGTGCATTAAGAAAAATCCTCCTGGAATCTTTACAAACAGAAACGGTTGTTTGGGACAGCCATTTTGTATCCATGGAAAAACAGAATGAGGGTTGGTTACTGCATTTTAAAAACGGTTCATCTGCTTATGCAAATCTGGTAATCGCGGCCGAAGGTACTCATTCCAAAATCCGTCCATATGTTACCAACATTAAAGCCTTTTATTCCGGCTTCACCATGGTTGAGATAAACATCGATGATGCTAAAAAAGCAATACCTGATATTTATACACTGCTGAACGGAGGAAAAATAATGGCCTTTGGAGATGGCAAATGTATATTGGGAGGCCAAAAAGGCAACGGAAGCCTGGGTTTTTATGTCAGCTTTAAACCAGGCGAAAACTGGGTAGCAAATAGCGGTTTAAATTTTTCTGACCGAACAGAAATGTTGGCCTGGTTTAAAAAAGAATATAGTGGCTGGGGTATTATTTGGCACCAGTTGTTTGAGCGTGCCACAATGCCTGTTGTTCCGCGGCCAATTTATTGCATGCCTTTAGATCAAACCTGGCAAGCCTTGCCCAACTTAACCTTACTTGGCGACGCCGCACATGTGATGCCGCCCTTTGCGGGAGAAGGCGCGAACACAGCTATGTTTGATGCTTTGGAATTGAGTGAATGCCTAACATCCGGCCAACATCCAACTTTGAAGGATGCTATTTCTTTTTATGAAATAAATATGCGCAATAGAGCGGCAATAGCAGCGAGACATTCGCTTGAAAATGGCGAGTTGATGCACTCCGAATGCGCTTTAGATAAGATGCTGACCATTTTAAACATAAAATAATTTCTGTAACGAAATGAAATCGAAGAAACAATTATGGATTATTATAGGGATTGTGGCCTTGAACTCCATAGGCATGTCGATAGTGCTGCCGCTGCTGCCTTTCATAGTGGGTAAATATCTTTCCGCCGGGCAGGTTGTTGTTGGCATGAGCGCGCTCTTATCAGTATTCGCGGCCTGTACTTTTTTTGCAGCTCCCGCTTTGGGGGCATTAAGCGACCGGTATGGCCGGAAAAATATTTTAATTGTAAGCTTGCTGGGCTCTGTTGCGGGATATATTTTGTTTGGCATAGGAGGAGCACTCTGGATCCTTTTCCTGGGGCGCATAATAGACGGGCTTACTGCCGGAAATATCAGCACACTGTTTGCCTACGTATCAGACAGTACCGAACCAAAACAACGGGCTAAATGGTTCGGCTATATCGGCTCTGCCATGGGTATCGGCAAGTTGGGCGGCCCAGCATTAGGCGGCTTGCTGGGTGGCATTGATATTGCTTTGCCTTTCTATGTTACTGCCGGGTTGATATTCATTTCAGGGTTGGCTGTTTACTTTCTGTTGCCCGAATCCCTGCCGCCCGAAAAAAGAACTAAACAGGTAACATTCAGCAGTTTCAATACGTTTTCGCATTTTGCAGCTATATTCAGCCTGAAAGAAGTTAAATTGCTGCTGCTTTTGGGTATTCTATTTTATGCGGGCCTGGGTATTTTCCAGTTTAATTTTATCATCTTCCTCAAAGATATTTATCAATGGGGACCAGCCGTTATCGGCACAATGTTAACACTTGTTGGCATTTGCGATATGGTTACCCGCGCGTTGTTACTGCCCTGGTTATTGAAACAGTTTACCGAAAAAAATATCGGGATAGCTGGCTTAGTTGGGTTCGGCATTGGCTTAGCGTTAATTGCGGCAAGCGCATTAATACCTTCGGTAACCATGATATCGATGGCCATCATATGCATCATATCCGGCTCAGGTTTATTCGAGCCTACCTACAATGGAAAATTATCCCAGTCTATTAACGAAAGCCAACAGGGTAAGTTACAGGGCGTAAATCAAAGTATGCAATCGGCAAATAATGTGCTTATTCCTGTGGGTGCGGCGGCTATCTATTTATACAGTCCGGCTATATTATACGTAGCAGCAACTTTTATTTTACTGTTGGCTGTTATCATGTATTATAAATTTATACCTCAAACTATACCTGCCCAACAAGCCAATAGCTAGTTTAACGGTACCTGTACCAACAGCACTAAATTGTTAAACATGCTTCTCCCCTGGATAGCCAAGTGCAAAGCATGTTTAACATTATGATGCTAACCCGCAACTAATCAGCGATAACAAACCGTATCATATTTATTTTTTTTGCCCCTGCTTATCGCTGCCCGATATGGTATCAGCAATATGGAAAAAATCAAAATCAGCCCATCCGCCTGGATTTTTGCCTGCGTAATTGAACAATGCAAAACGATACCCAATAAACTGCGGAATGGTATAGGCCATTTTAAGCTGCGTGCCGAGTGCTATCCAGGCTTTTCCATCTAAACTATAATAAAAATTTGCAACGTCTTTTCTGTCCGTAAAATCACATTCGGCTTTCAGATAAACCATTTTTTGCAACAAGGGGATACTTTGCGACTCTACAGGTTTTCCTGTGCCGGCATCAATCATTACAATCGCCCTGGTATTTCCGGCAATTTTAACACCTACCTGCCCATAGTTTTTTTGTAATAAACCCAAGCCTGCAAAATCCCCGTCTTTCATATTTGATACATCAACCAAAATAGAACCAGTACAAACCGGACCAATAGTGCGCTGGGTTAATGAATTTCTGGCACCTAAAAAACTACTGTCTATTCTTCCGGTAGTAAGGCGTAAAAAACCTTTTCGCTGAGTTACCGACCAGAGCTTATTATCCGGGTTATGGTTCCACTGCCAGGCCAGCGGTAAAGAAGGTTCATCTTTTTTCCGGTTAAAATCATCAGAAGCAACCAGGCCTGGGATGAGTCCTTTTCCCTGAGGCAAATCAAGTGTCTGCGGCACCTTGCCATCAATACCCAAAACCGGCCATCCGTCCGCCCATGTCACGGGTACAAGGTAAGGGATACGCCCTACCGCGCCATTGTCTTTAAACAAATAAGCAAACCATTTGCCCTCCGGGGTATTGATAAGCCCCCCTTGGGCTACACCTTTATCCTGTAGGGCCACCCTACCTTCGTAAGGGCCGGTAATTTGATCGGCCCGGTGAACCACTACCGTACGCATACCTCCCCTGGGCCAGGTGATATTGAAAAGATAATATTTACCGTTGATTTTGAACAATTGAGATCCTTCGGCGGGAAGCCCTCCATTACTACCAGATGGTAAACTGGCATTTTCTATAACAACCTGGTTTATTCCACCAGCCTTGATACCAGAAACATCGCTATTTAATTCAACAAGCGTTAGTTTCCCCGTGCCGTAAAGCATGTACACTTTGCCGTCGTCATCAAAAAACAAAGAATGATCGTGCAACGACGGTTTAAACGAAACAGCTTTCCATGGGCCTTTTTCTATATCCCGGGTAGAGTAGATATAGGTTTTACCGGTGGTTTGTGCAAAAGTAGTAACATAATAAATGCCGTTATGATAGCGAAGGCTGCTTGCCCAGGACCCGCGGCCGTAGGTACTTTTACCGTTGGTAAGCGTCAGTTCGTCAATATGGCCTAACGTATCCGAGGCGTAACCTATCATACGCCAGTTTACCAGATCTTTTGATTTCATGATCGGTACCCCAGGGCTCATATGCATCGTTGTACTGCTCATATAGTAAGTGTCCCCTACCCTGATGATAGACATATCGGGCACATCAGCGTAAATAATAGGATTTTGCGCTTTTGCTTCCTCTTGTGCCAAAGCTTTGTTAAAGGAAAACAAAGCTGCAAACGTTAAATAAACGAAGAAAAGTTTTTTCATAAGGCTTTTTGGTAATTCAGTGTCATCAAATTTTTATCCGGTTAATTTTCAGGTCCAGATTTTAACAGGTGTTTGGGTTGTAAAATACTGAAGGTGATAGCGCAAGGCCTTTCCCTTTACATTTTTTATGTTGGGTAGTCTTTTTATTGCTTGTAAACCTGGTCGTTTCCGCTATAACGCAGGTACTTGAACGAGGCCGTATTTGAACCTGTTTCGCCTGATGATGTAGCATACAAACCGAAGATGCAGCCAATAAAGCCACCTGCTTCATGGGTACTTAAAAACTTAGCATCTAACTTATCTTTAAGCAATATCCATTTACCCTGCTCAACGGCATAGTAACAACTGTAATTTTCGCCATCGGCGTCTATCCGTAATTGTACCGGCTTGGCATTTGGGGTAAGGGGCACCTCGGCAATCACTTCCATTGTTTTTTTATCATCCTTGCTTTTATATAATTGCAATACATTTTTTCCATTTGTGATGCATTTACCCAAAAAGTAAAAATGCTTCTCATCCTGAAAAATCACCAGGCCCGCTTTTTCGTTATCTTTTTGAGGCGAAAAAGTTAGTTCTGTTTCCGCTGTGCAAATCAAATGCTGCTGCCTTTTGCCTACAAACGAAGGCGTGCCGGTGCCCATACAGGTTTCTGGTTTAAGTTTCAATATCAGGCCCGCTTGTTTATTAAAACTGTACGAAGCCGTGTCGCGGCTTCGTAAAAATAACAGTGAAGCATCTATCCCCTTGTCAAATGTTAACGTATAGCTAAAGTTGCCGCTTTGGGGTAAAGCCTTACCAAGTTTTACCTCTTTGTAAGCTGCTGTATATTCGTATTTAATTTCGCCCTTACCGGGGTTGATAACCGGCCAGTCGTTTTTCCATTCCACCGGGGCTATAAAAGTCTCCCTGCCGGTATTGTAGTAGTCGCCGGTATAAGGCCTTACTCCCAGAAAAACGGCATAAGTCTTGTTATCGGGCCCCTCAACAAACTGCGCATGTCCGGTAGACGTTACAGGATATTTTCTATCTTCAGGAAGATCCCGTTGTGTCAATATCGGATTATGTTCGTAGGGTACATAAGGCCCGTCAACCCGCTTGCTCCTGAAAACCACTTCGGAGTGGTTAACAGAAGTTCCACCCTCGGCAGCATACAAATAATACCAGTCATTTCTTTTTAAAATATGCGGCCCCTCAATCCATACCGGTTTTTTACTGATATCAACCCCGCCGTTCACTAATATTTTTTCCTCGCCGGTGATTTTTAAATTCTGGATATCAAGCTCATAAATTCTGATGGTGCGGTGCCCGGAATAGGCAGGCTTATTATCGGGCGCATCACTGTTATACACAATATAAGCTTTGTCGGCATCGAAGAAAATAGATGGATCAATACCCTTAACCTCAGGTAGCCACACCGGATTGCTCCATGGCCCTGCGGGATTAGCGGCGGTAACTACAAAATTGCCCCGATGGTCGATATTGGTACAGGTTACGTAAAAAGTGCCCTTGTTATAGCTGATGCCGGGTGCAAATAAACCCCGGGTCATCCTATCGCCAATAAAATTCATCTGCGAGTCTCTGTCGATAATGTTGGCTACCTGTTTCCAATTTTTTAAATCTTTGCTATGAAATAAGGGTAAGCCGGGAAAATAAGCAAAAGTAGAATTCACCAGGTAGTAATCCGCCCCTACCTTAACAATGCTTGGGTCGGGATAAAAGCCGCTCAATATGGGGTTAACCAATTTAATTGATTGAGCCTGCGCATATATTCCTTTGAGCAGGCAGCCTATTATTAGGGTATTGATAACGATTATCTTAATCTTCATGCAAACAAATGGTTTCAATGGTTTATACTGTTAATTAATTATTGAGCTATAAGTGTATAGGTTTTACCAGGCGCGGTAGCTATGTCATACAGCATTGTTGTTTTTAGCGCTGGCTGCGCAAGCGTAGTTTTAGGAGAAATAATAGGATCGGGCACAGCGCTTACCTGGTAAAAAGGGTTTACGTTTTCGCCATTTGCCTTTTTAAGAATGCCCGAAATCATTTTCAAGGTATTAGGTACCCTTAAACGCAAATTGCCGCCCAGGGCAGACTTTACCACAACCTTGGTTACCTTGCCTTTCTTCCAATCCATGGATACGATTTCAAATCCGCCAATCGCCCTCAGGCCACTTATCGACCCTTCGTTTTCCCAGGCATCCGGTAAAGCTGGCAATAAAAAAACAGCCCCGTCTGCACTTTGCATCAGCATCTCGGCCATTCCAGATGTACATCCGAAATTACCGTCGATCTGAAAAGGCGGATGTGCATCAAAAAGATTATTGTAGGTGCCGCCGCCACCTTTATTTACACCCAATGGCGTTAATTGATTTTGGATTAATTTGTAAGCATGGTTACCATCGAGCATTCGCGCCCACCAGTTCACCTTCCAGCCCATGCTCCAGCCCGTAGAAACATCTCCGCGTTGCAGCAGCGTATTTTTTGCCGCGTTAAATAGTTGGGGGGTGCGGTAAGCGGATATTTGGCCCGACGGAAATAAGCCGTACAGGTGGGATATGTGCCGGTGATTATCTTTAGGGTCGTCAATATCATCAAGCCACTCCTGCAGCTGCCCGAACTGACCGATATGCATCGGCGAGAGCTTACTCCGCATTTGTTTTAAGGTATCAACAAAGGGTTTATCTATATTAAGAATTTCAGCCGCCCTGATGGTTGAACTGAATACATCAAAAACAATCTGGTTACTCATGGTTGTGCCGGCATCAAGCGATGAGCCCTGATGTGCCGCCGGCGCATTTTCGGGCGACATATCGGGATTGATTACCAGCCAATGGTGAACGGGTTGCTCTACCAAAAAATCAACATAAAACAGAGCTGCGCCCCTGAGCACGCCGTAAACAGACCGGAGATAATCTTTATCGCCATTGTACAGGTAATGCTCCCATAAATGTTCACTCGTCCACCCGCCACCCTGGTTCCATATCCCCCAGAAAGCGCCGTCAACAGCTCCTGTGGCACGCCAAATATCTGTATTGTGATGGGCCATCCAGCCTCTGGCACCGTACATCACTTTTGCGGTTTGTTCACCATTAACAGCAAGTTCCTTCACCATCTGTAAAAAAGGCTCGTGTATTTCCGGAAGATTGGTTTTCTCTGCCGGCCAGTAATTCATTTCAGCATTAATGTTGATTGTATATTTACTATCCCATGCAGGATATAGCTTATTATTCCAAATACCCTGCAAATTGGCTGGCTGCCCGCCGGGTTGTGATGAAGATATCAACAAGTACCTTCCGTATTGAAAATAAAGTGCTGCAAATTGAGGATCCTGGCCCTGGTTAAAGTTTTTTAACCTTTCATCAGTAGGGAGTTTGGATATGTCCGCCGCACCGAGGCTGAAACGTACCCGGTTGAAATACTTTTGATAGGCAGCGATATGCGTTTTCTGTAATTCAGTGTACGATTTTCCTGACGCCTTATTGAGATAGTTTGCCGCCCTTTCCGTCTCATTGCCACCTAAATCGTGGTAGTTGTTAAAATTGGTTGCTATTGAGATGTAAATCGTCACATCGTTAGCGCCGTATATCGTAACAGATGTATCGGTTGCGCTCTTGGTTCCTCCATTCGTTTTAAATTCTGCAATACCTTTGTAGCGTACCATACCTTTTACCCCTTCGTGATCAATAGTGGTACCGGCAAAAGTAATTTGCCTGGCCTGAAAGGTTGCCACGGCTACATCATGCTGCGGACTTGAATAAAAGGCCGTAAAAGAAATGCTGCCTGGTTTGCTGGCTGTTAAATGCATTACTATAACACGATCGGGGATCGAAGCGAAGGCTTCCCTGGTAAAGGAAACATCACCCACCTGGTAAGAAGTTTTCGAGATGGCCTTTTCAATATCCAGCTCCCTGTAGTAATTGGTATAATTTTCCTGGTTATTAAAAGCCAAATAAAGTTCGCCCGCAGGTTCAAATATCTGGCCTTGGGATTTTTTGCTGATAATAACCTTGTTGGCTAACTGTTCGGCCTGTTTTTGCTTCCCGTTAAAAATCAGCTTCCTGATGGCGGCTAACGAATCTAAAGCCAGCGGATTATCATTGCGGTTAGGACCGCCGCTCCATAAGGTATGCTCGTTCAGCTGGATGGTTTCAACGCCAACGTTACCATAGATCATTGCGCCCAGCCTTCCGTTACCAATGGGTAAAGCATTTTCCCATACTTTTCCTGAGGGTTTATTGTACCAGAGCCTGAGGGTAGTCTGATCTTTAGGATTGGTTTGCGCTTTCGCGTAACCTGCATTTATTGTTGCAAGAAAGCTAAATACAAGTATAATCCACTGATTAACTGATTTTTTAATATACATTTTATTAATTATTCATTTATTATAGAGCCTCTTCCCACATATTTTACAGAGCCCCACACAGTCACCACAAATTGGTATATTTCTCGGATCTTGATGTGTATGCTGGTTTATTCAGCCTCTAAATTCAGCTATTGACAGACAATTGCGGGTGATAAATTGATGATTTAATAAAACAAATGTTTAAAGTGTAGTATCATCTCAAACTTGATACTCAGAAAATGCTGCTGGTTTAATAAAAAGAGGCCGTATCATAAAATGGTGTGACCCCAAAAAGTTGGACAGTTTACAAAATTAAGTTTTTTGTACGAGAGCTCGGTATTCCACCGGGCTCTTTCCATTTAACCTGTTTTTTATTCTTTCATTTGTTATAGTAAATGAATGTATTCTTTTAACGAAGTTATAAATTCTTCCGCAGTTTCAAAGCTCTGTTTGTACAGTAATTCTGTCTTTAAGATCCCAAAGAAGCTTTCGGCCAAGGCATTATCCGAAGCAGTTTCCCTTTCTGGACATGCTTTGAATAATTCCATGTTTTTCCAAAGCCTTTCTATATCCATAATGTTGATATTGCCACCCTTGGTCAGAGTGAAAAATAAGTCCCCTTATATCTTTCACTTTATCAAAAGCCTCATATAACATTTCATCTATCATCTGCATATTTGGAGATTTTGAAATACTATAAGAAATGACTTCCCCGTTGAACATGTCAATTATAGGAGATAAATAGATCTTCTCCCCTTTAATGTTCATCTGAGTGACATCCGTAGCCCATTTCTGATTAGGCAGATTTGCCTCAAAATCCCTTTCAAGTACATTAGGGGCAATTTTACCAACCTCACCTTTGTATGAGCGATAACTTACTTTCCTGATATTGCATTTTAGGCCTAATGTTCCCATCAATTTTTGGACAGTCTTGTGATTTATGCTATAACCCCGGTTCTTCATTTCGGCGGTGACCCGCCGATAACCATATCTGCCTTTATGCAAGTGGTATATACTTGCGATCTCTTCTTTTTCATGCTTGTATTTATCATCATTTAGGCGCTTGCGATGATAATAAAATACAGAACGAGCCATCTGTTTGCAATCCAATAGAATTGAAACATCATGTTCGGGCCTTAGTTCTTCGATGGCTTTTGCCCACTCATGCGTTCGCGGGCTTCTTTTTCCTTGACTAAGGCCGTGACTTTTTTTAATAGTGCGTTCTCCGCCCGCAAACGGCTATTTTCCGCCTGGAGCTTCTCTACTTCTGTTTCAGGTTCAAGCTTCTTTGATCTTCCCATGCATTTAGGTGGTCGTCCAGGATTCTTTTGCTGGTATAGTACTGCATATCCCTCAACCCGTACTGATCTTACCCAGCGCTCTAAAGCAGTCTTGCTTAATCTATATTCCAGAACAACCTGATTTAAAGGTACTTTTTTTTCTATGACAAGCCTTACAACTTCTTCTTTGAAATCAGGCGTGGGCTTGACGTTAGGTTGTTTGAGCAGCCCACTTTCGCCATAAAGATCATATTTCCGAACCCATTCCAATATCATGCCTTCACGGATATGGCGTTCGCGGGATATCCGTAGAATCGGCTTTCCCTTTCTTACTTGAGAAACTACATCAAGTTTCTCTTCAAATGTGTGCTTTGACATAAATAATAAACCCCAAAAGTTTTTGTCTAACTTTTGGGGTTCACTTCAATTGATGACACAGCCTCAATTATCGAACTTATTTGATTGATAAATCTTTTTTAGTTGTAGCCATTATTCTGCGGATAAGCAGGACCGGATAAAACGTTGTTGATAAGTCCCTGCGGAATTGGCCAACGGGCGTGATAAGCCTGTACGTTGGCACCTCCGTTTGGATTGTACATCTGGTTTCTGCGCACAAGTTGCTGAGTACGTACTAAATCATACCAACGGCGTGGATCGCCATATAGCTCGCGCGAGTATTCTTCTAATATCAGATCCATTCCACACCTCGTATTTTTATCGGTAGTATTATTAGGGATAGATAACAATGCTACCTGAGTAGGAGTTAACAACATGGCGGCTGCATTAGTGGCATTGGCATCAGCCATAGTTGCGGATGTTACATAAAATTGATTTTTTGCTGTAAGAGCTGCATCGGTTGTTGTGCGATATGCAGCGCGTTGCCTTAACACATTTAATGAAGTAACAGCATTACTAACGTTACCCAACATATAATTAGCTTCTGCATTCATCAGATATACTTCTGAAAACCTCATCATAATAATCGGACGACTGGAAAAGTCACCAGTCCCCGTACGAAGAGGGTCATCAAACTTCTTTACGGTTGGGAAGTTGAGCGCGTTAAACTGTCTTGGCGTAATGATCAGCCCTTTAAAAGCATCCCTGCGGGCCATAGTCACGTCTGTGCTTGGCATCAGGATAGCAGTATCGCCATCAACAGGCACGTTAAATGATGATAAAGAAACATTTGATGTTGGAATTAAAGCACCTTTTAATGCTCCATTACTTTGAGTACCTGCGGCTGTCGTTTTATTGCATATCCAAAAAGTCTGGAAAGTAGCGTCATACCGAGTGTCGTGTATTTGATCTGCAAAAGCCACGTCCATAGTGTATGGCTTATTAGGAGCTAAACGGACATAAGGGCGGCCATTATATACGTCACGGAGCATACCTGGTTTTGCAGTGCTATACACTTGTGGAACGGCATCAATACCGGTAACGTTATCAACACCGGGACCTACATAATTCTGACGTGCCAAGACATACAGTTGATTTAAGCCATAACCGCCTGAACCCTGTAGTGTATAACCGGTGTAGTTGGGATCGGAAATGCCGCCGTAATCAATAGCGAACATATTTTCCTTACCATAGTCATTTGCGGGCTTGTGCTCATCCCAATAGTCCTGCCATAAGTCTAAACCATAAGTGCCTTTACTGGCGATTAATGAGGCTGTGATGTCGGCAGCTTGCTGAAAATCGGTGCTTTGTTTAGCTTCTGTATAAGCCCGGGTAAGGTAAGCTTTGGCTAAATAAGCTTTAGCTGTTGCGGCGGTAGCACTTTTACCTACGCCACCAGCCGAAAACGGATTTGTATTGGTGATCGTATTAGGTAGATTGGCGGCAGCATCAGTGAAGTCCTGAATGATCAGATTGTAAATATCAGTCAATGGTGCGGGAGCATCAGAAGTAATTGCTGTCGTAAGAAAAGTAGTGTGCAAAGGTATGCCGCTTTTCTGCGTGGCTGTTAGCCCACCATAAGTCTGCACCAAATAAAAATAAAGAAAACCGCGTAAAAATTTCGCCTGGGCAACATATTGTGTACGGGCAGTTGGATCGGTAATTGCAGATGCGAATTTAAAAACGCCATTAAGCGTATTGATATCCACATATAAGCCGGTAATATCCGGACCGTTGGACGACGTGATACCTCTAAACGAATTAAACAGTGGCGCTACAGTACCAGCGCTGCCGCCTGGGATATTTTCATCTGTTCCATCATAGTAAAACACCAGGCCTTCACCGGAAAATGATCCTCTCAAATCATTATATATACCTACAACCGCTGCCTGCACACCAGCTGCAGTGCTAAAATAATCAGGATATAGCGCCGCACGCGGATTTTCTTCCAGGAGCTTTTTACAACCCGTGGTTAATGATAGTACCGCTGCCGCGGCAATCATAAAACTGCTTTTATTAAATATTTTCATAATCGTTTATTAAAATCTTGCGTTAATACCAATAATAAAATCCCTTGTCTGCTCACCGGCATTAATACTTACACCTCGGAAATTTTGGGCGCCATTGCCTGAATTTGCGCCTGCAATATTACCGCTTACCGACGGGTCGGCAGGTAATGCTCCAGCGTTGTAGGCATAACCTGATTCTGCATCAGGTACAGAAAAACCATGGCTCCTTATCGGCGCATATATAAAGAATGGGTTAGTTACGTTGGCATAAATCCGAAGAGAACTCAAGCCTGCTTTTTTAGCCAAATTGCCTGGAATATTATATCCGAGGTTGATACTTTTGGCCCTGATATACGAACCATCATAATATTGCAGGGTTGAATAATAAGGTAATTGAGTATAAGCGTTAGGTTCGGGGAATGCATTGGTTGGGTTTGTTGGTGTCCAGTAATCAATCACCGGTTGGTTATGGCGGCCCAAGTTGAGGAACTGCCAACCATTACTAGACGAATTTGACGAGGACACGTAAGGTACTGCCGTTGTGAAGCCCATTCGGCCCTGGATTACTATGCTCAAGTCAAAATTCTTATAGCTCACACGATTGGTTAGACCCAAGGTATAATTAGGGTTAAAATGACCAATGAACTGATTATCCTTAGCATCAATTTTACCGTTATTATCAACATCCTCAATTTTAATCGAGCCTGGCTTTTGACCATAAACTGCAGCCTGGGCAGCTTCGCTGGTTTGCCAGATGCCAATCTTGCGTACGTCATAAATAACGTTAAGCGGTTGTCCCACAAATTCACCGGAACTAATGTTAACAAGAGCTCCATTTGGCAAATCAAGCACTTTTTCGCGGTCAAAAGCAATATTGAAATCTGTACTCCAATTAATACCCTTGGCATTTTGAATGTTGATGCTGCTTAATGTAATTTCAAGCCCTTTATTTTGTGATGTACCTAAATTAGAAGTTTGTGTAGATGCGCCGTTGGTTACCGGCAGTTGGTTTGGTAAAATGATACCGTTAGTTTTGGTCTGGTAAACCTCAATCGAGCCGGTAAGACGGCTTTTCAATACAGCAAAATCTAAGGCCACGTTGTATTCCGAACTGCGTTGCCAGGTTAGATCTGGATTAACAATATTTGTAAACCTTACACCTTGCTGATCACCTGTCGACGCTCCTCCAAACTGATAAGTGCTTGAACTCAACTGTCCCAATGAATTGTAAGGCTGAATAGTTGTAATGGTTGATGTTTGAGCATAACCGGCCCGCAACTTTAAATTATCAATAAAGCTATATTTTTTCATGAAACTTTCGTTGCTGATCACCCAGCCTAAACCAATAGCCGGATAACTGGTAGTTTGATGTCCTTTCGCTAAAGCAGAGTTAGCATCCGAACGAATACTTGCAGTAAAGTCATATCTGCGGTCAAAGGCATAATTTAAACGACCAACGTAAGACACAAGTCCCTGTTCGCTAAAAACTCCGTTTTGTGGTACAACAGTTTTTGCCAGTGCAAGATTTGAATTAAGATTGGTAGCGGAAGCAATACCGGTTGCGTTAAACCCGGAATTTTCTGTATGCGCCAGTTCATTGGTAAAAACTGCAACAACATTTACGGCATGTTTCTTCGCAAAAACGTTATCATAGGTTAATAAATGCTCCTGATTTAGGCGGTAAGAATAATTATTTACCGTACTGGCCGTGGTTTGTGATACATTAAAAATACTGAAATTGTTGATACCATTGTAAGTTCCGGCCAGAGATTGAGAGAAATTATAATTAACCGTATAGCGGTACTTAAGGTGTTAAACCGGGCTTAGCTCACCATACAGAACATTATTTGATACCAAACCTCTGGTATAGTTATAATAAATATCTGGCCTGCTGCTTTGAAAAAGCGGGTTGGCAAAAGTAGCATCTACCTGCCCTACCTGAGGCGTTAAATTTATTGAACCATCCGCGTTGTAAGGATAGCTTAACGGACTTATATACAGCGCATTTTGGTACTGACTACCACCGCCTGCGTTGATTAACCGTACCGTGGTTTGGGTACTCAAGCCAAACTTGATGTAATTATTTATCTTATGATCAAGTGCCGCATTTAACGAAATACGTTTGGTACCGTTGTTAGGTTCCAGGTTGTTGTTTACACGGTAGCCTAAGCCGACATTGAACTGTGTTTTTTCTGTACCACTTGATATCCGTAAGCTCTGATCCCAAACAAACGCATCTTTAATTAACAATGACGGATAATCTGTACTTACACCCTCGTTTAAAGCTTGAGTTTCTGTAGCGGTAAGGTCGTATGGGTTAACATTCTGATTACTTTGAAGAACCGCACCTTGTCTGGCATCAATTTGTAACTGGGCGAATTGTTTCCCGTTTAACATTTTTACTTTGCCTTCCAGTTTGTTAATACCATAATAAGTATCGTAAGATGTGATGGTTTCGCCAACACGACCGCGATTAGTTGTAATTAAAATTACACCGCCCGAGGCGCGTGAGCCGTAAATGGCAGTTGCCGAGCCCCCCTTTAATATATCAATGCTTTTAATGTTATTAGGATCAATATTCTCGATAGAATTGTAATAAGGTTCACCATCCAAAACGATCAGCGGGCCATCGGTGCCAGGTGAAGCGCCTATAGTGCGGTTACCTCGTAAGCTAATGACAGGGCCGTTAGTCCCCTGAACTACGTCCAAGCCGGCTACACGGCCTTTTAACTGGTCAAAAACATTAGATGCCGGGATTTCTTTCAAAACCTTGGCGTCAACACTAACTACTGTTCCGGTAACATTTTCTCTTTTCAGTGTACCGTAACCTACTACCACAACTTCGTTGAGGTTTTTGGCATTTGGAGTTAAAGAAATAGTACCCAGGTTAGTTACGCCTTTGGACAGTAACTTTTCATGTTCGGTATATCCAACAAAAGAAACGATGACCTTTGTTGTTCCGGCTGGAACTTTCAAAGTAAAAGCGCCATTGATATCGGTTGTAGTAGCAGTTGTAGTACCAGGAACCTTTATTGTAGCACCTATTAGGGCTTCTCCTCTTTCATCGACCACCTTACCATGTAAAGCGACCGTCTGTGCAAAAAGGGTGAGGGAAAATAAGTTCACCGAAATGGTGATCATCATAATTTTCCAAAATTTAATAAGTTGAAGTTTTTGCATAATTTTATTGTAATAATTGGTGATTTTAAATTAATCCTCTTAGAAGTCTTATTTCAGAGGTCTACCCATTAAGGTTTGCAATTCAGGTCAGCGTATCTCTTATCATATGTTAAAATTTAATTTATACGGTCTATACATTTTTCTTCATTTACATTAGGTTGCCTTGCGATATTCCAGTTACAAAATACAATGAGGTTGATTAATTTCAATCGGTTTAAATGGGCTCAATAGCTACATATAACCATATATCTAACTAAATCGAAACAAACATTTCAATCGATTGCATTAATAAATGAAAGCATATTCAAATAACATAGTTTAATCCCCCAAAATAATACTATTTGTTTTAGAATTGGTTTAATCTTGGCCTCGGTTACCCAGATGTGGTACACTTACCTCATCAAAAGTCAGCAATCGCTCTGATTGGTACTACTTCAAATGTCTAAATCTCAAGTACAAATGTTCAATTACCGCTACCGGCAAAACAAAGCACCATCACGTTTAGTATTTAAAATGCTATAATTCAATTATTTAAGTAAATATCCCCCATTTAAAACAATTAAGTACTGATTCTTTCATAATTCCTTAGGTGAAGTATTGAACCTTTGTTATTTAAAAGCTTTAAGCACAATTAAACACTAACAAAAGCTTCCGGATAACATAGTTTCTCATTCTTTAATAAGTTAGATTTCCTCTACCCCTCCGCCGCTATTTGCATTATAACTTTCCATCCTGCACGACGGATAACTATTAGCTGCAATTAGAGCAAAGTTTCAATTACCATTCCCACTATGCCTTGCATATGGGAGAGTGCATTAATTTCAATTTGTTTTTTCTCAAGTCATAATTTTCTGTCGGTTAATCACTGGTCTACTTTAAACTCAATTGCTATTCCTTTATTCAGAAATTGCAATCGATTTTATGATACCAAAAACACTTAAATGAGCATATAGCACCTAAGTGATTAGTTTTTTATTCAATCGATTGCATTTTTTTATCAACGCGTGCAAACAGATGTTTAAAAGAGCTAAAAAAATAGGTTTGTAGTTTATTGGTTATAATCACACACAATCGGCATCATATGTAATATTTGTATTGCAAACCTCTACATTAAGTGTCCTTTGTACTATTACATATGTATAAATCTCTATCATAAATGTTCAAACTATAAAAAAAATCGGCCGTATTGTATTGTAATTAAGCAAATTCAAAATACCGGTTAACCTCAAATAACAGGTCTATTTAGCAGCCCAAGGCCTCTTTTGACGGCAAACAGAAATAGGTATGCCCAGCAGGTAGTTATTACTATACATAACTCCATCCACTTCTTTATAATCGTTAATATTGACGATTGATAACACATGTTCATACCGTTTCCAGGTGATTGGGGATCCTGCTTTTATGATAAAGACTCCCCATGGCCAAAACTAAAAAACGATAACCGCAGATTAACTACGGTTATCGTTTTTTAGTTTTGTTTAAAAAGATCGGACTTGAGGCTACCTAACGGATGGTCAGCTGTATTGATTTCAGGTCTTTTGGATCTGAGCTTTCACCGTATAACAACTGGTAATTACCGGGCGATACGCGTACAACAGCGTCCGTCGGGTCGAAGAATTCAAAAGTTTTAGGCGGTAGATCGAGAGTTACCATTTCCGTTTTTCCAGCGGAAACAGGTATCCGTTTAAATCCTCTCAATGTTTTTGATGCGCCATCAGGATCATCCACCTTGCGGATGTAAACCTGCAGAAGTTCGGTACCATCTGTTTTGCCTGCATTTGCTACCGGTACGCGAAGTTGAATTGCCTCGCCCTTAGTGATATTGTTTTTGGTTAACTTGGCTTCGCCAATATTAAATGTTGTATAGCTTAAGCCAAAGCCGAAAGGAAAAAGGGGCGCAGATTTGAGATAGCGATAAGTTCGGCCCTTCATGGAGTAATCGCTAAAATCCGGCAATTGCTGAACATTACGGTAGAAGGTGACCGGTAAATGTCCCGAAGGATTGTAGTCGCCGAAAAGCACATCGGCCACCGCCTGGCCGCCAGACTCGCCCGCATACCAGGCCTGCAGGATGGCATCGCAATTTTGCGTCTCGGGCACCATCGCTATTGCCGAACCTGAACAGTTAACAAATACGATTTTTTTACCGGCTTTCCTGAGTGCCTCTATACAATTACGCTGTACGGCAGGCAACTCTATGTCAGTACGGTCGCCTCCTTTAAAGCCAGGCAGTTGTACAGGCATTTCTTCGCCTTCAAGTTTCGGAGAAATACCGCCAACAAACACAACAATATCGGCGTCTTTTACTTTTTCAATTATGCCGTCATAAGTAAGCGGAATTTCTTTACCAAAGTTAAATCCCAGGTTCGCCGTCCAGTTGTTCAACTGTTTGTATCGCAGCTCAATCACGTACTCTTTTCCAGCCTCAACCTGCAAAGGGAACCGGGCAGGGAGCGATCTCCAGCTGCCGGTTCTAAAAACCTGCTTATTGTTAATAAATAATTCTGCTGAGCCCGTTGCTTCCAGTTTAAAAACCAGTTCGCCGGTAACAGATGCCTTATATACTGTTTCGTATTTTGCAGAAAAGTCTTGTGTGTTTACCCCTTGCGCAAATTGGTGAGCCCCAAACGTAGTAAGTGCTACCGGCGCTGTTAATTGCTCGGTTATTACGGTAGGAGATTCAAAATTGCGGTTATTCCAGTAAGTAGCACGGATGCCTTTTTTACCATCAATAGAGCAATTACCAATCAGGCTTTCTGTAATTTTATCATCGGTAAGGTCACAACCGGCGTCGTAAATAACATGATCTGCGCCCAGTTTAGTTTTGATACCCTCTAAAATATTGATAGTGCGCAACGGGGTGCCGTTATAATTGCCCGATAGCATTTGCGAATCATTGGCATTAGGACCTATAACAGCTAACTTGCCAATGCTTTTACTCAGCGGCAAAATGTTATTGTTGTTTTGCAAAAGCGTCATGGTTTCGCGAGCCATATCAAGCGCAAGTTTCTGGTGATCCTCGGAGTTAACTACCGACAAGGGTATCTTAGTCCAGGGAACCAATTCGTCCTTATCCATTTCACCAAGCTCAAAACGTTGCGTCATCAGGCGTACAACACTGGTATTGATATCTTTTTCTTTAATCAGGCCGCGGTAAACCGCATCGGGTATTTTATCAAAGGCGTAACCCACACACTCTACGTCAGTTCCAGACAGAACGGCCTTAGCTGAAGCGTGTGTAGCATCGGATGAGCTATGATGAGAATTGTAAAAGTCGGTAATGGCGCCGCAATCCGACACAACAAGGTACTTGAACCCCCAGTCTTCACGTAAAATCTGCCCTAACAAACGGCTGTTGCCACAGCATGGTTCATCATCCAAACGCTGATACGCGCACATCACTTCCCTTACATCGGCATCCTGAACTAAGGACTTAAAAGCGGGAAGATAAGTTTCCCACAGATCCCGCGGAGTAACGTCGGTAACGTTCATTTCATGACGGCTCCACTCCGGCCCGGAGTGAACTGCGTAGTGCTTGGCGCAGGCCAGCAGCTTACGGTATTTGGCATCGGCAGGCCCCTGTAAACCCTTTACTACAGACACGCCCATGCGCGAGGTTAAATATGGATCTTCACCATAGGTCTCCTGCCCCCTGCCCCATCGCGGATCGCGAAAGATATTGACATTAGGGGTCCAAACGGAAAGATCATGAAAACGCTGGCTTTCAACCTGTTTTCTATACTCGTTATTTTTGGCCCGTGCCTCGTCAGACACGGCGTCAAATACATGGAACAGCTTTTGGTCATCAAACGAGGCCGCCATGCCCACAGGCTCCGGGAAAACCGTAACCGGCCCCTGGTTTGCATAACCATGAAGCGCCTCGCTCCACCAGTTAAATTTTTTGATCCCCAAACGAGGAACGGCTTCCGACACATCTTTCATCAAGCCCACCTTCTCTTTCAATGTCAGTCGTGTAACCAGGTCTTTAGCCCTTGCTTCTGAGGATAAAGCCGGATTTTGATAAGGCAGTTGCTGCGCAGAGGCGATAAGCCCCCACATCAGGCCTGCACCAATAAGTATTTTTGTCTTCATCATATGTAAATTTTAAATTGATCGTTTAGTTCTATTCTATCAGCCTGTTTATAGTCTTACAGTTACTTTTTTGCCATCATATTCCACAATCCTTCCATTCCCTTCATTAAGGTCAATCCCCACGCCTTCCTTCACTAAAACAACATGCAGCACGCGTGCAGTTTTCATCGCTGTATAGGCCCCTTTCCTGGCTTCTATCATGAGCTCCTTTATTTTATCGTTCCACGAAAGTTGCCAGGTTGCAAATTTGCCTTCGGTATAATGATAATTATCTCCTTCGTCCTCATAGATGGTAAACTTTCCATCAGCGCCAGGATAAACCCTGATTTCCCAGGGTGCATCAGGTTTTTCGGCGGAATACTGCATAACCGGCCCCATCGGCACAATTGAACCGGCTTTCACAAAAACGGGAATATGATCAATAGGAGCGGCTGAAACGATTGTGTTTCCTCCCTGGTATTGTTTACCTGTCCAAAAGTCGAACCACTTGGTTCCGGCAGGCAGGTACAGTGTACGGGATTTATTGACCGTATTTAAAACACTATCTCCGGGGGCGTAATACATGGGCGATGTAACCGGGCATACCAGGAAAGCGCCACCGAACATAAACTGATCCTTAATATTATACACGAGGTTATCTTTTCTGAAATCAAAAAGTAAGGATCTTGTCATCGTATAATCCTGGCGCGTTACCATAGCGGCTACAGAATAGGTATAGGGCAATAGGCGATAGCGCAGATTGATCTGCTTAAGGATAGCATCATAAAACAGATCTCCGGGCGCGCCAAACCTCCAGGGCTCACGGGCAAAATCAGTACCATGGCTTCTAAAAAGCGGCAGCCATTGACTGTACTGGATGTTACGCACATAAAATTCTTTATAGCCGTTATCCGCAGTGCCTTTGGGAAATTCACCTTTGCCAAACCACTCCACATGGGTGCGAACAAAAAAAGCGCCGGCATCAATAGTCCAGTACGGCGATCCGGTAACCATATAATTTAACCCTCCTGGAATCCAACTCTTGAAATCTGCCCAGGTTGCTTTGGTATCGCCGTTCCAAACCATTGTTCCGTAGCGCTGCTGGCCTGGGAAAGATGCCCGGGTTAAATTAACCACACGCTTATCACTACCTGTTTTACGCTGGTTTTGGTAGATACCCATGGCATGATGCAGCGAAAAGGTATTTACCCTCTCCTCTCCAAGCAAATCTGCCATCACTTTTACATTTTTGACGAACCGGGCGGTAGCGTCTCCGGCAATATCATTGGCGCCGCGGTTCCAGTCGGCTTCTACCGGTTCAGACGAATCGCACCACCAGGCATCAACCCCTTTGGTAAATAAATTGGGGTAAACATAATTATCCCAATACATGTTACGGCCAGCGGGGCTATAGGCATCGTAAATGCGCCGCCCCAATACTAAACCCTTATCGCCCATCTCCTTTTCTTCCTCGGCGGCTAACTGTGGCCATATCGATAGCATGAAGTGTGCATTCTGTTGATGCACATCGTCAATCATTTTTTGGGGGGAGGGATACTTTTGTGCGTCAAATTTTTTGTAACCCCACAAACCATCCTTCCAATACAGCCAATCCTGAACGATAACGTCTAATGGTATATGGCTGCCCCGAAAACGGGTCACAACGCTATCAACTTCGTGCTGGTTCACATACCTTTCTTTCGACTGTACATAGCCAAATATATATTTGGGCGGCAGCTCCACTTTACCGGTCAATGTTCTGAATTGGTGAATGATCTGATCAAACTCAGGGCCGTACATAAAATAGTAATCAACCTGGTTTACCGCAAGCATCTCCATGAAGCTCCCGGCATGGTCATCATGAAAAATCATAGCAGATCCCGCGTCGAAAAGCAGGCCATAGCCTTTACTCGACATCAGTACAGGCATGCTCTTTTTCAAATTATATTGGTAGAGATATTGGCTGGTACCACGTAAGTTCATATGGTCTTCCTGGTGTGATCCTAAGCCATAAAGCGCCTCGCCGGGCTGCCAAACAAATTGCTGCCTTGCTTTCAATGCCGTACCTACAGCTTGTTTAGCGGTAATATTTGCCGAAAACTGATCGCCGTTGGCTGTCTTTACCACCTGACTGCCCGCATCATTGAACGTGCTTTTATTTAGAACTATTTTTTCGGTAAGCCTGGGCTGAGTAGGATTTTCGGACAGAAGCATTTTACCAGACCTGTCGAAATATTGAATAAATCCGGACTGGGTAGATATCACCACTTTAAGAACAGCTGATTTTAAAATAACAGATCCGGAAATTTGGTTGGCCATAAAAGGCACCGTTTTAAACTTCCGGGGTACGCAAACCTCGGTACCATTGTCTTTAAATTCTCCATTGGGCACATAACGTACCCTTACCATTGAAGCACTATTGAATTGAATACTTAACTTCCGTGTTCCTGCACTTAAAACAATACCATTACCCTGTTTGCTTAACACATAGTGCGTAGTATCGCTTCTTCCGTAAGTAATAGAAGGAATTGTGAACACAGGTATCAGCAATAGCCAAACTAATTTTTTTATCATTTCATTCATTTATAGTTACTTATTATTTGGCGCTAACAATTAGACACCGCTGACATTAGTAAACAGTTCCGTTATACAATGCCTGACCAGGAAATTCAACTTGATTTTCCTTGTGCCAGGTTCGATGATCTGGGTCTGTAACTTTCTTATTTAAAAGCGCGGTTGTTGATCTTGTCTTATAAACTTTTCAAAAAAATAACAATAATGATGTTTTCAGGTCAGCAACATCCATTGGTCTATCCATTCAAAAGTAAGGTAGCGAAGCTTGATCCGGGTATCACTGATGTCTAAAAACATAGCACATTAGTTCAATTGAATCAGAAATAGCTTTGATACAACATTTCCCCCTGATTGATATGCAATCCTCTTCGAGGATCTTTTCGCGCTGTCAAGTTATGTGTTGCTGGATACCGCAGGAATCTCAATTAGTTTAACGAGCCCCCAACAATAATTCAGCAGCATCAAGTCAATAGTACTTTAGCCTGAAGTAGTGGCATCAGTAATTTGCATTACCCTGAGTACCTGCAAATTACTGACTACACTTTGATTGGTAGTATTGCAAAAGTTTGTTTTTAGTGCGAACAAACACATTATACTACAAACTGATATTTAAGGCCTTACCACTATAAGTTACTGATTTAGCGACCTTTGAATGATCAAACTGGCTTTGATTGTCGGGCGCAAGTACGATCTTAAAATTGCGATCGTTAAGCATTCCATCAAAAGTACCTGTCCTGTCCAATATACTCAACTTACGCTTTTTATCATCCCAGTGAAACTTAATTTCGCTATATTTCCCTTTCTCGTAATTATAGTTATCGTTTTCATCCTCGTAAAGGGTAAAATCGCCATCCGCTCCAGGGTATACGGCTATCTCAAGATTGTCCCATTTTTTTTCGCTGGCAAACTGCACTGCAGGGCCAAAAGGTAAAACTGAACCCGCTTTAACATAAAGGGGTATAATATCGAGCGGTGTTTGTTTGCTTACCTTCTGACCACCGGAAAATTTCTCGCCGGTCCAGAAGTCGTACCAATCAGAGCCTTTAGGTAAATAAGTTGCTTTTGACTTTAAGTTGGTAAAATCCTCTTCTTTTATATTGCCCCGACCTTCAACGGCGCCGGGCTTAACATACATGGGAGTGGTTACCGGATTTACCAGAATTGATTTGCCGAACATAAACTCGTCATTAACGTCCCAGGATGCCTTATCGTTTGAAAAATCCATCATTAACGCGCGCATCATGCTGGAATGGTGAGCTGTAACATCGTGCGAAGCAGCGTATATATAGGGCAGAAACCGATAACGTAGGTTAATGAATTTTTCGATAGCGTCGTATACCCTATCTCCTTTTTTCCCAAACTGATAGATTTCTCTTGGAGCATCTGCACCATGTGAGCGCATCATAGGGCAGAAAGCGCCAAATTCTATCCAGCGTGCGTATAGTTCCCTATACTCGGGATCGGCCAGCTTTCTCCGGAATTGTGTTAGAAAGAAGCCGCCGATATCACTGTTCCAATAAGGAATTCCACTTAAAGAAAAATTAAGTCCGGTAGGTATCTGCCGTGTTAACGTTTCCCACGAAGAAGTAATATCACCCGACCAGGTATTGGCGCCAAAACGTTGCTGCCCGGCAAACGCCGAACGGGTGAGGATAAATACCCGCTTGTTTGAACTTTCGCCGCGCTGATGCTGCGATACGCCGCCCACCGTCATCAATGGGTAAGCGTTACGCACTTTACGAAACGAGCCCAGGTAGGTTTTATTATCAAAGTCTTCCGGTTTGAAACTCAAATGATCGGGTTCTGTAGAATCCATCCACCAGCCGTCGATACCTAACGAGAACAATCCTTTACTGGCGTATTTCCAGTAAATATCCCTTGCCTCGGGATTGTAAGCATCATATACTTTTACACCCGAGGGGTAATCCATATTTGGCGGCCATTTATCGCTACCAGACTCGGGCCAGGTGGAAAAATTGAACAGCATATTCTTTTCCTTCAGTTCCCGATACGGCTTGGTTTGCGGACCGAAGGAGGACCAGATGGAAATGATCATGTGCGCGTTTAAACCATGTACATCTTTGATCATCTGTTGCGGATTACTGAAATCGGCATTCAGAAAGTCCATGGCGTTCCATAGGTAATTGCTGCCCCAGTACTGCCAATCCTGGATGATACCATCCAAAGGAACATTCAACTCACGGTATTTTTTTACCACGCCTACCAATTCGTCCTGGCTTTTATACCGCTCTTTACTTTGCCAGTAGCCAAACGTCCATAGCGGAAACATTGGCGCCTCCCCGGTAAGATTGCGCATCTCGGCAATTACCCCATCGGCATTATCGCCCTTCATCAGATAGTAATCTATACCGTCGCCTACGTCCGATTTAAAACTGGTTTCGTTCATGTCATCACTGAACACCGTCGGCGAATAATTATCCCAAAATACGCCATAGCCTTTGATCGATTGAAAAAAGGGGACCACATCGTCCGTATTGCCCTGAACCAGGTTATACCGCTGGCCCCGTTGGCTTAAGTTACCGCGCTGGTGCTGGCCTAAACCGTAGATGGGTTCATCTTTATCTAACGTAAAACCCTGCGATACGCTATAGGTATTGCTTCCCGCATCATTAAATGGTGTAAAAGGCGTTGCGTTTTGCTTTTCTTTAAGTAATAGCGTTCCATTTGCATCGGCAAACAAAACCTGGCCCGATTTAAGGTCAAGGCTAACACGTAGCCTGCTACTCCGTATATCTACCATATCGCCCTGTTGCTTCACGCTGACTTGCGTTTGCTGTGGCTCCTTAATTACCGAAAGGCTTGCCTTATTGAAATGATTGCCAGCAGGAACTTTGATAACCCTTACAATTACAGGGCTATAAAACTGCAAATCCACATCAACGGCACCAATGGTAGCTTTAACCCCAAGCGAGGTGCGCTGGTAATGCTGAGCGTACAATAATGCCGGGGCCATTAGCAGCATGTTAGCCCCTAACATGATTACTTTCTTCAATTTCATATGTTAAAAATAAAATATGGTTTGTAACTGGTATATTTTAATCAATGGCTCCCAAATTCAGGCTCCTATTTTGTAAAGATTGGATTCCGCTTTATCAACCAGTTGTAGGCCAGTTGAGCGTACAGAACCTTTGGTGAAAAAACAGAATTCGACTAAACTCTTCCGATAAGTACGCTCTCGACCTGGCAAATAATTATCACTTTACTTCAGGATTTTTAACTCCAAGGAGCGTGAGCATTTGCAGCCCATACCTTCTCCCCAACTCCCTGTAACCTGCCGCGGTAAAATGCAGATGATCGGCCGAGCATGGGCAGCCTGCCGAAGAAATTACATAGGTGTTAGGAATGGTTTTCGGCAGCGTGGCAATAATTTTGTTCATGCTTGAACAGATACCGCCCTGATCGGCATTGACAACTTCGCCCGCAAGCAGAGGCACCGATTTTGCTTTAAGATTAAGGTCCTTAACCAGGTTATCATAAACAGCCTTAACCTTTTTTGTCCATAAGGTATCATTAGTATTCGATTCTCCCTGGTGTAATAAAACACCCTTGATTACGCCTGATTTTTGAGCAAGCTTGGCTAATTCCAAAAGGCGGGCATAGGGATTGCCGTTATATTCGCCTATCATGCTTTTCATCCAGTCGGGCGCAGTGGCCGAGTACGATTGATAGGTATCCTGCCCGAAGACTTCGATTTTGGCTCCCGCCACGGAAACATTAATGATACCGATCCTTATTTTTTTCGGCAGATTGGCTACTAATGTCCTGCCAAAATAATCTGCCGGGGTAATCCCCGTTTTACAGCGGCACAAAGGCGGAACGGCGGTATACCAATTGTTTTTAACCCTGCCTATTTCGGGGCAATCAACAGCTTGTAAAACCTTAAAACGCTGATCAACGGTGGTATCCTGCGGTTCAAACTTTGCATTACCTTCCATATTGGACTGACCGAAACAAAGAAAGATATAAAAATTTTTGTCTTGCGAAAAAGCCCCCTTGCTCAGCAAAACCAATATCATTATGATTGAAAACTTTAATTTTATGCTCATATCAATAACTTAGTTTTTAAAAATCAATGTCGCGAACTGATTGAGTGATCGCCTCCAGGTTTGCCATTCGTGCGAGGTACCGGGCGACTCATAATAAGTATGCTTTATCCCGGCTTTTTCGAGTGCCTGGTGGAAGTTTTTCACCCCGGTATACATTCTTTCCGGCTCGGCGGTGCCAATACTGAGGTAAACTACCCTTACCTTTTTATTAAAAGCTGCCGCGTTGGCCCATTCACCGGCAAACATTTTAGTGATATCTACATCCGGCTGAAGAAAAGCGGCACCACTGAAACCACCGATATAAGCAAACTTGTCCAGATTGCCCATGGTGGTCTGGAAGGTTTGAAATCCGCCCATAGATAGCCCGGCCATAGCCCTGTGATCACGGTCTGGCAGGGTTCTAAAGTTTTGATCAATCATCGGAATAATCTCTTTCACCAACACTTCCGGAAAGATATTGCCGGCTTTACCAGTCGGGCTAAACGCATAGCCCCTATCCATTACAACAATCATCGGTACAGCCTTTTTAGCCGCTACCAAATTATCCATAATCAAATCCATTTTGCCTTGTGCAACCCAACCTGTTTCATCCTCGCCCGAACCATGTTGCAGGTAAAGCACGGGATATTTCTTTGCTACTACCGCATCATAACCCGCCGGTGTATAAACATATGCTCTTCGCCAGGCCTGGGTAATTTCCGAATAGTAATTGACTGACCTCACCTGCCCGTGAGGAACTTTTTTGGCCGTATAAAAATCGCCATCCGGGTCTGGAATATCAATTCCGCTGGCCATTCTGCCCATACCATAAAACGTTTGGCTGGATGGGTCAACCACGGGCACATCATCAATCAGTAACGAATAGTAATGAAAGCCCGGTACAACGGGATCGGTAGTTACAGTCCAGAAACCCGCTGTATCCTTTTTCATCTCGTATTTTTTCATCAAATCAATTTTAACATTTTGCGCACCTGGAGCTTTAACCCTGAACAGTACCCTATTATCCGGATAGATCTGAGGATATTTCAATCCCGGGATATTGGTGGATGCAGGCACACCTTCGTCGCTGTAAACGTACTTGGGGAACGTTGAAACATCAACAGGTTTAAAAATAAGCTGCGAAAACATATACAGTCCATTTTTCCAAACCTTAAAATCATGTACGCCCGGTTCTACATAATAAATATGCGGTACATTTTTTTCCACCAGGTAATCGTGTGTGCGTTTGCTGTACATCAGTAAGCCATCGCTGGCGCCGCATGAAATCCAGAGGAGTTTCAATTGCTTCCTGGCCGCGTCGGCGTCCGGCACAAGTTCTTCAGGCTTTTTTGTGTTCGGGGCCGAAGAAAAACCGCCTACCCAGGCAAACTTGTCGAGGTTGGTTAAACCAAAGTTTAACGATTGCCCGCCACCCATGGAAAGCCCGGCAATGGCGCGATGCTCCCTATCTGCCAAAGTAGGGTATTGATGATCCACATAAGGGATCAAATCGTTCAGCAGGTCTTTTTCAAAAGTAGCAAAAGCCTGCACCTTGTCTGGCGCCATTATATTACCGGTTGGCCTGTCATCTTTCATGGCTCTGCCATTCGGTAGTATAACAACCATGGGTACCAACTTACCTTTAGCGTAAAGGTTATCTAAAATAACCTGCGGCTTTCCGCCATTCAGCCATTCCTTTTCATCACCACCAATACCGTGCAAAAGGTATAGCACAGGGTACTTTTTTGTTTTGGTGTATCCGGGAGGGGTATAAACCAACGCTTTGCGGGTGACCCCTACCGTAGTGGAGTTATAATTGATAGAATCGATCCGGCCATGCGCTATCTCGGGATGTAAAACATCAAAACCGGCTGGCGCTTGTTTAACTACTTCTTGAGCAAAAAGCTGAACGTTCAAAATCATGACCATGCCGACGGCAAAAAGCCCTGATTTAGTTTTTGAGAATGTTTTCATAACTGGATGGTTAAAATTAAGGTTTTAATTGACGATTGGTTTGATAATTTGATATTTACCACTCAGGTGCATCAGGCTGAAGAGGTATAGCAAGCCATCATAATAGGGATCAAAGTATCCGTCAGGGTAAGGCTCGAGCTTGGCATTCCAAAGCGCATTAACAAAATCGAGCGTTCCCTTATCTTTACTCATCATAGAAGCGGTGGCTGCAGTAGATACTAAACCCAGGGAATGCCTTAGTTTTTTGACGTCTCCGGCCTGTAAGATAAAGTCCGGACGGGATCCGTCCGTATTAAACTGATCTTCAAAAGTATCTATCCCTTTAGACCTCAGGAAGGCCTGAAAACGACCTGCATAGTTTTCCTGCCACTGTTTATCTTTTCCGAACCAGGCATAATCCATGGTGATGTTCATCGGCACACGCCAGGAATCATATCTGAAGGCAGCAGGCATCCATGGTGTTGAATGTGGCTTACCGCTAAATTCGGTATAATCGGTATTTAAACCGGTTGCTGCGGTGCACGCCCTACGCAAAAAAGCCCGCGATGTATCGGCGCAATCCCTGTAAAATTGTTCGTGCCCATCCTTAGCATATAGTGCCCATACCTCGTAAAAAGCCGGTAAATGATAAGAGGGATCGGTCCAGTTATAGTTATGCCCTTCGGGTACAAAGCTAATCTGCTTATGTTCGGTATTAATGAGGTTATATATGTTGCCGGTGCCGTCTTTTTTCCACATAGCATCCAAAATTTTACGTGCCTCCTGACCATAAGCAATACCCGAATCATTTCCCCAGCGGTTGGCCGCGAACAATAAGCTGGTTACGAAATACAATTCGCCATCAGAAGCTGATCCTTCCGAATTGCGCTTCAGCGTTTGGGGGTTCATACTCCAGGCAAAATAACCTTGCCTTGGCCCTTCCTGGTGTTGCAGGTATTTTTTTGACCAACGCCAGATCCGATCAAATACTTCCTTCTTGTTCAGCTGCACAGCGATCATCATTCCGTAAGAAAGGCCTTCTGTCCTGGCGTCATGATTTTTCACATCCGAAACATAAGCCATCGAATCGCCAACCTCGAAATATACGCGGTTTGGCCCCTCAAACACATCATGATACGCTTTAGCTACCTTCGCGTCAATAGATGCCTGGCTATAGCCTGCTTGCAGAAATAAATTGCGGTATCTGCCTGTTTCAAACGCGGCCTTATGTGCGGACCGCGCGGCCTTTTTAGTACTTTGACAGACTGCCAAACCATGTAAAAAAACAAACACAGCAAAAAGTGACATTAATTTTTTCATTTCCGAATCATTAGGTGATTTTTTTTGATGGATTTGGCCACTCTCTATTTTGAAATAAACTGAATACTTTGAATACAAACACCCGGAGCGGCGCCCTTCGGGAATCTCACAAAAATATCGTGCTGCCCCGTGCTCCCCTTTATAGATTGGCTAAAGTGCTGCCATTTGTGTGCCGCGTTTGCCGTTAATGGTATGGTTGCTATCAATTTCCCGTTCTCCAGATCATCAAGCCAGATCTCCACTTTGGTGTTTGTTGGAGTGCTGGCTATCAAATCAATTAACGATGGTGTTTGCGTGCCCAGTTCAACCCCGGATATCATGAACCATCCGCCCTTGCCGGTGGTATTGCTTACCGCTTTCACAGCATCCTTATTGATGGTTGTTACGCCAAAATAATTACTGTAGCCCGACGCAGGCAAAACCGACTTACCATCCTTACAGATAAAGAAATTGAAATCTGCCGGTTTCCCTTCGGCAAATAAACCAACGCTCGTGCCTACCCACGAATTAAAATTGGGCTGAGCCTTGTCCAGGTTCTCCGCGCCGATAGGCGCTCCAACTAAAGTCCATAATTTGCCGTCACCGCTATAATAGGCTGTTAAAATGTGTTGGTTACGCACCAGTTTTAACCAGACTGTATTACCCACTGTATTGCTAACAGTACGTTTAGCGGTATCAAATTGAAAAATGATTTTTTTACCATCCTCGTTCCCTGTAAACAACCTAACAATCTCCTTTTGATTGCCATTTGTAAGGTAAATACCTGCTTTTGCAGCTTCGTTAACCGCGTCCAGATCCACCTTGGTTACAACAGTATACACATGGTCGGTTTCTTTTTGCATGATATGCGTTCGTGTAGTATCGGGTGTGAGCCTAATCCAGCCTTTTCTGGCTGTTAAGGAATATTGTGATGATGCTGCTTTGGTGAGAAAATGCCACCATAGGCCGAGAGAATCCTTTTGGAAGTAATCTGTCTTCACGCTTCTCCACGGAATTCCAGATTGGGGGAGAGCTGGCTTCACGATAGGTTGAGTAGTGGGGGCCATTCCCCATGGCCTGTCACCTTCCCAAATTACCGGGTAGAGTGCCGTTTGCCGCCCAAGGCCCGACCAGTCGTTCCCATCATATTTTTCGTAACTCTGGCCAATTGTCCACCAGGTGCCGTCAGCCAGTTTTATCGGAGCTGAAATATGATTGGGACGGCGAAAGCCTACGTTAGGATCTGAAATGGGCTTAAAGAACGAACCTAACCGCTCCCATTTAGTCGAATCTGCCGTTAAAGCTGATGCACGGAGCACATATTGGCCGCCGGATACATCGCCCGCCGGGAAATAGTAATAATAGCCATTACGTTTACACATTACCGGCCCTTCGGCCCAACTGTATTGCAGCTTTGCATTAATCCAATCCAGGTTGATCACGGCATCGGCCAATTGCCCGTCTCTGCCTAAGGCCTGCAGGCGGTTAACTTTTTGCCCATTTTTAATCACCATATAAGGCTTGCCGTCATCATCCACAAATATCGAATTGTCGTAACCCAGGTTACCTGTTTCGGGGTTGGTTTTCACCTGTACGGGCGTACTCCAGGGGCCTTTTGGAGAGCTGGCCTTAGAAAACCATTGCCCTCCTGCCGAAAAATAGATCCAGTAGGAGCCATAAAAATAGGTAATTGCCCCCTGCCAGGTGCCTGATGAAGGGCGGTCTGACACCCACTTGCCTTTGGCTGATGTAAGTACCCTGCTGATGATTTCCCAATGCACCAGGTCTTTGGAATGATAAACCGGCATATATGGGTTAAAATGAAAACTGGAACCGCAATGATAAAAATCGTCTCCTACCTTGAGCAAAGTGGGATCAGGATGATCTCCGGGAAGAACAGGATTGACGTAGGTGCCAACAGATTGATAGAAAGAGGAGGAATCGGCTGAATTACTTTGTTGCGCGCGTGCGGATATTAGTCCGGTTAAAAGCAACATGGTAAGTGATAAACGCAGTTGTAGGTATTTCATAAGTATTGATTGTGGACGGTTGCTTTATAGTGGGCTAAATGCCCCTGGTACAGGCAGGTTAAAATTTTTATTATTCTTTTTTATTATTTTAAGGCGAGTAAAGCCGCAAGGTCAAGGTTATTTAAAGCTGATCCAGTCTATCTCAATCGGGCGGGGATCAACCGATACCACAAACAGGTCGTGCATCCCGGATAGGGCTTTAGCCTGATTGGTTGTCACCGGTTTCCATTCCGGCGTAGCATCAATATTCAAAACGGCAATGAGTGGTCCGCCTGGGTTGTCGGCACGTATTTCAAAGCGGCCGCCAACTGCAGAACGCACTTGAGCAGTGACAAATTTTGAACCAGCACGGCTAAAAGACACCTTGTTATACCTTATCCATGCTCCGGATTCATTCAGGGTAGTTTTCCAGCCTTTCATTGTATGAAGTGAATCTATAAACGTTACCGAAACACCTGGTTGGCTGATAGCGCTATACCTGTCGATCTGGATAGCTGAAAAAGCCGGAGTAGCCCCTACTCCCCTGAAGGTTTGCATAACCGGGCGTATGGTTCCATCCTGGTTAAAAAAGAGGCTATCAGCCCGGATGGATCGGCTTTTATCAAATTTGGGCGATAAATCGTTATTGTGATAGAACAGGTACCATTGTTTTTTAAACTCAATAACAGACTGGTGGTTTGTCCAGCAACCTGAAACGGATTCGTCCATAATTACCCCGGCGTACTTGAATGGCCCGAGCGGACTTTCCGACATTGCGTATTCAAGCCTTTCCGTTTTGTTGGCAACATGCGGATAGGTTAATAATACATGCCATTACGTTTAAACAGGTACGGCCCTTCTTTTAAGCCTTTATCCGGCAGTACGCCCAGGGTAACCGGTTCTGAAGCAAGTTCAAGCATGTTGCTTTTTAGCTTTGCTGCATAAATATTGCCTTGTGCCCAGTAAATATAAGCCTGCCCATCGTCATCCATAAACACATTCGGATCAATTCCACGAATACCGGCTATAGGCTCCTTCTGAGGTACAAAAGGCCCATATGGTTTATCAGCTATCGCCACGCCTACCCGAAAGCCTCTGCCATTCGCACTGCTCTTTTCCGTTGCCGGAAAATAAAAATAATATTTACCGTTCCGGAAGATGCAATCGGGAGCCCACATACTATAGGCGGCAGAATCTGCCCAGGGAACTTTATTTTGGCTTATTATGACGCCGTGATCCGTCCATTCGGTAAGGTCCGAAGAGGAAAAAACATGATAATCTTCCATACAAAACCATCCCACGCGCCCATGTCCGGGAGTTGCTAAAATATCGTGGGAGGGATAAACATAAACGCGGTCGCCGAAAACACGTGCTGAGGGATCAGCACTGAACTGGTTGCGGATCAACGGGTTTTGTGCCATGGCATTACCTGCCAGCAACATCATCAAAACTAATAAACTGTGCTTTATCTGTTTCATAATTCAAGGTTTCACCGGCCGGCCATATCTTTATTCGCCAGGCAATAAGGTTGTTTTCAGTATCACGGATTTATCATACCATTTTTAGCCATCCATTTAAAAATAGGCGGCATCCATTCCTCAGGACGCTGCCCCAGAACGAATCCATGACCACCTTTCGGAAAAATATGCAGTTCCGTGGCAACGTTGGCATGCCGCAACCGTTCATAAAATACAATGCTGTTATCCACGTCTACCAGCTTATCGTCACCGGCGTGTGTAATGTAAGTGGGAGGCGTTTCCTGGTTAACCTGTAACTCGTTTGAAAAGTAATCAACTGTTTCTTTGGATGGCGTCGGCCCAAGTAAATTTCTGCGTGAGTCGGCATGGGTTAACTCTTGCTGCATGGAAATTACCGGGTAAACCAAAATCAGAAAAGCCGGTCGCAAGTCGGTATGGTTTTCATTCTCAATCAGCGCAGTTTTAAAATGAGTTGCCGCTGTGGCAGCCAAATGACCGCCCGCGGAGAAACCCATAATTCCCACTTTTTTTCCATCCAGGCCCCAGGCTGCAGCATGCTCGCGAACTATTTTGATTGCTTGTTGCGCATCCTGCAAAGGCCCTGTTTTTTTATCAATCATCAGCGAATCATCAGGCAATCTGTATTTAAGCACAAAAGCCGCTATGCCACGTTTTGAAAGTTCCATTGCTGTTCTTACACCCTCGGCCTGGTAGGTAAGTACTTTATAACTCCCGCCCGGGCAAATAATAACCGCCGCACCCGTAGCTGTCGACTTTTCGGGAAGATAAATTTCCAGTATAGGATTGTTAACGAAGTAAACCATTCCTGCTGAGGCCTTTGCTGGAGGATTTTTAAAATACCCCGGCCTCGCATTTGGTATTTTCCCTGAATACAGGCTAACTGTATCCTGGGATTTAGAAGCAAACGGCCTCAAAAATACCGCCATCAGCAGTTGAGCATAAATGAAAGGCATCCTGAAGATGCGCAGGTAATTTGGATAAAACATTTTCGGCTGACGTTTTGCTCGTTAACTTTTGCTCCGTTGTAATACGTTTGTGAATACAAATCATTAACAAACCGGGTTCAGGCTGGCTAAACTCAACAGTATTTACTATTTGTTTTATATGGCTTATAACCAAGTATAACGGGCACTACGAAAGTATGCACACTGGCGAAGTGAGTGTGTGACATTTTACCAATTTGATACAACGAATGTTTAACCTGCATATGGAACGCCATGTTACCGGCACTTAACATCAATTTTACCTGCCCAAAATCGCTCTGTATTCCCACAGGGGATACCCCCGCTTACAAGAACTGCATTTAAGCGATGAAAAAACAAAAATGTTTATTTAGCTGTCCTGATAAACTTATGGTGCATATTTTTAAACAAAACGACAACTAAATCACTGAGTAATCACCTTACTTTGTCTACACCTAAGTTAACCAATTTCAATCATCACATTTTGCAAACAAGCCATATGAAGTTAACCTCAAAACGTTTTATTATTATGTTATTAACTGTGCTGACAGCGTTGTTCAGCCTCCAATTTATAAACTACGGTTCCAGCCCCAAAATTACCGGGCCGGGTAAGCCCGGTTTGCAGGAGCAGAAAGGATTAAAGGATTACTATAAAAATTACTTCCCGATAGGCGTTGCCGTTAACATGGCTGCTTTGAATGGGCAGCAGGCCGAACTGATTAACAGGGAATTCAATAGTATCACTCCCGAAAATGATATGAAGATCTCGGTGATCCATCCCCTGGAAGGGCAATATAACTGGAAGAATGCAGATGCCATTGTGGACTTTGCCGTGAGCCACCATATTAAGATACGCGGTCATAATTTACTTTGGCACACGCAGGTACCGGATTGGATGTTCAGGGACAGTACCGGTGCCCTGGTTAGCAAGGAAGTACTACTAAGGCGCCTTAAAGATCATATCACAACGGTTGTTAAGCGGTATCGCGGTAAGATCTACGCCTGGGATGTGGTTAACGAAGCCATAGATGATAGCCCCGAAAAGTACCTTCGCAATTCGTTATGGTACCAGATATGCGGCGAGGATTTTTTGGCGAAAGCCTTTGAATATGCCCATGAGGCAGATCCTACGGCAGCGCTCTATTACAACGACTATAACAGCGAAGATCCCTCAAAAAGGGAAAAGATATACCGGCTGCTCAAAAATTTAAAGGATGCCAAAGTACCTATAGACGGTGTGGGGCTGCAAGGACACTGGAAATTGAATGATCCGAGCCCCGATCTGATCAGGACGGCTTTAGACCGGTACTCCTCGCTGGGATTAAAAATCCAAATCACTGAGCTTGATGTTACCATCCGCGAGCCAAGGCCCAGAACAAACCGCCCACCGGATACGGCAGCTACCATGCCTGTAGACTCAGGTTATACTGAAAGAATTGCACGTTTACAGGCTGATCGTTATCAATCCATATTTCAAATATTCAGGGATTACAAAAAGGTGATTACCAGCGTTACTTTTTGGAATCTTTCTGACCGGTACAGCTGGCTTGACTTTAGGAACGGGGGCTTAGCAGGGGGCGCGGCGGCGAGCATAAATACACCAAGGATTGTTCGTAAAGCTTATCCTTTGTTATTTGACGAAAATTTACAACGAAAGAAGGCCTACTGGTCGGTGGTTAATTTTTAGTGAGCTTAGCTTACAGCCCTTTGCCGGATTCCGTTTCTAAGTAACAGTATAAATCCGAAACTTACCTAAAGTAAAAAAGCCGGACCAGGATAGCGACTTAATGCTATCCTGGTCCGGCTTTTTTATAAGTGATTTTATTTAAAGTAATTGCAGCGTATATACAAATTGCGTACGGTTTGACCATACCTGGAACCTATCCAAAGGCCGCGGACCGCAACTTGCCGAACCAACACCCATAGTTTTGGTAGACAAACAAAAAACTGTTGCCGTGCTCGGCGGAAGGTCTATCTTATATTCAACCGGATGCATTTGTTCATCAGTATGGGGTAATGCCGAAACCTGCATCAGCTGTTCATCTGCTTTTATTAAAATGGTGGGCACATTTTGGCCGCTTAACTTGGCCCATCTTACCTCTTCGTGATTGGCGCGTTCCATGGGTTTTTCATATTCGTACTGATCGTTTACATCAAGGCTATAAATGCCTATATCGGAGGCGCTTTTACGGTCAGAATAGTTTTCAAACGGCCCCCTGCCAAAGTAGCTCATATGATCTAAATGTTTATTGAACAGCATTCTAACGCCTATCCGTGCTAAGTTGATCTGCATGCCCACAAATTTCAAGTCGTTATCAACCTTAACAGAGCCAGCACCATTGATAACGTAGGTGGCGGTGTGGTAAACGCTAAAGCCCTCTTTGCCCTCGGCTTTAACCGTAGCGATTACCTTCACGTTAAACCGGTCGGTGGCTTGAACTTTGATGTCAACCAGCGAATATTTCAAATCAGTCAACCCATATTTCTCCCATGTGGCGTAGGCCCACATATCATCGTTACGATGCGCAGCGCGCCACAAATTAACCTTGGGGAAACCATCAGCGGTTAAAATATCCACGCCGCCTTTATTCAGCTGGCTCATAACCCCTTTTTGCTTATCGAAAACTACAAAAAAACCGTTGCCTGCAACTTTTATCAGTTGTGGGGTCTGGGTTAGCGTTAGTGGCTGGTTTATGTTTTTTTCTACAACAGGCAAGGTGCTAACAGGTAATTTAAACTGATCTGAAGCTACTTCAAAACCTTTGGCAGCCCACAAGGTGCTGTTTTTTTGTGTGAAGGATATCCGCAAATAGTATTCGGCTCCCGGTTTAGGATGTTCAACTTTATAGGGTATAAAGGCTCTCCCCTCCCTTCTTGCCGGTATGCCGGGTACTTTGAAATCTCCGTGATTTATTTCTATCCCGTTCTCTGTTAAGCTCCACGAGCCATCAAATCCATCAAGCGAAATAAATTGAAACTTGTTCCTGATCCGGATCATTCCGGCCGAAGGCTCGCTCAAATCCGTACTAATCCATTGAAAAGCTTTTTTCATTTCGGGGAAGTGCGGCTTTACTGTTTTTCTATCCCATGCAACAACGCCTTTATGGATAAAGTAATGATCATTAGGATATTCGCCAAAACCGCCTCCGTAAGCCAGTATCGGATGGTTAGGATTGCGTTTGTTCCACAACGCCTGATCCTGAAATTCCCAGATGGCGCCACCCAAAATTTCGGGCGAGTTATCAAATGCCGCCGAATACTCATCCAACGAACCCATCGAATTAAACATCGCATGTACAAACTCGCATATATACAAAGGTTTGGTAAGTTCTTTGTTCTGGGCTATTCTAATATAATCGTCGGCAGTGCCGTACATTCTCCCATCAAGGTCTGCCGGATTATTCTTTCCGATTCCAAAACGCTCATAATGTACAAAGCGAGAGGAGTCGATTGCTTTAATTGTGCTCATCGCCGCTCTTAGGTTAGTGCCGCCAATGCCACCTTCGTTACCAAGCGACCAGATAATTACGGAGGGGTGATTTTTAAAGTTTTCTACATTGGCAACGTTCCTGTCAACAATAGCTGCCTTGATGGTTGGCTCTTCGTCAAAAAACCTGTCGTAGCCATGATACTCCATGTTGGCCTCGGCAACCAGCCAAATTCCCCATTCGTCGCACAGCTCATACCAACGCGGGTCGTCCGAGTAATGGCAGGTACGCACGTGGTTACAGTTGCCCTGCTTAATCAGTTCCAGATCTTTGATCATCTGCTCTTCTGTTACCGCATGGCCTACGTCCGACCAGTGTTCATGCCGGTTTACGCCCTTAAGTTTAATAGGTACGCCATTCACCGTGAATATCCTCCCTTTGATTTCGAGCTTGCGGAAACCTATTTTTTGAGATAGGATTTCACCGTCGGTACTTTTCAACACCATAGTATACAAATTAGGGGTCTCGGCAGTCCATTTTGCAGGGTCGGCAACTGGAAATTGGATCGTTAGCTGCTCCTCTTGTTTGGAACCGAGCGACTTACCCGCTATGCTTCGTGTAGCAATTTCTGTCCCTTTATTATCAAACAGCGTTGCTGTTAACTGTTGCGCCTTACCTGCCTTATCGCCATAATTTTTTATTTTGGCAACAACTTCAACCGTTGCGTCGCGATAGTTTTTATCCAAATCTTGTTTAATAAAAAAGTCCCGGATATGGACTTGCGGAGAGCTCCATAAAGTAACGTTACGGAAAATACCATGCAAACGCCACATGTCCTGGTCTTCCAGCCAGGTGCCCGAGCTATACTGATAAACTTCTGCCGCCAGGGTATTTTTACCGGGCTTTAAATAATCGGTAATATCAAATTCTGCCGCATTACGGCTATTCACACTAAACCCAACTTTTTTTCCGTTTATCCACAAAAAAAATCCGCTGTCTACTCCGTCAAAAGTGATAAAAATCCTTCTTCCATCCCATTCAGCAGGCACGTCAAAGTCGCGGCGATAACTGCCAACCGGGTTACGTTCAACAAAAGCGGTGTAGTTTTTGGGTGGTTCGCTCATTACGCGCGGATAATCCTTTTTAATTGTGTATCCTAAATTACGGTAAAATGGGGTACCATAACCCTGCACTTCCCAGTTTGAGGGTACCGGTATATCGGCCCATTTGGTCACATCAAAATCAGGTTTATAAAAGTCAACCGGCCTTTTCTCCGGGCTCGGAACCCAATTAAACTTCCAATTGCCGTTTAAAACACGGCAATATGACGAAGCGTGCCGGTTGGCCAGCAAAGCTTCCTTTAAGTCGGCATAGGGCATCAACGTGGCATGGTAGGGTTCTTTATTGATGCCGGTTAACTCCGGGTTTTCAATTTCGGCAGGATAATCAATCCCGGGCTTTAAAGATGTTTGCGCTGTTGCCGATCCTGCAGCCAGGGCTAAACAGGCAAAAAGTAAAATAGTTAGTAAATTGTACTTGGGTTTGAGCATAGGTACATTGGTTTATAATCTTCAGATAAATTGGTTTACGTTTCAAAACATCCCTGGTAAAACAATGCCCGCCATACCTTAAATGTTTGCAGAATTGCCTCCTGCCTTTAAAATACACTTGCAATAAAGGCCCGCGTGGCCTGCTTCAACTTTATCTTTAGTTGTTTCTTCTGGGCCGGCGGAGGATTAGCAGTAAAGATATTTTATCTGATCAATTTTTGAGCATAAGAAAATAAATTTATCCTTTGAACAGTTGAAACTATTCAAATTTATATTCTAATTGCTTAACGCCGGTAACACAAATGCAGAAAATAAGAGCATAAATGTTTATCATCTGTTACGCCTACCCCTGTTACGATGATCATTAACTGAAGTCAACAGCATGCTATACCGGAAAACAAAAAATTGACAATCAAATTTGCGTAAAAAACCTCACCCAAACAGAATTCAACCTACGGGCACGGCAGCAAATTTACCTCCGTTACGTTTAAAGTTCAAATACTCCGAAGGTACCATGCCGTACTTATTTTTAAACATTCTTGAAAAATAGCTCGGCGTGCCAAATCCGGTCATGTAAGCAATTTGCGCTACGTTTAACTCACTGTTTTCCAACAATGCTGCAGCTTTCTCCAATTTTATAGTTCTGATATATTCAATTGGCGATAAACCGGTAAGCTCAATTAATTTGTAATACAGCGACCCTCTGCTCATTCCAACATGCCTGCTTAAATCCTCTACCGAAAGGTCTGAATCACTTAATTTCGCTTCGATATAATTCATAATGGAGTTCAACAATTTTAAATTGCCGGATTCGGTAATCATATCGTGCCCAATAAGCTGTATCTGCTTTGAGTAAGTATCTTTCAGGTTCCTGTTCAAATCAAGAAGATTTCCGATTTTTGTATTCAGGATTTGAAAATTGAAAGGTTTAGAGAGGTAATCGCTCGCCCCTGATTTTAATCCCGCTAACTGGTCTTCTTCCCCCGTCATGGCAGTAAGTAAAATAACCGGTATGTGTGATGTGCGTTTATCATCCTTTATTTTTTTACTTAATTCAATGCCTGTCATCACGGGCATATTAATGTCGCTTACAACAAGCTGTGGATGGGAGCTTAGTGTTTTTTGCCAACCTTCTTTGCCGTTCACAGCTTCTATGATATGGTAATATTGTTTAAGATGATCTGCAAGGTAGGAACGGAATTCATCGTTATCCTCAACCAACAGCACCGTTATTTTTCTATCCTTAGTTTGTGTTTCCAATTCAGCCTCTCCTCCATGATGTGCTATGGTGCAGGCTTCAGGCTTAACAGCATCGTTTTCTGCAAAATCTTCTGTTGGTGGTTGCAAGGCCATACCGGTATCGGTCATCTTTTCATATGATGGGGGTACAGGCAAATCAACAACAAAGCGCGCCCCTGTTTCAGATACCGTTTCGGCATAAATATGCCCGCCATGAAGTTCAACAAATTCCTTGGTGATGGATAAACCAATCCCGGTTCCCTGGTTAAGTACCGCACTGGTTTGATGCTGATAAAAACGGTCGAATATACGTGTAAGGCACTCCGGAGGAATTCCGATGCCCGTATCGGTAACCGACATCAACAGATGCGGATTAGATCCCAAAATATCAACAACTTCAATTAATAAACTAACTTTTCCGCCCGATGGGGTAAATTTGAATGCGTTGGATAATAAGTTGAAAATTATCCGTTCAAGTTTATTGTGATCAAAGCAAGTTTGCCAGGAGTTGCAGTTACTTTCTATTAAAAATAAAATCTGTTTTCCGGAAGCTACATCTTGAAAAGAATCGCTGGTTTCCCTGATAAAATTTATTATATCTCCGGGCTCCAGGTGGATATGGAGTTCCTGCTCTTCCATTTTCCTAAAATCCAGTAGTTGATTCACCATATTCAAGAGGCGCCGCCCATTCCTATTAATCATCCTGACGTCGTTCTGTGCCTCTGGGGTAAGCTGCTTTCGCTCAAGCAGTTTTTCTGCCGGAGCTAAAATCAGGGATATAGGGGTCCGAAACTCGTGACTGAGGTCGGTTAAAAATTTAATTTTTAAAAGATCGAGTTCATGTAATTGTTCAGCTTCCCGGCGCTCTTGTTCCATCAGCTGTTTAACTTTTAATTTTTCCTGTTGAATTTCAAATTCTTTACGAATCTTTTGAATCCCCCTGCGCCTTAACACTAACAGGCATAGCAGCGCAAACAATACATAAGCCGCATAAGCATAGTTGGTACGCCAAAAGGGAGGAAGAATAACCACCCTGATCTCCGTTGGCGGCAAACTCCAGTGTTCGCCATCATTACTGGCTTTAACTTGAAATGTATAAGTTCCGGGGTCAATGTTGGTATAATTAGCCATCCGGCCTTTATGCACAAAGTTCCATTCTTTGTCAAAGCCAACCAGCCTGTATGCATACTGGTTTTGCTTGGGTGCCGTGTAATTTAAAGCGACGTAACCTATTGAAAAATTGAGGCCATAGTGCAACTTAATTTCTTTTGACACCGCAATCTGTTGATTTATTGGCGCGTCCTCTCCGGGTATAACCGACTCATTACTTACTTTCAGATCGGTTAGCAGCACTTGCCCCGGACTATAATTTTGAGGTAAAGCAGATGGATTGAAGAAGTTAAACCCATCTCTTCCGCCAAAATATATATCTCCGTTATTTGCCCGCATTGCCGCGCCTATTGAAAACGAGCCTTGCTGAACACCATTTTCTGCATCAAAATTCCTGAATTTCCTGGTGTTTTTATTGAAAGAGCTTATACCTCGGTCGGTGCTTATCCAAAGGATGCCTGATTTGTCTTCAAGAATTTCTTTCACCATGCCATTAGCCAAACCATCTTTCTCGGTATAGCTGGTTACCTTTTGCGATTTTTCATCCAAAGAACACATGCCACCATCCGTAGACAGCCAAAGTAAGCCATCGCGATCAAAAAACAAGCTCGCAACCCCATCGTCAGGCAAAGCGTTTTTGGCTTTGGTATAATGGATAATGCTATTGGTTAAGGGTTTGAATACAGCCACGCCTGTTCCGGCGGAAGCTATCCACATATCTCCGCCCGGCGACTTAACAATCGAATTAATAAATTTATTAAGAGGGAGGAGTTTGTTAAATTGACTTGAAACGGATGTATTATTAAAGTGCGTAAAACTATGTGTTTTAAAATTGAAAACATTGACTCCGCCGCCTAACGTACCCAGCCACAGGTTACCGGTTCCGTCCTCTGCTATAGCAGTCACGTTATTATTGTTAAGGCCATTCACATCAGTCCCTGCGGTAAATTGCTCATATTGGCCATTGCGCCGGTCGATGCGAAAAAGCCCATCATTGTAAGTTCCGGCCCATAAAAAACCGCTATGATCAATAAACAATCTTAGTATCGTTATTCCGGAGCCAGGCTGGTGCAGCCTGCTGCTGATATTGAAAGATTTGAATAAGCCCGTTTTTCGGTTAAAAACTACTATTCCGGCACCATCGGTACCTACAAAAACCAATCCATCGTCTGCCTCAGCAAACGATGTTATAATAGGAGATTTTAACCCAGACACATCAAAAGGATTGCTTTGCTTGAGGTTAAATAAGGCCAGATTTTTATTGTATTTAGCTAAGCCACCACCATAGGTACCTACCCAATAAATACCGGCTGCATCTATAAAAACACTTCGGATGGATTTACTTTTCAGGCTGAACGCACTCCTCGGGTCAGGCTGCAAAAGTTGAAAAGATTCCGTGGCCGGATTTAAAATATTCAGCCCATCTTCGGTACCCACCCACATTTTACCATCGTTATCCGGACGTATGGTGAATACTGCATCACTACTGATGCTGTTTCCAGAATCATTACGGTGTTTATATACTTTAAAATGTCCATCTGAGCGCATTTGATTTAGCCCGCCGAGGGTAGCAAACCACAAATTTCCGTTCTTATCTTCGGCAATATCTTTGATCACATTGTTTGATAAACTTGACGCATCGGAAGGATTATTGATAAATTTCCTGATCGGCCGGTTTTGCCCGTTATATAAAAACAAGCCATTGTTGGTACCTATCCACAACTGATGCTTACTGTCTTCAAAAAGAGATAACACTACAAAAGCATCATCATTGCTTTTCCCTGCGATCTGCGTGAACATGCGCGTAGCATGGCCGGTTTTGATATCAATGGAACGAAAATCGCCGTAGGTACCAACCCATAATTTACCTTGATGGTCTTTTAGAATTGCTCTCGCAGAAATATGATTCAACTCTGGCCAGGTTCCGTCGCCCTTATAATGCATTATTCTATCTTTTGCCCGATCATAATAACTGAGGCCACCGGCAACAGTTCCGATCCAAATTTCACCTCCACCGTCTTCAAATAACGAAAGCACTTCGTTACTTGGCAATGTGTTGATCTTGTTCGCATCATGCCGGTATACCGTAAAATTTGTTCCATCAAACCGGTTCAAACCGTTGGCTGTCCCAAACCACATTACTCCATGCCGATCTTTAATCATCGTGTAAACTGTATTGGACGACAGTCCTTCCTTTACAGTAAGAGACGTAAAGTTGATGTTGCTTTGCGCCATGGCTGCCACGCCCGAACAGCACACAAAAAAACATACTAACAAAACTTCTATCCAGGATTTTCGCATAAGTACGGTATTTATCAACAGCTAAATAGGCTTGCCGCTGGTTATTATAATTGGTATTCTATCGCAAATATAAAAAAGCAATCGGTTACAAATCCTAATTAATCATATATTTTATATATCAACCGATTTAGCCACAGGTATCGAAAAAATTACATAGCAATCGGTTGCATTAAATTAACTATTCCTTTTATTTTGTTTACGCCAATAGTTTTTTGTCCAACAGTTAGTTTAATGTTCATGGTTGGTGCTAATCTTACCATAATTCGAATAATAATAACTGAATGATAGTAAAAATAATTAAAACATCATTACCAATAAACAACTGAGGCACCCAGGGATTGATGTGCTATATGCAAGCCTTGGTATAACCAATTAAACTTTTGAAATCATGACCATAAAATACTTTTGGGGGATATTTACGTTATCGCTGTACTTTTTTTCATTGCCGGCCACCGCACAGCAGCCCGGGCACGCTTCATACATCGCTGAGCAAAATCAAAAAGGATACTTCCCATTAGTATCCGGAGGAAAAGCAGCTGTAATTGTAGTTAGCCAAAATGATTGGGCTGGTGTAAGGATTGCATGCCGGAATTTAATTAAGGATATACATTCGGTTACCGGCTCAATGCCGGATTCTGCTATCAGCCTTAAAGGAAAGCAAGTTGTTATCATTGGCACACTCGGTAAAAACAAATGGATTGATCTGCTTGTGAAGCAAAAAAAGCTCGATGCAAGCGCTATAGCAGGCAAGTGGGAAACTTATCTTTTGCAGACGGTAGCAAATCCGTTTCCGGGCATTGATAACGCTTTGATCATCGCCGGTAGCGATAAACGCGGAACAATTTTCGGCGTTTATGATTTGTCGTCCCAGATTGGGGTATCGCCATGGTATTGGTGGGCAGATGTAAGTCCGAAAATTAAAAAAAACCTCTTTGTTGAGCCCGGGCCGCACACCGACGGAACACCGGCAGTTAAATACAGGGGCATTTTCATCAACGACGAAGCTCCTGCCTTCTCCGGATGGGCCAAAGAAAAATTTGGTGGCGTAAACCACTTGGTTTATGAAAAAATGTTTGAATTAATCCTCCGGTTAAAGGGGAACTATTTATGGCCTGCCATGTGGGGAAATGCATTTAACGATGATGATAAGGCAAATCCGAGGCTGGCTGACGAGTATGGTATTGTGATGGGCACGTCGCACCACGAACCCATGGACAGAGCACAGCAAGAATGGAAACGGTATGGCAAAGGGGATTGGAACTATGAAACTAATAAGGATAACCTGCAGGCGTTTTGGCGCAAAGGGATTGAAAACATGGGTTCCAAAGAAACTATAGTTACCATAGGCATGCGTGGAGATGGTGATATGCCGATGAGCGAGAGCAGTAATATTACCTTGCTGGAAAACATTGTTAAAGACCAGCGGACGATTATTGGGGATGTTTTAAAAAAGGATCCGGCGGAGGTACCTCAAATGTGGGCTTTGTATAAAGAGGTACAGGATTACTACGATAAAGGCATGCGCGTGCCCGACGATGTAACCCTGCTGCTCTGCGACGATAACTGGGGAAACATCCGTAAGCTTCCATCTCTCACCGACAAACAACGAAAAGGCGGATATGGTATTTACTACCATTTTGACTACGTTGGGGGGCCTCGAAATTACAAATGGCTTAATACCAACACCGTTGCAAAAACTTGGGAACAAATGCACCTGGCATATGCCTATAACGCCCGCCAGATTTGGATTGTGAATGTAGGTGACCTGAAACCGATGGAATATCCAATCAGTTTTTTCCTGGATTATGCATGGAATCCCGACCGCTGGCCCGCCGAAAAGCTACATCAATATTCGGTAGACTGGGCAGCACAGCAATTTGGGTTAAAATACGCCAGCCAAATTGCCGGCATGCTTTTACGCTACACACGTTACAATGCCCGCTGCAAACCCGAATTATTAAATGAAAACACCTATAGCTTAACCAACTACAACGAGTTTGGAAGCGTTGTTAACCAATATAACGAGCTAAAACAAGAGGCCGAAGATTTGGATAAAAAGTTACCTGCACAGGATAAGGATGCCTTTTATCAATTGGTGTTACACCCCATACAAGCCTGTGCCAACTTGAATGAAATGTATTATGAAACAGCAAAAAACAAGTATTACGCCCAAGCGGGAAATGCCATGGAAGCTAACGCGGCTGCGGCAAGGGTAAAAAGTCTTTTTGAAAAAGATCAACAAATATCGGCCTATTATAATACCAAACTGGCAGGTGGCAAGTGGAATCATATGATGGACCAAACGCATATCGGTTACACTTTTTGGCAGCAGCCCCCGAATAATAAAATACCTGCCTTAACCATACTGAAACCAGACAGTGCTTTAAACAAGGCTTTATTGCCAGCGAACCGTAAAACTGGCGCAAGCGTGCAACAGGCTGATTATACAGATAGCCGCGGTTATGTCGCCATAGAAGCTGCGCATTACAGCCGCGCTATTGAGGGATCAGGCGGAATTAGCTGGATGGTTATTCCAGACTATGGTAATACGCTTTCAGGCGTTACACCCTGGCCGGTAACAGCACCACGTGTTAAACCGGATGCCATGAGCCCGCGTTTGGAATACAACATCAACCTCAAAGACACCGGTACAGTAACCGTTAGCTGCTATATTTCGCCCACATTAGATTTTAGAAAAGGCGACGGGCTTTTCTACGCCATATCAATAGATGACGAAGTACCGCAGCAGGTAGTCATTACAACAAAGGTGGATGGCAGAGATTGGTCCAAAACCGTATCAAACAACATCAGGAAGCTGTCCACCAGGCACCATATTACCAAACCAGGTGCACACATCCTTAAATATTGGATGATCGATCCCGCTGTAGTGCTGGAAAAAATCATTGTTGATTCCGGCGGATTAAAGCCGAGCTATTTAGGGCCGCCGGAATAGTATTACCTGCAGCACTAACTATAGCTCATATTTATTTACAAGTTATTTAAGGCAATTAACTTGAGACCTAACCTATTAACCCTTCTATTTTCAGCACAAAGGCATCTTTGCAGGGTGCCTGCTCTGGCATAGTTACTTTAAGGCCTTGAGCAGATTGGCTGTAAACAAGGTTTCCGCCATGGCCTAAAAGGCTTACCCTACCCGGCTGCCGCACACCTTCGCCAAGCGATTTGATAGTTACAGCATGGTCTGCAGGCCATCCTAAAAGAATGGCATATAATGTTTTGCCTTTGGAGGTAAACCTCATATCGTCGGCGGTAAATGGTTTACCTTTCCCTTCATTGAAACCCTGTGCGCTTAATGGTGCTGCAGACTCGATAGCCGGGCCTTCGCCAAAAACCGTCCACGGGCGGGTACCATAAATAGCTTCGCTGTTAACCTGCATCCATTGCCCTATATTGTCTACCACGGCTCTTTCCTTTTCGTCCATGGATCCATCACCCCGCAATGGAACATTCAGCATCAGGTTACCGTTTTTACTCACCACATCAGCAAGCGTATGGATAACTGTTTTAGCGGTTTTGTAGCCGTTCTCCTCGTAAACCCTACGGTCATAGTGCCATTGCCCAATGCAGGTATCTGTTTGCCACGGCTCCGGCTCAATTTTATTGCTTTGCCCACGCTCAATATCCCATATCATACATTTACGTTGCTGCTCATCCAGTATCTTTCCAAAAATGCCGGCATTAAGCTTTCCGTGCCTTTTTAAATTGGTGTTGTATAAGTGCGCAGCTATGCGCAGGCCCGCATCGCTTGCAGGCCATAAGGGCAATGCGGTATCGTCAAAATAGATAAATTCAGGCTCATAGTTATCTATCAGCTCTATGGTCCGCTTATAGAATTTTTCGCAGTATTCCTTTGAAGGCGGGCAAACCCCGTTACCCCAGTTCCACTGCCTGTGTATCGTCCCATCAATATCGCTTTTTTCACTCAGGGCATGGTTTTGCGCATACAGTTCCTGTGGATCAAATTTATTCCACCACTTTCCGGCCCCATCGGAAGCTGTTAATTTGCCGTCGTAAGGAACACCTGCCAGCGGCCCGTTCTTGTCTGCTCGTTGCGCGGTTTCGTACCAGCTCCAGGCGTGTGCCGCATGCACACTCACGCCAAAAGGTAAACCGGCGTTCTTTGCCGCTTTTGCCCAGCCACCGATCAAATCTTTTTTGGGGCCAACTTTAGTGGAGTTCCAGCTTTGATACTTGCTGTTGTATAAGTCTAAATTATCGTGATGGTTTGCCAGTGCCATGAAATACCTCGCACCGGTTTTTTTGTATAACGATACCAGTTCCTCCGGATCCCACCGCTCAGCTTTCCATTCGTTAATCACATCCTTAAAGCCGAATTTGGATGGATGCCCATATTTTTTACAGTGATATTTATATTGATCGCTCCCTTCCTGGTACATGCCCCGCGCGTACCAGTCGCCACGTTCAGGCTGGCATTGGGGGCCCCAATGTGCCCACATTCCAAATTTAGCATCTCGAAACCAATCGGGCACCTGGTATTTAGCGAGTGACTCCCAGGTGGGTTGAAACGGACCTGCAGCCTTAACACCCTCTCCGGATAGAAAAAGATTATTTGCAGATGATTTTGACAGCCATAAAGATGATGCCGCGGCCAGCCCGCCTTTGATCAATGTTCTTCTTTTCATAATTTATTGATAATGATACGTTTTTAAACCTAACCCGACAGTTTCTTTATGTCATACTTTCCTGATATGACATAAGATTCCTGATCAGCATGGATAATTGGTTACACGGCGCCATACTGGCAACTATGCTTATAAACCAAAACTACGCGCCACTTTTGTTTTAAATTAAACACAATCAGACTTTTTTTTGCACAAAACAGACTTTTCATTATCTTCGTTAGATGCCATCATGATCAAGCGGATTCTTAACTATAATTTTTCTTTACTCAATACAGATCATGTCAAACTTGGCCCTAAATGGAATTACGCCAATGTGATCAGCCCTTACCATCGCGTTTATTACATCAACGAAGGAGAAGGTGAAATATCTCATTTTCAAAAAAAATTCAAACTTGAGCGGGGGCATTTGTATATGATACCCAGCTATACTATGTGCAGCCTGAAATGTACAGAACACCTGAGTCAATTTTTCGTACAGTTTTTTGAAGAATCGTCAAACGGAATATCGTTATTTTCAAACATCCGTTCAATTCTAACGGTGCCTGCAAGGGATATCGACATCATTAATTTTAAGCGCTTAGTGGAAATTAACCCGGGCCGTGGAATCAACCGGTCGGACAATCCTAAAATATACGAAAAAAATAATTATTATAAAGAATATCAGGATCTGAATAATAACCAAAATATGTCCGATTTCCTGGAAACACAAGGCATCCTGATCCAACTGACCTCCAGGTTTGTGGCTCCTGAATTTTTGATACAAAAACAACCGGACTATATCCCTGACAAAATATTAGAGACCATTAATTTTATTTCTGTTAGCCTGCACAAGCCCTTGTCGGTTAAATTTCTCGGAGAAAGAATTAATCTGAACCCTGAATATTTTTCACGATTGTTTGAACAATATACCGGCTCAAGGCCGCTACAGTTTATTAATCAAAAGCGGGTTGAGCACGCGCAATACCTCATCAGTACCAGCCAGGCCACCTATTCGGCCATCGCCGAATCAACAGGTTTTGAAAGCCTTTCGCATTTTTCGCGCACATTTAAAAAAAATTCAGGGCTAACACCCACAGCCTATAAAAAACGAAACTTTATGGCGGCCAAATAACCTGCGTCCGTTTATGCAAACCAATTGATAAACTACGCCCGACAAGAAAACGAATATCAAAACAGGCAGTAAAAAAAATATCTATCTATATTTATGAATATATGTAGCATTGATTTGGACATTCGTTCCATCTTGTTATTGAGATACTTCGTTAATTTGGGTACCCTGAATTATAATTCCTGAAACATGTTTACTGCTTTACCAGTCCTGCTTACTAAAGTATGCCAGGGCCGGAGCTCCATTACATTAAAAAAAAAGTGGATTGGATTACCGGCTACGCCAAAATTAGTATTGCGCTATTTTCTGATGCTCATTTTAATGACCGTCAATAGCCTTGCTTTTTGTCAAACAGGTGATGGCAGCATTCCGTTTAGTGTATTGGCCGGCCTGAAAAGGTCGCCTGTTTTTTTAACCATAACCGCAGATACGGCTCTTATCAATACGTCGGCATTCAAATCCCAACCAGACTCCATACCGGTAAAAGCTTTTCAATTTGCAGAACGTACCGAAGTAGCCATAACGCCGGCAAACGCAGGTGTATGGGAAACAACCACCGCCGGCTCCGTGTGGCGATTGGGTATCCGATCCGCCAAGGCTTATTCCATTTACTTAAACTTTAAAACTTTTGATCTGATAAATGGTGCCCGCCTATTTGTTTACAGCCCTAAACTGGAACAACTGAGAGGCGGTATTACATCAACAAACCAAGCTTTTAAACGATTGTCTACTCCGCCGATATCAGGCGACAGCCTGATCCTGGAGCTTGACGTACCTGCGGGTGTCAGCAATTTCGGCCATTTGCAGCTGTCGCGGGTTTATCATGATGTGGTGGGTGTTTTTAAAAAATCAAACCTGGTTAGTACCGGTGTTTCCGCTGATTTGTGCGATCAAAATATCAATTGCGAAAACGGCATTTACTGGCAAACCGAAAAGAAGGCGGTATGTAAAATTATTACGGATGGCGCCCTTAGTACAGGCTGTATGATGGGTAATACTGCAAAAGGCAAGCAACCGTACCTGATTACAGCGTACCACACCATGTTTGACAGCATCCATGCCGCCGATGCTGTTTTCATTTTTAACTACGAAAACAATTGCAACCAAACAACGCTACATGAGCTGCAAAGCTTATCGGGCGCTACCATCATTGCCAGTACCCCCGGGATGGACTATGCCCTGCTCAGGCTAAATGATGTGCCCCCACCCTCATTCAGTCCCTATTACGCCGGGTGGGACATCCGCGATAACGTTCCGCTTAATGGAGTCTGCATTCATCATCCAGGGGGTAAGCATACTCAAATTGCGCTGGACTATCATGCAATTAGCACGGCAAGTTTCGGGATGGGATATTTACCCAACTCATCGTGGAAAGTTGAGCGTTGGGATATTGGGTCTACCGAACCAGGCTCGTCGGGCGCGCCTTTGTTTAATCAGCAACACCATTTAATCGGGACATTAACCGGCGGCTATTCATCTTGTAACTACCAGGGAAGTGATTTTTTTAACAAACTGAATACCTCCTGGGATGCATCCCTTAATTCGGTAAATAGCATAAAAGCCGCCCTTGACCCTGCAAACTCAGGCGCCGGTGTGATAGATGGCTACGACCCGTATGGTTTTAACCCTGGTGATTGCGATACCATATCCCAGATTTCGGCCACGGAGAAAAAGGTGGTAAGCTCTGCGGGGCTGCAATGGGGATATCTTTCCGGCAATAACTCTTCCGGATTTTCAGCCTTTGCCGAAAAGTTCACCACGGCTTCTTCTTTGCTCATCCCCGGTTTTTATATCGATGTAGCCAGCCTATCCTACGCAAACCCCGCAGCAAGCATTGAGGTAAAAATATGGCAAGGCAACAATTCACCACAAAAAGAAATATACCACCAGACCGTATTTTTAAAAGACCTTAAAGCCGGGATAGCCAATTACATCACATTGGATTCTGCGGTGAAGGTAAGTTCTGGTTTCTTTATCGGCTATCAAATCAATTACAATAGCCCGGCCTACCTATTTGCCGTTTATCATGCCGCCGACCGCGGAAAAAGAGGATCATCATCTATGTATGTTTTTAATGGTTCGTGGAACAGTACCCAAACAATGGATCCATTTTATTATTCCACCTCGCTTGCTATCAGTATTACGGAGTGCTACGGCCGTTCAACTGCCTTAACAAGAAACCAGTTGCTCTTGTTCCCCAATCCAACCAACAACTATGTGGATATGATCACCCCGGATGGATTCATCGTCAGCGATGTGCGGTGTTACGATATATCAGGGCACCAGCACCCGGTAATTTTCCGCCCGTCGGAAGTTGCTCCACGAGTTTTTTTTGATCTCCAGCCGGGCGTGTACCTGCTCTATGTGATGAGCGCGGGAAAACAAATGGCATCCAAATTTATCGTACAAAACAGGTGATATAAATAACTAAGCCAATTGAACCAGTAATCATCCATTGATATGAAATTGTCGGGCAAATTATCATTTACAACTGGCATTGCATTTCTGGCAGTGTGTGCCCTTGGCGGTCAGCCAAGAGCGTTGGCGCAATGCGGAGTAAAAAGTCACTTTGAAAATAAACAACTTGGCCAACGTCATCAGGCATTTAAACAAACGTTCTTTTTAATCCAATTGCTCGCCTTGGATGAAACACCTGGCCAAAACTATCAAGCCTATACCGTTGGACGCGATGATAAAGGTAATAACATAGCGTCCAAAAAACATAAAGCTGCCTTCATCAATCCCTATCCAGGTAAATATACCTTTAAAGTTACGCGGTCAAACCAATATGCCCTGTTAAGAATGGTTGATTTACACCCTTACTGGAAAACCTCCTGGGCATACCTGTTTTGCCTCGCCGTGTTGATTACTCTTGCCTGGGTATTGATCAAACTAATGCTATCGCGGATTTCTCAAGCGCAAAAACAGAGGTCAGAACATGCACAACGCAGTCAGGTGGAAGACCTAAGTAAGGCTAAAATGCAGTTTTTTCTTAACATATCCCGCGAACTCAGCATACCGTTAACTTTAATGCTCGCTCCGCTTGAGCAGATTATTAAAAACCGCAGTTTAACCTACGAGGTACAAGGAGAGCTAAACCTTGTATACCACAATGCCGGAAAGTTACATGAACTGGTTAACGAATTAATGGATTTTACCAAACCGGGACATACCAACTCTAAATTGAATATTTATCAATACGACATAGTTCAATTTGCCAGCGATCTGTTCAGTATTTTTGCTGAAGAAGCGGCACACCGGCAAATCAATTATATTTTTGTTTGTGAGGATTTTGAAATTTGGGCTTGGTTTGACAAAAGCAGGATGGAAAAGGCAATAGTTAACCTGATCAGCAATGCTTTTAATTATACATCGAACGGCGGAAGTATCCAACTATGCATCGAGCAATCTGGTACCGGCACACAACTCCCCGACGATGCCAAAGTTAGAATAGCTGTAATTGATAACGGAAGCGGTATAGCAGAAGCTGATTTAAGCCGGGTATTCGACCCTTTTTTTCAAAGGTCAGAAAATGCCACGGGCCACAACGCAGGAGCAGGAATTGGATTGACCCTGGTTAAAAACATTGTTGAATTGCATAACGGCGCGGTTTACGTCACCAGCGAAAAATGGCTTAAAACCTGCTTTGTTGTTGAAATCCCATTGCGCATTGATCCGTTTAATAATTTTGATTTCGCTATACAACCTTTGCGTCACAGGGCGCCGCTAAGCCTAAATCTTCGTAGCCCCAAAGCTAAAAAAGAGGAACTCAACGTCCCACTTATTCTTATCGCCGAAGATGATTTTGCCTTAAAAGCTTACCTGGTATCAGCATTATCAGAAAACTACCGTGTTATTGAAGCGGCCAACGGAAATGAGGCCTATGAAATCAGCCTCCGGTATTTGCCGGATGTGATTATCAGTGACGTATTAATGCCACATTGCAACGGTATAGCCTTATGTAAAAAAATTAAATCGACCGGGGCAACGGCTCACATCCCTGTCATCCTACTCACCGCAACCACTTCAATTGCAGACCAATTGCAGGGTATGACTTCGGGAGCAGACACTTACTTAACAAAGCCCCTGAGTATAGATATACTAAAGGCACATATTAGCCAACTGGTAACTGCGCAGCAGCACCTTCGTGCGCCTATTAGTCAGGACAGTCATTTCAGCCACCAAAACCAAACTTTAAATACCGAACAGGAGGAATTTTTGAAAAAAGCGACTGATTATGTTTTGAAAAATTTAAGTTGTGAAAGTAGCCTTGGGGTAGAAAGCATGTCGGAAGCGCTTAACCTGAGCCGGAGCAATTTGTTTAGAAAAGTAAAATCAGCTACGGGCAAATCAGTTATTGATTTTATCAGGGCGATTAAACTTAAAGAAGCGATAAAGCTAATGGAAAGCGGAAAGCATTCGATAGCTGAAGTGGCTTATCTTACTGGTTTTAAGTCGCCTGCTTATTTTACCAAGAGCTTTAAAGAGCAATATGGCAAGTCGCCTTCGGGCTTTCTAAAAAAAACTGCTGAATAAAATCTACGTTAAGGCTAAACATGGCCGGTAACGACGATGAGGCATCAATCTTTCATCATTTTTTATACTATTTGACCGATTTGTGATACCTCCTCACGGGCAGCTGTACTTAGTTTTGACTTGCCTGATGAAGGCACCAATCATTTTATTTAACCAAAATTTACCTCTCTTATGAAAAGAAAATTATTACGCCTGTTGGGCGTGGTTTTGGTATTAGCCAGTTGTACCAAACAGAATGTTAAACAACAAATTCCAGACGAGGCCCTAAAGGGCGACGCTGCTATTGATGCCAGCGCAGTGCAACAAACCATCCAGGGCTTTGGGGGCGCAAGTATTTTGGCCTGGCAGGCTGATTTAACCAGCGACCAAAGAACTAAAGCTTTTTCAACCACAAGCGGTATCGGGATGAGCATATTACGTGTTATGGTACCAACCAGCAGCAGTAGTTTTGCAGCGGAGAAACCAACTATTGATGCAGCGAAAGGATTTGGAGCAAAGGTAGTGGCAACCGCATGGAACGCACCTGCCAGCATGATGACGGGCAACCATCTTAACACCGCATCGTACGGTGCTTTTGCGGCACATATCAGCTCTTATAACACTGCTGTAGGAGGTGTTTACGCGGTAAGCCCTTTTAACGAGCCCAATTATAGTGGTTCCGGATGGATGGAAGCAACAGCCACAGAGGTGGCTAATTTTGTGGCAGCACAGGGCAACAATTGCGGTGCACCCATTATGGCACCCGAACCATTTAATATGGATCAAACTTTTATCAACACCTACCTTAGTAATGCTACCGCAAAAGCAAACACCAGCTTTGTATGCGGGCACATTTATGGTAAAACACCTTATAATTTAGGTAGTATAGGCAAATCGGTATGGATGACAGAACACTATACCAATTCATCTATCAGCGGAGACGATTGGGGCAACGCCATGACAGCGGCTAAGGAAATTCACGATTGCATGAACTCCGGCTGGGCCGCCTACGTTTGGTGGTATATCCGCAGGAGCTATGGCCCCATCAACGAAAGTAGTGCCATCACTAAATTGGGCTATGTTATGGCTCAATATGCACGTTATGTACGCCCGGGTTACAGCAAGATATCTTGTACATCTAACCCGACAAGCGGCGTGTACGTAACAGCCTATAAAAGCGGTACCAAACTTGTTATTGTTATCGTAAATCAAAATGCGGCAACTACATATCAAAGTTTCACTTTGAGCGGCATCACGGTTAGCGGGTTTAATCGCTATTATACCAACAGCACCTCAAACCTGGCTTCAAACTCATTAACTGTTACTGGAAACACCTTCGGAATTAATCTGACTGGCTCCAGTGTAACCACTTTGGTATCTAACTAAAATATAGGTCCCCCCGCTCTTCACGGAGGGACCTATTAAACTTAAAACTACCTTCTATGAAAAAAAATTTATTAGGCTTGCTTGGGCTTTTAGCCATCATGGGCAGTTGCAGCAAAAACAGTATCCAGCAAAAGGCCTCACAAGAGGAAACTTTGAAAGGAACAGCAGTGATTGATGGAGGCACACTCTATCAGGCAATCGACGGAATAGGATTCTCCAGTGCGTGGTGCGGACAGCTAAGCACAGCAAAAAACAATGCCCTTTATGGGACACTGGGCATGTCGTTGCTACGTGTGCGGATTGACCAAAACAGCGCCAACTGGGCAGATGAAACTGCAAACTCGGCCGCAGCCCATGCCGCAGGTGTTAAGGTTTTAGGCTCTGAATGGTCGCCCCCGGTGGCCTGGACCAGTAATGGCCAAAGCACAGGTGGCTACCTGCTTCCCCAATATTATGCTAATTACGCATCTTATCTCAACCAGGCAGCAACCAACATTGGGTTAGACTTCGTTTCTTTTCAAAATGAACCAGATATCAGCGGCGCCGTATTATGGACTCCAGCCCAGATCCTGACTTTTGTTAAAAACAACTCGGCAACTATCGGGAAGCCTATCGTTATGCCTGAATCCTTTCACTTTGATGATGCCTATTCAGATCCGGTTTTGAATGATGCCGACGCCGTAAATAAAGTAACGTATGTAGGCGGCCATATTTACGGATCGGGGCTTAATGTTCATCAAAATGCTATTAACAAAGGGAAACATGTTTGGATGACCGAGTATTATATTAACGGGCAAACTGATATTACCGCCTGCATGACGATTGCTAAAAATATCAGCGACTGTATGAACAACCAAATGAGTACCTATTTTTGGTGGTGGGTAAATGATAACGATACCAATGTAAACCTGGTAACCAATAGCGGCACTATCTTTAAAAACGGTTACACCATTGGCCAGTTTGCAAAATGGGTACGTCCGGGCAAAGTACGTATAGCTGCAACCTATAACCCCAGCTCAGGTGTTTATTTAACAGCCTACAGAAACGGCGGAATTGTACTTGTGGCGGTTAATACCAGTACGTCTGCGGTTTCGCAATCATTCACCCTACAAAATATTACCGGCTTAAGTTCATTCAATGTAACTCAAACCTCAAGCTCGCAAAACATGGCTAATTTAGCCAGCGTAGCTGTTACCGGCAATGCTTTTACGTATACACTGCCAGCGCAAAGCGTGACAACTTTTCACCAGTATTAAGTTAAATTCTTAATCAACCCGTCGTATCAAACGACTACTACAAACCCCGGGGGATAAACGCAATACTTTTGCCCCGGGGTATTTTGTTATCCCTCTTAATGCCGGCTGCTTTTTAATAGATTAAAGGCCAAGGCTGTAACCTTGTTTTTGGGTCTATTGGGCAAGGTATGATAAATTTCACCATGACAAATGATCATTTTTATAGTACAAATGTTAAATTAATCATCAAATCGGTTGATGTGTTACAGGCAAAGCTTCTTCGTAACCGGCTATCAGCAAAGTACTCCCCCTCTTCCCTACCTGGTGTAAACACCTAAAAAACAATCAGATAAAACATATCGACAGCTATATTTTGTTTTTGTTGCTTATAAACCTGTCGTTAAATCAGGCTTTTCAATGCTAAACTTGGGTGAGAAAGGGGGAATAGTATTGTTTATATGTAATTTGATAAAGACCGTAAAACGTTACTATATTTACAATCGGTTGCATTAATAAAACGCTGGCCGCCCCGACACAAAACCAATTACTATCCTTATGAGACAACGTTTAATCACATTAGTCGCATTATTAATGATTTGGCTTAGCCAGCCGTGTCACGGCGAAAACGGCTATAACCTTTGGCTAAGATATAAACCAGTAAACAGCACCAGTTTAAAAACAGAATACCGTAGCTATCTTAATCAAATCTATTTTCCCTCAGAGTCCGATCGCTTAAAAGCTGCGTTGGATGAGCTTAACTTAGGCCTTAATGGATTGATTGGCATAAAACCCCAATTACTTGTGCGCGCCCAAGGCAGCTCCGTAATAGCAACAAGCAACAAAATAGGCGCGCTTAAAAAATGGGTACCCGACAGTGTGTTGAAAAAAATCGGGAACGATGGATTTGTCATCAAAACGATTAATCAGGCTGGCCGCAACGTTCTGCTTGTTACAGCTAACTCCGATCTGGGTATTTTGTACGGTACCTTTTATTTGCTAAAATTAATGCAAACAGGTAAAACACTTTCCGGTTTAGACGTTGTTGAGTACCCGAGAACAATGGTTCGCGTTTTGGACCACTGGGATAATCCCAACCGGACGGTAGAGCGCGGCTATGCGGGCTTTTCCATCTGGAACTGGCATAAACTACCCGGCTATATCGATTCGCGTTATATAGATTATGCACGCGCCAACGCTTCCGTGGGGATTAACGGTTCTGTTTTGAATAATGTGAACGCGAGTATCCAAATGCTTACGCCTGCCTACCTGGTTAAAATTAAAGCACTCGCCGATGCCTTTCGCCCTTACGGGATCAGGGTTTACCTGTCTGTTAAATTTGATAGCCCAATTGAACTTGGTGGCTTAAAAACGGCCGACCCGCTCGATCCTGAAGTTATTAAATGGTGGAAGATAAAAACCGATGAAATATACAGCTACATCCCCGATTTCGGAGGCTTCCTGGTTAAAGCCAATTCGGAGGGTCAGCCTGGGCCGCAAACCTATGGCCGCAGCCATGCCGATGGCGCCAATATGCTGGGTAACGCACTGGCGCCACACCATGGTATTGTAATGTGGCGCGCATTTGTTTATGACGACAAGGTTCCGGATGACCGAGCCAAACAGGCATATAATGAATTTAAACCATTAGACGGGCAGTTTAACGCCAACGTTATTATCCAGGTAAAAAGTGGCCCTATTGATTTCCAGCCCCGGGAGGCTTTCCATCCTCTATTTGGCGCGCTGCCTAACACATCGGTGATGCTGGAGTTGCAGCTTACGCAAGAATACCTGGGCTTTTCAACACACCTGGTTTACGAAGCTCCGCTATTTAAAGAATGTATGGATGCCGACACGTACCGCCAGGGAAAAAACAGTACCGTAGCCCGGATATTAGAAGGAGTATACAATCCCAAACTGATAACAGGGATGGCCGGTGTGGCCAACATCGGGACGGATGTGAACTGGTGCGGGCACCCTTTTGCCCAAGCCAACTGGTATGCCTTTGGCAGGCTCGCCTGGAATCCGCAGGCAAGTGCGGCGGCTATTGCTGATGATTGGTTGCGCATGACATTTAGCAGCGAAAAAGTATTTATAGACCCCATGAAGCGGGAGATGTTACAATCGCGGGAAAATACCGTGAACTACATGACACCACTCGGCTTACACCACATCATGGGTGCGAGCGGCCACTACGGCCCCGGCCCCTGGACCGACAATATGGGGCGGGCGGATTGGACAGCCGTTTATTACCATAAAGCAGATACCGCTGGTATCGGTTTTGACCGTACAAAAAGCGGTAGCAATGCCCTTGGCCAATATTCGCCAGAGGTGCAGGCCTATTTTGGCAACCTGAACACTTGCCCGGATGAATACCTGTTGTGGTTTCATCACCTCAGCTGGCAATACAAAATGCGATCGGGAAAAACCCTTTGGGAAGAAATGGTTCATCACTACTATGCAGGTGCTGATTCTGTAAAAAAAATGCAGCAAACATGGAACTCACTCCGTCCTTATGTGGATCAGGAACGTTTCAGTGAAGTACAGCAGTTAATGGCTGTACAATATGAAGAAGCCATCAGGTGGCGAAATTCATGTGTACTCTATTTTCAAACCTTTTCCAGGCAGCCGATACCTGTGGGGTATGACAGGCCGGAACATGACCTGGCCTACTACCGGTCTTTACGTTACCCCAACGTGCCCGGACAAGGAGTTAACTAATTTGATAAAACAAAAATTAATATCATGATGAAAAGAAAGTTTAAAACAGGGCGGTTAATGCTTATTGTACCGCTGCTTTGCCAGGCCGTAAATGTATTCTCTCAGGCTCCTAAACAGTATTTGTCGCAACCGCTGATCAAATCGATCTACACGGCAGACCCCTCAGTTCATGTATTCAATGGAAAAATCTACATCTACCCTTCACATGATATCAACGCGGGCATACCAGAAAATGACAACGGCGACCATTTTGCAATGAGAGATTACCATATCCTCTCCATGAACAGTATCGATGGCCCCGTTACCGACCACGGCGTAGCCCTTGACATTAAAGACATCCCCTGGGCAGGCAGGCAGCTATGGGCGCCAGACTGCGCTTATAATAACGGGACGTATTTTCTTTACTTTCCTGTAAAAGACAAAAAAGATGTGTTTCATATCGGAGTTGCAACCTCCAAAAGCCCCGTGGGACCTTTCAAGGCAGAACCGCAACCCATCAAAGGCAGTTTCAGCATTGATCCTGCCGTGTTCACCGATACCGACGGGCAATCTTATATGTATTTCGGCGGGATCTGGGGAGGCCAGCTGCAACGCTGGGCGGGTGGAAAATATAATCCAAACGGTTCCAAAACAGACCTGCAAAAAGATAATCAGCCAGCGCTGAATTGCAAGGTTGTTAAACTGAAAGCAAACATGAAGGAATTTGACGGCCCAGTTCAGGATGTTATCATACTGGATGCTGCCGGGAAACCGCTGCTCGGTAAAGATCATAACCGTCGCTTTTTCGAAGGCTCGTGGATGCACAAGTACAACGGGAAGTATTATTTCACCTATTCTACCGGGGATACCCATTTACTGGCTTACGCCATCGGCGATCGCCCTTACGGCCCCTTCCATTACAAAGGCATCTTCCTGAAACCGGTTCAGGGCTGGACTACTCACCATTCCATCGTAGAGTTTAAGGGCAAGTGGTATTTGTTTTATCATGATACGCAACTTTCGGGCAAAACGCATTTAAGAAACGTTAAGGTTACCCCTCTATACCACCAGCCTGATGGCAGCATAGCCATGATCGATCCTTTTAAACCGACTACCACAGTAAAAAAATAATTAGTGTAGTATAACAATGAACAAGCTACGCCTCGCCTACTTTATTTTAATCTTTACCATTTTTTACGCGATACCGGTAAAAGCCCAAGTACGATTGCCACAACTGATTAGTGACGGCATGGTTCTGCAACGTGATACCAAACTTAAAATATGGGGTTGGGCATCGCCAGGTGAGTCAATTACCATAAAATTTAACAACCGCAGGCTAAGTACTAAAACAAGTAGTGCAGGCCAATGGCAAGTTACGCTGCCCGAAACCAAAGCCGGTGGCCCATACCAAATGGAAATCATCGGCAGGAACCGTATTGTTTTAAAAGACATCCTCGTTGGTGATGTATGGTTTTGCTCCGGGCAATCCAACATGACGATCAAGATGGAGCGGGTTAAAGAGAAATACCCCGAGGAGATAGCTACTGCCAACTTTCCTAATATCCGGTATTTCTTTGTTCCAACCCTGGCTGATGTAGACCAGGTTCACCAGGATCTGCCGCCAGGTAGCTGGGTAAGCACAACAAAAGAACATATATTGGATATTGGCGCTGTCGCCTATTTTTTTTCTAAACAACTTTATGCCAGGTATGGTGTGCCAATCGGCATCATCAATTCGAGCGTAGGTGGTACCCCAATACAAGCATGGATTGGCGAAAACGGTATCAAAAACATTAACGACTACGCCAAACGGCTCGAGATGTTTAAAGATACCGCCTTAATGAACCGCATGGTACGGCCTGAAAGGCCCATAGGGGCAGCCACACGAACAGCCCTGGCCACGGATAAAGGCCTGGCAGGCGATGTGAAGTGGTATGACCCGGCTTATGAACCCAAAAACTGGCACAAATTCTGGCTCCCAGGGTATTGGGCCGACCAGGGTGTTAAGGATTTGAACGGCATAGTTTGGTTTAGGAAAGAAATCAACATTCCGGCCGGGATGGCTGGAAAACCCGCCAAACTTTTTCTCGGCCGGATTATCGATGCCGATGAAACTTATGTAAACGGCAAGGAAATTGGCAATATCACTTATCAGTATCCGCCACGGCGATATGAAATACCTGCAGGTTTATTAAAAGAGGGAAAAAATGTAATCACAGTGCGCATTACCAATACCTCCGGCAAGGGGGGATTTGTACCGGAGAAGCGATACGAACTTACTGACGGTAAGACAACAATAGACCTGCGTGGCGACTGGCAATACCAGGTAGGACTTGTTTATCCGCCATTCAGAGGGTTCCGGGGCGCGGGCAACGGTCCTCCATTTTCAGCCCAGAATGAACCAACAGGATTATACAACACTATGATAGCACCAGCGGTCAACTTTGCGGTGAAGGGCTTTATATGGTACCAGGGAGAAGCCAATATAGGCACCAGGAACTATGGCGAATTATTGGATACCCTGATTAACAGCTGGCGCTCCGACTGGAAGCAAGGCAACCTGCCTTTTTTAATTGTACAGCTCCCCAATTATGCGGAAGTTCAATATTCACCGTCAGAAAGTGCATGGGCAGAGATCAGGGAAGCGCAAAGGCAGGCATTAGCACTCCCGGCAACCGCCATGGCCGTAACTATTGATGTTGGAGAATGGAATGACATCCATCCACTTGATAAAAAAGATGTGGGCGAAAGGCTTGCCCTGGCAGCACAGAAGTTGGCTTATGGCGACGCTAAAAACACTTCTTCCGGCCCCCTCTTCCGCTCTGCCGAGATCCGGGGCAATCAGATTATTTTAAGCTTCGCTGATATTGGCGGCGGGTTAGCTTCCAAAGACGGGGAACCACTTAATCAATTTGCCATTTCTGGCTCCGATAAAAGGTTTGTTTGGGCCAAAGCACGGATTGAAGGCGATAAGGTTATTGTTTACAGCCCCGAAGTAGATCATCCCCAATATGTAAGGTATGCGTGGGCAGACAATCCGGAAGGCGCCAATCTTTCGAATAAAGAAGGGCTGCCCGCCTCCCCTTTCCGCACGGATAAACCCTGATTAGATACATAAAATAAGCCGATAGCTGTATGGGGAATAAAAAAGGACAGTTCAACGCTGTCCTTTTTTATTGAAGCAAGTACTTCATGCAGTTTAAGTTCATGATAGCGAAACTACCCCTCTTTGGCAATCCGGAACGAGGAAGTAACCAACACTATTAAGTTAAGGGATTTTGCACGCAAAGACGCCAAGGCGCAAGTTTTTATGTAGCGTTTCTTAGCATCTTTGCGTTACTCTTTTATAATTCATTGCAAAAGCAATCAAATTCTTAACTTAATCACATAGGAAGAAAGACATCCTAAATAAGCAACCGGGTGCCCGAAAAAAAAGGGATGACGTTCAAAAAGCATCTTAACTATGTCGTTGGGAATTTAAAACCGTCGGTCTCTGAAAGGTATTAGGTTGACAGCTTTCGCGCGCAAAAAAGCGCATAATTATAAGTAATGGACCAGGCCAACTGGAAAAAAACTGGGATGACATTTGAACCTTATAGATTACCAAGCGCAGATAGGAAAGCGGGCAAAGGCCCCGACTGCACGCCGGGCCGGGTTAGGCCTCGCGGGCGGAAGGATCGGGCAGTCTTGACTTTTTTGGTTCTTTTTGTGTCAAGACAAAAAGAACAAAGCCCTTCCCGCGGCGTTTGAGCGGGCCGATGTTGTAAATTAAGGATACTGATTATCTTAGCAAACATAGCACATTGATAATCAGTGCACCTAATATGATGCATACTTACCGCTTTTAGAAGATCCCTCCTCCCGTCGGGATGACATGATGGAGAGAAATTCAGCATAGACAATCAACAACTTAATAGCATCTCATTATAAGGGACGAAGCAATCTCACGGAGACATGCTCGCTCTGTATTGTTAACGAGTATTAATCTGCGTCAATTTTTATTAGTATTAACGAGCACCCTTCTGTCGGTTACCTTCCCTGCTCACAACGGCACTTTCTTTTACATTGGTTATCAATAACTTAATAAGACATCATTATAACCCGGCAAGTATACAATATATACCCACACCGATTGTCAATGGTTTTTTTGCGTTAATAATCAGTATTGTAATTCACAAAGTCGCCCCCCCGGTCTGTTACTTAAAATAGTACTCCGTTATATCCTCCCAGATACAGTCTATTTAACAGCGGTAAATTTATATAACAAAACGCCATGCGCTGGTACACGAAGTGGAAGTTTATCCTTCCGGCTGTCCATCACCATTACATTTTTTTGTCTCCAAACATCACGCACATTATACCGGCCTTTGATGCCGAGTTTATCAAAATCATGGAAGGATATATTGGTAATATTGAGGCCAAAATTACAAAAGCCAACCGCACGGCTGCCATCTTCCAGCTCTTTAACATAAATACGTAAATCGCCAATAGTGTGAACACATGTAGCTTGTTTGCCAAGCGGATCCTGATCGATGGCAATCACCTCATCATTAGTGAGCAAATTCATCGTAAAATCATCCAGTTTCTCCATATCGCAGCCAATAAGCAACGGCGCAGCAAAAAGACTCCATAAACTAAAATGGAGGTACTGCTCATCTGGTCTCAGTTTGCTTGGATGCGGATTGCCCCACCCTACTGTACCCACCACCAGCATATCCGGATCACTCCAGTTACCGGGCTTGGCTCCTTCGGCAGTTTTATCTTGCGCCAGCGCGATGCTCTTTACGCTTGCCCAGGTATCTGTAATATCATTCGTGGTTCTCCAGCAGGTACCACCAACGGAGTCGCCCCATTTCCAAACGTCAGACATCCCGTACTGGCAAAGGCTGTAAACGATGTCCCTTGGCTGCTGTTTAAGCGCTTCGCCCATCAGCTGGTAAGGTTTTATAGCCGTTTGCAATTGGTCGCCTCCCTTGTAAGACAAGGAAGATACCTTGTAAGGATCATTCCCGGGCATACCATCAATCACGTTCCCATAACTGCACCAATCATATTTAAGGTAATCAAACCCCCATTTAGCATAATTTTGCGCATCTGGCTTTTCGTAACCGTAACTTCCCACACAACCACCGCAGGTCCATGGGCCAGGGCTGGAATAGAGCCCGGCTTTCAATCCCAGGCTATGGATAGTATCGGCAAGGGCCTTCATATCCGGGAACCGCACATTAGGTACAATATTGCCTGCCTCATCGCGTAGCTTACCACGGAGCGAAGGATCCTTTGAATCCCTGTTGTTCTGCCAGAAATCATCAATATTGATATAGGTCCACCCGTGATTAATGAGGCCGCTTTGCACCATGGCTTTGGCTGCACGTTTTACCTTCTCGGCAGAAACCTGATCGGCAAAACAGTTCCAGCTGTTCCATCCCATCGGCGGCGTAAGTGCAATTCGCTCTCCGCATACGATACGCATTGTTTTTTTTGTTTTACCTCTGCCGTTTGTTGCAGCAAGTACAACCTGGAAAGTGCCTTTTTGGCTGAGCTGCCCGGTAATAATTCCGGTGGCAGCATCAATCTTCAGCCCAGCAGGCAATCCTGTGGCAGAAAACTTCATCGGACGATCGCCCGTGGCCGCTACCAGGAATTGGAAAGGCGAACCCGGCCGAACCCCAAAAACGCTGGCACTATTGATTTTAGGCGAAGGAGAAGGCGGCGGGGTAAGAATATATGGTGTTCTTGGTACCGGACTAATTGTCGCCAATGCATTTCCTCCGTTGGTTTCAAATTTAGCGTCAGCCCAGTCGGCATGGTCGTAGTAATTACCATTGCCACCATCGGTAACCACAAGTTCGAGCCTTTTAACGCCGATTAACGGCACTTTACATGATTTTGCCTGATCACCTAAACGCATCACACCACTTGACCATAGATTTTTGCCATCGCCTACCAGCACAAACTCAACCGCCGGCTGATGTTCTTTCACCTCATCGTCAATCCCAACCTGCGCCACAAATCCAGTTGCTTTACCATCCAGTTGAATAAGCAATGAACTTTCTGCATGGGTACCGAAGCCCCTTTCAAAGGTTTTGCCAGCAATGGTAAGGGTATGCCCTTCCACCGAACGATTTTTTTTGGGAACACCGTAGCCTTGCGTGGCAACGCTCAAATCTAATTGATCGAGCCATACGGTACGGGTTGGCGGCTGTGCTATGCAGGGATGGATTAAACCGCCCATAAGCACAGCAGCAATAGTTAATTTGATAGCGTTAGTCATTTGCAACAAGGTTTAAAAATGGGAGACCATTTATAACGATAGATAAATTATTTCTCCGGCCAAAATAGGAAGTTTTTTTTCCATACACTGCTTTTTAAACATTTGTAGTATAATTCTGTCAGAATTTAATGGCTCAATTTTCTGCCAGGGGATAAAAATCTAACGAATGCGACAAACAAGCGTGATCACCGTCGTCTAAATTCAGCCCAATAACTTTTGTTTTTAGCAGCCTCAATTTTTTGCGACTGCTAAAAACAAATAACAATATCCGATCAAATCAGCGTTTAGCGCTAATAAAATATTTGAAACCGTAAGGATTAGTTCTACAAAAACAGGCTATCACACATCAAACTTCCAGCTGTTTAAAACCGGGATAGCGTGATGGGCCGTCAGGTCAAACTGAACAGGGACGATGGAAACATAATGATTTTCAAGTGCCCAAACATCAGTATCTTCTCCCAGGTCGTTATTTTGAAACACGCCTGTTAACCAGTAATAATTACGCTTATAAGGGTCAAGGCGTTCATCAAACTCTTCGGCCCATTTGGCGTTGGCCTGGCGGCATATTTTTATGCCTTTAATATGCGCAGTATTTGGGAAGTTTACATTGAGCAGGGTTGCAGTTGGCAAACCGTTTTGCAAAACCATTAAGGCAATTTGTTTAATAAACTTTTCGCAATGGCTAAAATCGGCATCAAGCGTATAGTCGTCAAGTGAAAAGCCGATGGAAGGGATACTTTCGATAGCGCCTTCAACCGCGGCAGACATCGTACCCGAGTACAGTACGTTAATGGAGTTATTTAGACCATGGTTAATGCCCGATACACACAGGTCGGGCTTTTTACCCTTAAATATTTTGGTAACGGCCAGCTTTACACAGTCAACAGGCGTGCCCGAGCAGCGGTACATTTCAATGCCTTCGTAAATATCAACTTTATCCAAACGCAAGGGTTTACCAATGGTAATGGCATGGCCCATGCCTGATTGTGGACTATCCGGAGCTACAACCACTACGTTGCCAATCTGCTTCATTACATCCATCAGCGCCTTAATTCCGGGCGCGGTTATGCCGTCGTCGTTTACTACAAGTATGGTAGGTTTCATATCGGCACTAAGGTAGGAATTTTATAAATGCCTTACCTCATATCAACTATAGTTGCGCCTTTAGCCCTGCTAAAAACCAATTGCCAATATCATTTTAGCCGGCAAAATACAGCGTGCTGCGCCACCAGCGTGTTATTTAGCTGTATCCATGCAACAGAAAAGGGACACGCTAAAAATTGAACAAGCCGCCAGGGTAAGGGGCGACTTGTTCATCAATAATATCAAATCAATACAGATTATTTTCCTTTTACCGAGGCTGTTTCTTTCCTCTCGAAATAAGCCTTAGCTTGTTTGTTATCAGCATAAGCATCCTTTGCCTTCGCAAAATTTTCGGCAGCTTTGGCATCGTCCTTTTCTTTAAACTCAAAGTACGACCCTAAGTAGGCGTAGGCTTCGGCAATATTCTTTTTAACTCTTTCGTCGGCCGCCGGTGTAGCAGTTGCAAGCGTTATGTACTGCTCGTAAAAAGGTTTGGCAAAACCTTGTAAGTTATTTCTGTTGGGTTCTTCCATATCTTTGAGCCTTGCACGGTACAAAAACACATCAGGATAGGGCTTTGAGCTTGTTTTTTGTTGAACATAGCTAAATGCCGAATCGGCTTTGGTTAGCAAAGTTGAATCTGGCCGGGCTGCTCCGGGCTTTTGGCCGCTATTGTAGTACTGATCGCTGTAGCCAAAATAATAGCTCATCCCTTCGCGAAAGTAATCGCCCAATTTGGGCTGCTTTGAGCTTGCAATGTATTTTTGATAAGCATCGCCAGCCTGCACATACTTTTGTTTTGTATAATATACGCGGGCAATTTCGGCATAAACCTCGGTGTTAGTGCTATCTAATTCAAGCGCTTTTTTTAAACTGATGATACCCAGCGAATCCAGGTTATTGTTTAATTGCAGGCGGCCCAGGTATAAATAATCGCGTGGAATGATCCGTTTTGCCTCCGCCTCTTTCATAAATTTGTTAATCGCTTCTAAACCGGCGGGGTAGTTTTTATTTTCAAAGGCCGAATAGGCAAGGTAACGGTAGATTCTTAAATTTGATTTGCTGGACTGAGCAAGCTGGTTAGCTACCTGCTCCAGCGCCTTATAATCACCGGCTTGTATTAAAAAATCGGCGTAACGCATTTTTGATTCTGCCGATTGATCAGTAAAATCAAGATACTTTTTATAATAATCCGCCCCTTCCTTAACCTTGGCCGAAGCCATCTTCGGATCCATCTTTGCCCATAACAAATCTGTTTCTGCCAGTCCGCGATAAGCAGGCCCATAATTAGGGTTTATAGTCAGGGCATCTTTAAATTTCTGGGTGGCATCCTCAAAGTTATGCGCTTGTTTCCATAATATTCCGATAGCAACATAAGTACCGGCGGCTTTGGCATCTAAACTTTGCGCCTGTGCATAGTTTAAATAAGCGTGGTTATTATCTGCTTTACCGCGATAAGCATCGCCCAGTGTCATAAAATACTCCGGATCTTTGGTGCCGAAGGCAGCAGCTTTTTCTAACGTTGCCAAAGCGGCATCGGCATCCGGCTTTGGCTCGGACAAATAAGTTTTAGCCATAAAAATATACGGCTTATCGTTTTTCCCGGTTAAGGGCAGGGCCTTAGTAAAGTTAGCCTGCAAGTTGGCTGCATCATTATCGGCTTTGGCCGCCGCACCCAAACCTATATAATTAAGGGCCGATTTAGGGTTGATACCCAAGCCTTTGTTAAAAGCCATTTTGGCCGAATCGGGATAATCCTGCTGTAAATATACCCAGCCTAAATAAAAACAATCTTCGTCGGTAGGTTTGGCGCCCTGCGTAAGTTTGGTTAATAGCATTTTGGCCTTTTGATATTGTTCAGCGTCGATAGCGGTTTGAGCTTCGGTTAAACTCTGCGCAAAAGTATTGGATAGCGAAATCACAGATAAAGCTGATGCCGCTGCAAGTGGAATAAAGAGTTTCATAACTTTAATTGGGGGATTATGATATGATGACTAAAAACAAAACATGGTGCTCCCCGATGAAGAGCGATAACATTTAAAAATTAAAAAGATATTAATGCCGGGGATATTAGTCCCGCGGAGCAGCATCGTCAAACTAATTTGAAGCAATGCCCGTTTTTTGCAAAAACTCCCTTAATACAAATAAACTATTGGTGAGGGGGCAGGGCAATTTATTGTCAGATCCGGAAAGTGCGAAAACTGATATAACAATATTGTAAATTATAGAATGGATACCGCCGCCAGACGAGTGTTTTAAGCATCAGCAGGAAACCGCATCCCGAAAAAATCAACAGTAAACATACAGGCCACATTGGATAAGACTGAAAATGCTTGGCATCCAGTGTTGATTTATCTATAATTTGAACAAAATTAGTACTGTGCAGATTAGAATAACTTTTTATCAAATCTGATTGCGACGAAAAAACAGTCAGCTGAGCAGGAGATGTAAGCTTTGGCACAAAAAATAAATTTGCGAGCGTACAAAACAAATAACCCGCTAAAAAAACCATCGCGAGGGAATTAGAAAGGGAACCTGAGTTGTTTTTCTGCATTATAATTACTAATACAATAAATTTACTGGGCTAAAATTAAATAAAATATTCTAACGTGTCAATAATTTTATCTAAAACGTAAATTTTTAACAAGAAATTAACTAAACGCATAATACACACTAACTAAAAAGCATCACGAGGCAGAAATAATCAGTTTTTAATTTTTATTCGTTAGAAAAAGACGAACTAAACATTAAAAAAAAGCAAAAATTCAGAATTCAACAGAAAACCCCCAATAATTTAAAGTAAAAATTTAATCTTGATGAGATTGCATAAACGCCTGCTCCAAGCCAGATCATGGGTGTAGCAGATTAACGAAAGAGCAAATGTTTTCCAGGAGAATTTACCCTGATTTTTTCCGGAAAGCGCATTAAAGAAATGAGGCGGCCTCATTAAAGAATTATTTTACCGTTGGCAAACATAAAGCGTACCGTAGATATTGTTGATTATAATTCAAATTTTGCCGCGTAGATTGATTGGGAGACTTAGGCATAACCGACATTTTATCACCCGCACAACACACCATCAAAAAAGCAATTAACAAAAAAGGCCGGATGAAACCGACCTTTTTTGTTAATTGTACCGTAGTATTTACAAACTATTGATCCATTTCACCAGCTCATCGCGGCCTTTGCCGGTTTTTTGCTGTAACTTGCCCAATAGCTCATCATCTTTTCCTTCTTCGTGGGTCAGGTCATCTTCGGTTAAATCGCCATACGCTTGTTTAACTTTTCCCTTAATCTCGTTCCACTTGCCTTTTATTTCTAACTTATCCATGATATTTATATTTTTATTTAGATGTATAAGGATAACAAGGCAGCATCAATTTGGTTTGAAAATAATGACGCTCTGTATCAAATAATTTATAATAAACTGCCGCTTTTAAGTAAATTTATTTTTAGCTAATTTGGTGTAATGCCTACCACTGAAAAGAAAAAATATACAGATCAGGACTATACGATACTGGAAGAAGGTTCTCCTTTTCAGTTAATTCATTACGATTTAATTATTTCTCCGTCTCCGGGTTTATTACATCAGCGTATACTGGTCAGGCTTGCCAACATTATTGCTTTCTTTTCGGCTATAGAAAACTCGGGAGAATGGTTTTACGCGCCTACGGATGTAAGGTTTGATGACGGTAATATTTATCAGCCAGATATTTTATTCATATCCGAGGAAAGAAGAGCAGAGATCATCAAAGACAGAATCGAAGGCGCACCGGATCTGGTAATTGAAATTTTATCTCCGTCTAACGCGTATTATGATCTCCGTCAGAAAAAAGACATCTACGAGAAATATGGTGTAAAGGAGTACATCATATTTGACCCGATGCAAGAAAACGCTGATGTGTATGTGTTGGAGAATGGCATTTTTGTACTCAAACAAAAGGCTGGTAAAACAGAGCAGCTCACATCTGTACTACTACCAGGCCTAATTTTCGGCCTGGAAAAGATATTCATATAAAGAGCCTCCGCCACGGTAAAAAACCTTTTTTAAAATACGGCAAGCACTAATTGCGAGTCATTGCAGTATGGCCATAGGGATATGGCAATCACACTTATGGCTGATTATACCAAAACATATCCAGCCACAACTATCTTTTAAAATACACTTGTGGCTGATTATAAAATTTCATAATCAGCCACAAGTATGTATATTTGTATGGTTATGGCTGATTATACCAAAACATATCCAGCCACAACTACCATCAAACACCTTGAACTTTAAATAAAGCCACCTATAATGAAAGAAATTATTGGCAGGATAGAAGAAAAGAAAATTCTCGAACAGACCTTAAAATCAAATGAAGCGCAATTACTTGCTGTTTATGGCCGCAGGCGTGTAGGCAAAACCTACCTGATCAGAGAATCGTACCGCAAACACATCATCTTCGAATTTTCTGGCGTGCACAACGCAACTTTAAAGGATCAGCTAAGCAATTTCAGAAATACCCTGGCAGAATTAATGAGGTTACCCATTCCACCTGCAATCCCTTCAGGCTGGACAGAAGCATTCCAAATGCTTAAAAACTATGCAGAGCCTTTGCTGAATGCAAATAAAGGCATCATCTTTCTGGACGAATTCCCTTGGTTAAGCTCAGCTAAATCGGGCTTTCTGCCTGCGTTCGAGTTTTTTTGGAATTCCTGGGGCACCAAGCAAAATAACCTGATTTTCGTTATCTGTGGCTCTGCGGCTTCCTGGATGATACAAAAAGTAGTAAACAATAAAGGAGGATTACATAACAGGATCACTAAAAAGATCAGGCTACTGCCATTTACCCTGGCGGAAACCGCCGAATATTTAAAGTATAACCATGTTAACCTGGACCATTATCAGATCGTACAGTTATATATGGCCTTAGGCGGCATTCCACAATACCTGAAAGAGATTTTACCCGGACAAAGTGCCGCACAGAATATTGACAGGATTTGCTTTACAAAAGACGGCGCTTTACAAAACGAGTTTAACAACCTTTATCAATCTTTATTTGCTGAAGCAGATAAGCATATCGCGATTGTAAGAGCGCTTTCCGCTAAACATGCGGGCTTAACACGAAAAGAAATCATCAAAACCTGCGGGCTTTCTACCGGTGGTACAGCATCTTTGCTTTTGGAAGAATTAACAGAATCAGGCTTTATTTCTGCCTATCTGCCGTTTGAAAAAAACTCACGGGACAGCATCTATAAACTGTCTGATGAATACTCAAGGTTCTATCTTAAATTTATCGACAGCAACCGGGCATCGGGAGCGGGTACATGGCTTAAATTATCTGCGGCGCCTGCATGGCGAAGCTGGAGCGGCACTGCATTTGAAAGTGTATGCTTAAAACATACCAAAGAAATTAAAGCAGCCTTAGGCATTGCCGGAGTTTATACGGAGGAATCGGTATGGCGGTATGTTCCGGGTAACGATCAACCTGGCGCCCAGATCGACCTGCTTTTCGACCGGCAGGATTTTTGCATCAGTATATGCGAAATGAAGTTTTCAAACTCAACTTTCACTATAGATAAGGCCTATGCAACTGAGCTGCAGCGCAAGCAGGACGTGTTCAGAAACAAAACCAAAACTTCAAAAACAATATTCATGGTGATGATCTCCACTTTTGGAACAACAGATAATAGCTACAAAACCAGTTTGATACAAAATGATATTAAGGTAGAGGCGCTGTTTAAATAACACAAATTAAGAAATACTTAAATCCCGAGCTTGATTTTTCAGATTGGATCATTAATAAATCAGACTTCGGGTTAAGTGGCAATTTCTTATTCCGGCAAAAACGTTTTGGTTACCTCGATCAGCCCGATGATATGATCATTAAACTCTTCCAGCTCTTCTGCCGGAACCCAGAGTTCGTTATGAATTACTCCACCTACATTTTGCACCTCAAATTTTTTAAGATAGCTGCTTGATACGGCAAAGCGGGTTACAAAGCCGGAGCCCCATGCAGGCACATTCCAATCCCTTGCAATCTGGATGGCATATTCCTCGTTCATAACCGGATAAAAAATGGGTTGCTGGGCCAACCGTTTCGGGAACCGACGGTAACCCGACTGCTCTATCAGCGCCAGTTCTTCCGGGCCAACGGGTCTATACAGTGTGGGTTGTTTCCGGGATCATCGCCTCAGGTATGTTTTTATAGATAACAAGCTTTGTCAACTTCTAAAAAGTTGACAAAGCTGAAAAGGACAATGATTACAAGGCCCCGGATTTAATTTCTTCTACCACGCCCGGATCAAGCAAGGTTGATGTATCGCCCAGGTTTGATGTTTCGCCTTCGGCTATCTTTCTCAATATCCTGCGCATAATTTTACCCGAACGCGTTTTGGGCAAGCCACTTACAAATTGAATTTTATCTGGCCTGGCAATTGCGCCAATAATGCGCGATACTGTCATCATAATATCCTTGCGGGTTAGCTCTTCGCTTTCGTGCTTGTTAGGGCTCACCACAAAGGCGTACACGCCCTGGCCCTTAATATCGTGCGGGTATCCAACCACGGCAGATTCTACCACGCTCGAGTGCATATTAATGGCGTTCTCTACTTCGGCGGTACCTATCCGGTGGCCGGAAACATTCAGCACATCATCAACACGGCCGGTAATGCGGTAATAGCCATCCTCATCGCGTAAGCAACCATCTCCTGTAAAATACAGGTCGGGATAAGTAGCAAAGTAGGTTGTACGGCAGCGCTCATGGTCGCCATAAGTAGTGCGCAGCATGCCGGGCCACGGAAACTTAATACATAAATTACCGCTCACGCCGTTACCTATAATCTCTTTCCCGTTTTCATCAACCAATATCGGCTGTACTCCGGGCAAGGGTAATGTAGCATACCCCGGCTTGGTTGGCGTTACGTTAGATATAGGCGATATCATTAACCCGCCGGTTTCAGTTTGCCACCAGGTATCTACTATGGGGCATTGCCCGTGGCCAATTTTTTCGTCAAACCAATGCCATGCTTCTTCATTAATGGGTTCACCTACCGAGCCCAGCTTTTTCAATGAGCTCAGATCTTTGCCTTTTAGCATATCATCGCCAAAACTCATTAACGAGCGGATGGCCGTTGGCGCTGTGTATAAGATGTTCACTTTATACTCCTGAACAATATCCCAGAAGCGGCCAGCATCCGGCCAGGTAGGTATACCTTCAAACATCAGCGTAGTTGCCCCTTGCGACAGCGGCCCGTAAACAATATAAGAGTGCCCGGTTATCCAGCCTATATCGGCGGTACAAAAATACACCTCGCCCGGCTCATATTGAAACACGTTGGCAAAGGTATAGCCGGTATAAACCATATAACCGCCGCAGGTATGCACCACGCCTTTAGGCTTACCGGTTGAGCCGGATGTATACAGGATGAACAGCATATCCTCGGCATCCATTTCTACGGCGGGGCAATCGGGGTTACCTTGTGTTTCTACTTTCTTAACTTCATCTTCCCACCAAACATCACGGCCCTTAATCATAGATACACCGGTATGGCTGCGGGTTAAAACAATTACCCGCTTAACAGACGGGCAACGCACCAAGGCATCATCAATAACCGATTTCAGCGGAACTTCTTTTATTCCACGATAGCTACCGTCGGCAGTAATTACCACTTCGCACTGCGCATCGATAATCCTGTCGGCAATGGATTGGGCCGAAAAACCGCCAAACACCACCGAGTGGATAGCACCTAAACGCGCACAGGCCAAAACCGCTATAGCCAGTTCGGGCACCATAGGCATATAAACACATACCCTGTCGCCTTTTTTTACGCCGTTATTTTTAAGCACATTGGCAAACTGGCAAACTTTGTCGTGTAATTGCTTATACGTTAATATGCGGTGATCTTCATTAGGGTCGTTAGGCTCCCAGATAATGGCGGGGGTATCGCCTTTTTCTTCCAGGTGCCTGTCTAAGCAGTTTTCGGTAATGTTCAGCTTTGCGCCCTGGAACCATTTGATGCTTGGCTCTTTAAAATTCCACTCCAGGGCTTTGTCCCATTTTTTGCGCCACAAAAAGTTATCAGCTATACCTTCCCAAAATTGTTCGGGTTGTTCAACACTTTGCTGGTATACTTGCTTGTACTCTTCAAACGATGCTATTTTTAGATTCATTTTGATATAGGTATATTTGGAGGGCGTTAAAATACAATTTATACCCTAAAATTAGCCCAAAAAAATTCATTAAAAAGAATTTGAAAATATTTACTGCAGGGTATTGAATATTTGACTTAGAATCCTGATATTTGCAAACTCTTTTTACAGAAGGGGTTTATTAAAAAAATTGATCAATCATGTCAAGAATTTGTGATTTAACAGGCAAGGGCTCAATGAATGGGTTCAACGTTTCTAACTCAAACGTTAAAACGAAACGTAGATTTTATCCTAACCTGCAAACAAAAAAGTTTTACATACCAGAAGAAGATAAATGGATCACTTTAAAAGTATCCACTGCTGCTATTAAAACTATCAGCAAGAACGGTATAACTGCTTGCATCAATAAATTTGTAAAAAAAGGATACATATAACAGTACGTTATTTGTTATTGGGTTACTGAGTTATTTTTGAACTCGGTTTGGCTTAATAACTAAATAACCCTATAACTCAATAACCAACAAGGCAATGGCAAAAAAAGGCAGCAGAGTTCAGGTAATATTAGAGTGTACAGAACATAAAACCAGCGGTATGCCTGGTATGTCTCGTTACATCACTACCAAGAACAAGAAAAATACAACTGAGCGTTTAGAATTAAAAAAATTCAACCCGGTTTTACGTAAAGTTACTGTTCATAAAGAGATTAAGTAATTTTAGTTTAGTTAACAAGTTATTAGGTTACTAAGTTATTGCGCAAAGCATAACGGCTCTTAATAACTCAATAACAAATAACATAACAACTAAAAAAATAAAACAATGGCAAAGAAAGTAGTTGCAACCCTGAACACTGGTAAGGGTAAAGAATATTCAAAAGTGATCACAATGGCTAAATCACCAAAAACTGGTGCTTATTCATTCAAAGAAGTAATTGTACATAACGATGGCGTTAAAGATGCAATTATTGCAGGTCAAAAAGGTCAGTAATTTTTTATAACCAAAATACAAAAGCCGTTCCGTTTATAACCGGAAGGGCTTTTTTTGTTAATTAGAATTTTAATGGGATTATTCGATTTTTTTAAGAAAAAGGAGAGCACCCCGCAGGAGCAGGCAGCGCTGGATACTGGTTTAGAAAAAACCAAGGAAAACTTCTTTTCAAAGATAACCAAAGCCGTTGCCGGCAAAACCACCGTTGATGACGACGTGCTGGATGAACTGGAAGAGATCCTGGTTACATCAGACGTTGGGGTTACCACTACCCTGAAAATTATCGACCGGATACAGGCTCGTGTTGCCCGCGACAAGTACTTAGGCACATCCGAGCTGAACAATTTGCTCCGCGACGAAATTCAGCAATTATTAGCCGAAAACAACAGCAACGATTTTCAGAACTTTGAATACGGCCAACACAAACCTTATGTAATTATGGTGGTTGGCGTTAACGGCGTAGGTAAAACTACCACCATTGGCAAACTGGCCCATAAATTAAAACAAGCTGGCAACCAAGTAGTACTGGGAGCTGCCGATACGTTTAGGGCCGCCGCTGTTGACCAGATTAAGCTTTGGGGCGAGCGTGTTGGCGTACGCGTGGTGGCGCAACCGATGGGGTCTGACCCGGCTTCGGTAGCATTTGATACCTTAAAATCTGCCGTGGCCAATAACGATGATGTAGTCATTATCGATACCGCCGGACGCTTACATAACAAGGTGAACCTGATGAACGAGCTTACTAAAATTAAAAACGTAATGCTCAAGGTGATACCCGATGCCCCACACGAAATATTACTGGTATTAGATGCCTCAACCGGCCAGAATGCCATTGAGCAATGCAAGCAATTTACCCAGGCTACCGATGTTAATGCGCTTGCCCTCACCAAGCTTGACGGCACAGCCAAAGGCGGCGTAGTGATTGGAATCTCAGACCAGTTTAAGATCCCGGTAAAGTACATCGGTGTTGGCGAGGCGATGAATGATCTGCAATTATTTGATAGAAAGGGATTTGTAGATAGCTTGTTTAAACAGTAAAAAAAAACCTTATCGTCATTGCGAGGAGGAACGACGAAGCAATCTCTAAACTGTACAGGGCGAAGTTGCGTGGCCGCTCTTCTTAAGTAGAGATTGCTTCGTTACCTCGCAATGACGCCGGATGAAGAAAAGTAGAACATCCGTATAGTATAAGGTTACCACTCTATCGGCCGCGATGGCATAGTAAAAGAAAGATTCATGAAGACGAAGAATATAATCCAGCCATTTCCTATCAAGAAACCACGCGTAAACGTAGTTACCCTGGGTTGCTCCAAAAACACGTACGACTCTGAGATATTAATGGGCCAGCTACGTGGCAACAGCTTTGATGTGGTACACGAGAGTGGCGAGCTTGCCAGCGATGATATTATTGTGATTAACACCTGTGGTTTTATTGATAATGCCAAGCAGGAATCAATAGATACCATTTTGCAATACAGTGAGCTGAAGGAACAGGGCAAGGTAGGCAAGGTAATTGTAACCGGCTGCCTGTCCGAACGCTACAAACCCGAGCTGGAAGCCGAAATAACCAATGTTGATGCTTACTTTGGCACCAACGACCTGCAAAATTTACTGCAAAGTGTTGGCGCTAATTATAAATACGAGTTATTGGGAGAGCGCTTGCTAACCACGCCCTCGCACTTTGCTTATTTTAAAATATCCGAGGGTTGTAACCGCCCCTGCTCTTTTTGCGCCATCCCGCTGATGCGCGGCAAACATCTTTCTACTCCAATGGAGCAATTGGTGAAGGACGCCGAAAACTTAGCCAGAAATGGCACCAAAGAGCTGGTTGTTATAGCGCAGGACCTCACCTACTACGGCCTCGACCTTTACGGCAAACGTAACCTTGACGAATTGCTCAGGCGATTATCGGATGTGAATGGTATTGAGTGGATCCGCTTGCAATACGCCTACCCTTCGGGCTTCCCTATGGAGGTTCTGGATGTGATGAACGAGCGCTCCAACATCTGCAACTACATGGATATGCCTTTGCAGCACATCAGCGATAATATGCTGAAATCGATGCGCCGCGGTATCACCAAGCAAAAAACCATCGACATCGTTAACGCTATCCGCGATAAGGTGCCCGATATCGCTTTCCGCACCACGCTCATAACCGGTTACCCTGGAGAAACGCAGCAGGACTTTGAAGAAATGATGGATTGGGTGGAAGAAACCCGGTTTGACCGCCTGGGATGCTTCACCTACTCGCACGAAGAAAAAACACATGCGCATCAATTGGTGGATGATGTACCCGATGAGGTAAAACAGGAACGCGCCGATGCCATTATGGAAATTCAGCAAGGTATTTCTTTTGATAAAAACCAGGAACGGATTGGCCATACCTACAAAGTGCTGATCGATAAAAAAGAGGGTGACTACTTTGTTGGCCGCACCGAATTTGATTCGCCGGAGGTAGACAACGAGGTTTTAATTGATGCGAGCAAACATTATGCAACCGTGGGCAGCTTTGTAAACGTAAAGATTGATAATGCCGAGGACTTTGATCTTTATGGACAAATTGTAAAATAATTGATCCGGTAAGGCTAATTTATTTTTTGCTTTTACATTTGAACCCAATGGACGCTAATTGTATTAACTACGCCGAAACCGGCTTCTTCTCCAAAACTATCGTTAGTTACCTGGATAACGATCCCGAACTGAAAGCTTTTTACAATTACAGGCCCGATTTGGATGGCTTTAAACAACTCATCCAAAACAAAAGGCCCACGCCGGGCAGGCAGCTGCTGGCCGATGTGCTGAGGGAGCAATACGCATCAATAGCGGATACCGGTTTTCCGGTTTCGGATTTGGTGAATGCCAATATTGAATTGCTCAGATCCGAAAATACCTATACCATTACAACCGGACACCAGCTTAATATTTTTACCGGACCTTTTTACTTTATTTTTAAAATAGCTTCGGCTATTAAGTTGTGTAAGCAGCTGAAGGCTGAATTTCCGGATCAGAATTTTGTACCGGTTTACTGGATGGCTTCGGAAGATCATGATTTTGCGGAGATTAACCATACCAACGCCGGTGGCAAAAAAATACAGTGGAACCTTGATGCCGCTGGTGCAACCGGCCGGTTAAATACCAAAACTATCCGCGAAGCCTTAAACCACTACAAGGGGGTGCTGGGCATGGATAACCATGCACCCGAATTAGCAGAGATTGTTGAAACCGCCTATTCGCGCTTTGATCAACTGGCTGATGCTACCCGCTATATGGTGAACGCCTTGTTTGCCCAATACGGTTTGGTGATTGTGGATGCCGATGATGAGCGACTAAAACAGCTATTCGCGCCCATTATTGAGCAGGATATTATAGGTCAGCATAGCTTTAAAAACATATCGGATAGTAACGCAGCCCTGCAAAAACTGGGCGTACATATCCAGGTGAACCCGCGCGAGATCAACTTTTTTTACTTGACCGATGGATTGCGCGAGCGGATTGTTTTTGAACATGGTGTGTACCAGGTTTTAAATTCGGACATTCAATTTACCGAACAGCAACTGCGCCAGGAAATTGAACAACATGCCGATCGCTTTAGCCCCAATGTAGTTATGCGCCCGCTTTACCAGGAAGTGATTTTGCCTAACCTGGCCTACATAGGTGGCGGTGCCGAAATTGTTTACTGGCTTGAATTGAAATCGAACTTCGATTTTTATAAGGTTGATTTCCCCATCTTATTATTACGCAACTCCGGCCTGGTGATCCACAAGGAAGCTGCCGACAAGATCCGTAAGATGGGATTTAAAACCGCCGATATTTTTAAAAGCGCCGACAATTTAAAAACGATGTGGGTAAAGCAGCACAGCCATAACGATCTTACCCTGAAAGAAGAATGGCGCGAACTGCACTGTATATTTGAACGCGTAAAACTGCGCTCCTTTAAAATAGACCCGACCCTGGCCCCTTCCACCGAGGCTATACAGGCCCGTTTAAAACATGCCATAGATAACCTGGAGCGTAAAATAGTTAAAGCCGAAAAGCGCAACTACGACACCCGCCTCAGCCAGATAGATCAAATTAAGAACGCACTATTCCCCAACGGCAGCCTGCAGGAACGCACCGAAAACTTCGGCTTGTTTTATGTAAAATATGGCCGCCAACTGATTGACGACCTGATTGAAAAATTTGAGCCTCTGGATTTTAAGTTTACTGTGCTAACGGAAGGTTGAATAAGAAGCAGGAGGAAAGAGGCAGGAAGCAAGAAGAAAGAAGCAAGTCAAGATTGGTAACGTCCGAATAACCAGGTAGATTTAGCGGGTCCAAATATTCCACCAACAAGTAAATGTAGAGATATGTACATTGTCAATATTCATTTGCACGGTTGTTCATTCCCACATCACTTTCACATCTTCACATTTGCAAATTCGCACATCCGCACATCTGTAAAACTGCTACCTTTGGGCCATGACATTTTCTGAGCCCACCCTCCGCACCTTTACTCAAAACATATTCCTCGCCATAGGTTGCAGCCAGCAACATGCCGAACTGGCTGCCGATGTATTGATCCGCTCTGATATGCGCGGTATCGACTCGCACGGCGTGGCACGCCTGAGTGGCTATGTAAGGCTTTGGGAAAAGAAACGCATTAACGCCACACCCGATATACAGATCGTTCATGAAACGCCTACCACAGCCACGGTTGACGGCGACTCGGGTCTGGGCTTAGTTGTAGCGCCCTTCGCCATGAAGATCGCTATGGAGAAAGCTGAGCAATACGGCTCGGGATGGGTATCTGTACGCAACTCCAACCATTTCGGTATTTCGGGCTACCATGCTTTGATGGCCGTAGAGCGGGATATGATCGGCTTTGCCATGACTAATGCCAGTCCGCTGGTAGCGCCTACTTTTTCAAACGAGCGGATGCTGGGCACCAACCCCATGTGTTATGCTTTCCCGGCAGGTAATTTTCCACCGGTGGTAGTTGATATGGCCACATCCGCGGCGGCGAACGGCAAACTGGAAATAGCACAACGCGCGGGTAAACCCGTACCCGAAGGCTGGATACAGGATCAAGACGGCAATTTCACCTCCGACCCGCACGCCCTGAAAAAAGGCGGCTCCCTGCTGCCCTTAGGCAGCGACCGCGAGCATGGCAGCCACAAAGGTTTTGGCTTAAGCGCAACGGTTGATATCTTATCCGCCGTACTCTCCGGAGCCAACTATGGCCCCTGGGTGCCACCCTTTGTTTCGTTTTTAGATCCGCCAACCGATCCGGTTGGCAAAGGCATAGGCCACTTTTTAGGTGCCATGCGTGTAGATGGTTTCCGACCGGTTGATGAGTTTAAAACCCATATGGATAATTGGATCAGCCGGTTTAAATCAGCAAAAACCGTAAACGGCGAGCCAAGCGTAATTATCCCAGGCGAACCGGAACTGGAAGCCGAAAAAGAGCGATCAAAAAGCGGAATACCTTTAGTGGATGCGGTTGTGGATGATCTGAACGAGCTGGCGGATAGGTTTGGGCTGGAGAAATTGTAATAATATTCTACCTGATATGTCATCGATAGGATAAGAAGAGAAATCTCCTGTAAGCGATTATATACAACAGGCTTATCGCTCGTAGAAGATTCCTCCTACGTCGTATTCTAGGTTTCGAACAATTCCAAATTTAATTTAAAAAAGATATTTTAAGCTGACCTTCGATAGTTTTCAACATACATTTCTCCCCTTTTCACTAAGGAGAACATTCGTAGTATCAGTTTGAATTTTATATTGTTTAGCACCAACCCATATTCTTTATTCTGCATCTTGCGCTCTGCGTATGCCCTGATTTCGGGGTCATGCTGCATAGCTGTTTTAGCTGCCTGGTTAAGTTCCTGTTTCAATTCCTTTTGCGCTAGGTTGCTTGTTCGCCTTCGTCCTTTTTTACTTGTTCCCGAGGTATGCTCAAAGGGAATCACCCCTACATATACAGCATAGTGCCTCGCGTCAGGAAAGCTTGTAAAATTCTCCGTGTAGGCTATGGTCATCCAACCATTCACTGCGCCTATGCCTTTAATGCTGGTGATGATCCGGTAATTCAGATACATCTGCTCATTGCTTTTGATCAGTTCCATGATCCGCGATTCTAGCTCCTTGATATATTCCGAATTGGCATCTCTTTTTTCGTTAGATATACGGACGATCATATCCTGGTTACTTACCTCATACATATGTTTCCGCTCACCAACAGAGCTCTGATATCCAGCACTTTCCCGTACCAATCGTTTACGGAATGAAAGCAAGGTCTTAAGCTCTAAGATTTTATTATCCAACAACTTAGATGGTTCAAGACGCTTGATCTTATCTTCTCCATACTGACCGATCCGGAATGCGTCGGCCCTATCGCTTTTGCCCCTGATCATACCCATCGATTGCTTAATCTCTAGTCCAGGCACCCGCCGATAAGCTATAGACTGTGACTCGCAAAACTGGATGAAACGGTATTCATAACCGCCGGTATATTCCAGTACGATAAACGTTTCCCGTAAATCGATCAGGTTGGTTTTGCACCATTTTTTAAACTTGCCGAATCCTTCACTATTGTTATCGATGTGAACGAACAGCTTACGCTCCGACCAACAGATATCGACCGTCTTTTTTGATACATCGACACCTAAAACAACATTCCATGTTTTCATACGTTTGTGTTTTGATCAATTAATTTAATTGCCTTTTGCCAATCACCTTTGATAAATCAATGGAATTATTCTAGCTGGGCCTTGGGCAATCTTAAAAAGGCAGGGAACTAATACGACGATTGGTTCTAAAAACCAGGAATGACAAAAGTTCACCCTGCCTTTTTTATAACTTATCCACAAACTCTTTAGTTTTTAACACCCCCCTGCACCCCCCGTTTTCAACAATAACAATTGCTATTAATTATTATCTTTAGACCAAAGGGAATGACATAATTGGAGATATACATCACAAAAAATGTCATTTCGATGAGGTACGAAGAGAAATCTTTTACCAGCGATTATCTACAACAGACTTATCACTCATAGAAGATCCCCCTACCTCGGAATGACATAGTTGGATATATATCGCAAAAATGTCATTTCGATGAGGTACGAAGAGAAATCTTTTACGCCATATATACAACGCGCGTAAAAGATTTCTCCCTCCGGTCGAAATGACATTTTAGGAGAAAGGGCGAACTAATCTTTTTAATGTATCCCCCTAAACAACCTGCTCCAACGTATTTTATTAAGGAAGCTTGCGTTATCATCCCAGCTCATCCAGATAAACAGGGCTTTGCCTACAATGTGATCCTCCGGAACAAATCCCCAGAAACGCGAGTCCAATGAATCATGGCGGTTATCCCCCATCATCCAATAGTAATTCATTTTAAAGGTGTAGGTGGTAGCTTTGGCGCCATTGATAAAGATATCGCCGCCCTTTACCTCTAACTTATTGCCTTCATATATCTCTATAGCACGGGCATAGATTGGGAACGTCAGGCTATCCAACTTTACAGTCCAACCCTTTTTAGGAATAATGATAGGGCCAAAATTATCCAGGTTCCATTTATAATCGGGCACCTTATTATTTAGCTTATACACTTTGTATAGCGGGTAAACAGGAAATACAGGGCCCATAGGATCGGTACCTTTCGGAGTAATCTTAGGGCTTATCGATTGTATGTTTGAGTAGCCCTTAAGCGTACTGGCGGCCTCTTTAGTCATCGTCGGGTTTGGATTACTTTCGTAATAGGTAATGTGCAAATCGTCCAATATTTTAGGGTTAAGCTCGGTACTGGCGGTCATGGTGTAGTCAATCTGCTCGCCGGGCGGGTTCGGTGCCGCTTTACCATTTACGTAAACCTGGGCGTCAACCAAACTAAGCGTATCGCCGGGCGTACCCTGGCAGCGTTTAATGTAATTTTCGCGTTTATCTACCGGGCGATACAATGGCGAATCGGCATCCATAGGGTAATTAAATACCACCACATCTCCCTTTTTCACTTCGCTTAAACCGGGTAAACGATAATAAGGTATTTTGATGCCATCCCAATAGGCCTTGGTATTGATGAGCGGCATGGTATGATGCGCAAATGGAAACGCAACAGGCGTCATAGGAGTACGGGCGCCGTAATTCACTTTACTTACAAACAAAAAGTCGCCTACCAGTAAGGAGCGCTCCATCGATGGTGTAGGGATGGTATAAGCTTCAATAAATAAAGTACGGATAAGCGTAGCAGCTACAACAGCAAATATGATAGCTTCGGTCCACTCCTGTGTTGATGACTTTTTTAGTATAGACGTATATTTTTCACGAAATTCAGGACTTGCGGATGGGCCCAAATACTTAGTTTCACTATCAAATCCCCATTTAGGAATAAAATAACATGCTAATACAATTCCTTTGAATTGATCACCAACTTTTATTTTACCGAAAGATTTTAAAACGTCGACGGATATACCTACAGCAACGATAATACCTATACCAGGTATTAAAAGGAGAAACATCCACCATAAAGGCCTGCCACATATCTTCAACATGATGTAGATATTTAAAATTGGAACTAATCCCATCCAACCTGGTTGCCCAGCCTTTTCAAATAGTTTATACCAGCCTATAAAAGGCAATATAATTAACAATATAAAGGCAACAATAAATTCTAATATATTCACTTACTTAATTTTTAAGTTTATTAATTATTTAACATCAAAATTAAACATATCGCTTGCTGTAAAAAATCCTTTTTTATTTTGGATCCATTCGGCAGCTAAAACGGCACCCAAGGCAAAACCAGAACGGTTATGCGCGGTGTGCTTAAATTCAATCATATCCACTTCCGAATCGTAAATAACGGTGTGAGTACCCGGCACGCTATCTATTCGTAACGACTCGATGAGTAATTGGTTAGATTTTACTGCATCAATCGGCTCATCGCCATTTTCTTGCAGTACATTCACCCATTCGGTTTTACTGTCCAGGTTATCTATAATACCTTCGGCGATGGTCATGGCGGTACCGCTTGGCGAATCAAGCTTTTGTACATGATGGATCTCTTCAACCTGCACCTCGTAGTAAGGGTACCTATTCATCAGCTTAGCTAAAATCTGATTCATGTGGAAGAATATGTTTACCCCCACGCTAAAATTTGACGCATAAAGCAACGCATTATTAGTTTTAATGCATTCGTCCTTGATTTGTTGCAGTTGCCCGTACCAGCCTGTCGTACCAATAATAATGGGCACTTTAGCTTCAAAACATTGTCGGATATTATTTAAAACAGAATCGGGCGTACTAAACTCAATGGCTACATCAGCCTTAGTTAAATTATCAACAGTGAGTTCGTCCAGGTTGGTGTAATCTATTTTTAATACAATTTCATGTTTACGATCCAGGGCTATCTGTTCAATTATTTTGCCCATTTTGCCGTATCCCAATAATGCAATTTTCATTCTATATTTTATTTTCTGTTGGTCGTGATGCTATAGCGAGTGGTTATAACCTGTTTGTCAGCCGGATATAATGACAGGCTCATCGTAAAAAGATCGTTATTTTTAATGAAGGAGTAAATGTAGTATTAAAATTTGAAGCGTAAACAGGCGGCGCAGTTATGGATGGCGTAATTTTAAAACTCAGGTTATTATCCATCGAGTACGAATGCATAAATTTAGCTTCCACATAGGCATCAATCATGTTGATACCCCATACGCCTACCATTCCAAAAATACTTAAGTCGCGGTTACGCCTCAGGTTGTCTTTATAATCGTAAATGGTTTGGTCGAGTATATTTGTAATCACATTACCTTGATAAACAGGTAAAGGCTCATTACCTATCCTGCCATGCGCCCGCCATTCAGATTCTTTTAAGAAAAGATTATAGTCTTTCCCGTTCGAATAAATATTAATGGCCAACAGCGTAATACCGGTATAAATGGCCGGCAAGCGCCACCACAAACCATGGCGATTGTAAATTTGCCCGAGCCCAGGGAACATCAATGAGCGCATTACAGCTTTATGCGGGCTGTGGGTACTATCGGGATGATAAACCTTTTCGGGCTTTACCTTGGGCACAAATGGCTTTGAAGTAACAGAATCGCGCACCATATTAAGGCTGTCGGTTTTGCTGCGATGGGCAGGAGGGCGTAATGCCTGGGCTTTAATGCCCAAACTAACAAACAACAGGGCAACAAACAGTAGATACCTGCGCATGCTTACCAATCCAACATTTCAAGGATCCGGCCCAGATCATCTTGCGACAGGAAGGGGATTTCGATAGCGCCCTTACCCTGGTCACTCATTTTAAGCTTAACACGGGCACCAAATTTCGAGGCCAGGTCGTCCTGTATCTTTTGAACCTGGAATGTTAATCCTTCCGGTTTTTTGTTGTCTTTTTTTGCCGATGGACGTTGCTGCTGCATCTCGCGCACCATCTCTTCAACCTTCCGCACAGATAAACCGCCCTGTAAAATCTGTTGGTGGATATACAACTGGCTCACAGGGTCGTTCATGGTAATTAAAGCCTTGGCATGGCCCATGGTAATTTGCCCATCGCGGATGGAGGCCTGTATAACCGGGGGTAATTTCAATAAACGCAGATAATTGGTAACCGTAGACCGGTTTTTACTCACACGTTCACCTAATTCGTCCTGCTTTAAATTACACTCATCAATCATTCGCTGAAAACTCAGGGCTACCTCAATGGCGTTCAGGTTTTCGCGCTGGATATTTTCTATCAGCGCCATTTCCAGCATTTGCTGGTCGTTGGCGGTACGTATATAAGCCGGTATTTGTACTAAGCCTGCTAATTTTGAGGCACGCAAACGGCGCTCGCCTGATATCAGCTGATAGCTATGCGCGTTAACTTTACGTACGGTAATGGGCTGGATGAGCCCTTGCAGCTTGATTGAATCAGCGAGTTCAATTAATGCCTGTTCATCAAACTCGGTGCGTGGCTGAAACGGGTTTACCTCAATCTCACTGATCTTGATTTCATTAACCGAACCCATATCGTTTACCTGCGGGCTACTTGCAACCTGGCCTTTGGTATTAGGTACCTTATCTTCAGAATTATTTAACAGGGCTCCTAAGCCTCTCCCCAAAGCATTTCTCTTTTCAGCACTCATCTATTCTACAGTTGCAATCTTTAAGTTGGATTCATCCCTGGTTAAGCCGTTGTTCCGGATAATCTCGCGCGCCAGGTTAAGGTAGTTAATAGCGCCCTTGCAGCTGGCATCGTGCATAATTACCGATACGCCAAAGCTTGGCGCTTCACTTAAACGGGTGTTGCGCTGGATGATGGTTTCAAAAACCAAATTCTCAAAATGGGTTTTCACTTCCTCAACCACCTGGTTTGAAAGGCGAAGGCGCACATCATACATGGTTAATAAAATGCCTTCTATTTCCAGTTTAGTGTTCAACCTGTTTTGAACGATCTTGATGGTGTTCAAAAGCTTGCCCAAACCTTCTAACGCAAAATACTCGCATTGTACCGGGATGATCACGGAGTCGGCGGCAGACAGGGCGTTGATGGTGATCAAACCTAAAGATGGCGAACAATCGATAATGATAAAATCGTAATCATCGCGCACCTTATCCAGCACGGCCTTCATTTTATATTCCCTGTCGTTCAGGTTAATCATTTCAATCTCGGCACCTACCAAATCAATGTGGGCGGGTAAAAGATCAAGAAATGGTGTATCTGTTTTTTGTATAGCATCAACCGGATGTACATCGTTAATGATACACTCGTAGATACTGTTTTTTATATTGCGTGGATCAAAACCTATCCCCGAAGTGGAGTTAGCCTGCGGGTCGGCATCAACAAGCAGCGTTTTAAACTCCAAAACAGCTAAACACGCAGCCAGATTAATAGATGATGTAGTTTTACCTACACCCCCTTTTTGATTAGCTAAAGCAATAATTTTACTCATTATATATTATTAAATTTACAAAAGGAAAAGCTGGTATTTTTCAAGAACGAAACATTGCTATCCAATGATATAAAAGTCAGGACAATAAATTTGTCATGTCAGCCTCATTCTTGTTCAAAATACACTACTTCAATGGAAACCAAGCAGAATTTTCTATTTTCGCAAAGTTTTAAACCGGGTTAAAGATACAAAATTAAATAATTCGGCGATCTACACCTAACATTAACTTACAAACAAACGATATAAATGGTTACAATTATCGCTGGCACCAACAGGCCCGGAAGCTCAACCCTGAAACTGGCAAAATATTACCAAAAAGTATTAAGCGAGAAGGGTATACAAGCCGATCTGCTATCGTTAACGGAGCTGCCCGACAATTGTATGGTGAGCGATTTGTACGGTAAACGCAGTCCCGAATTTGAAAAAATACAGCAAAGAATAACGGCAAGCGATAAATTTATTTTTATTATACCCGAATATAACGGAAGCTTCCCCGGCGTGCTCAAAATTTTTATTGATGCCTGTAATTTTCCGGAGAGCTTTTACGATAAAAAGGCGGCACTGGTTGGCCTGTCTTCGGGCAAATATGGCAACATCAGGGGTGTTGAGCATTTTACAGGTATCTGTAATTATATCAATTTACATGTAATGGCGCTCAAAATACATATTACTGCCGTTAAGAGTGAGCTAAATGAAAACGCCGAGCTCTTTAACGCCGACACGGTTAAATTTGTACATGAGCAGATAGATAAGTTTATTAAGTTTTAATTGAGGGCTTATTTTGCGATAACACCGCAGCTTTAAGGCACTATTACGGATAGTGTGGGTAGGATAGTTTTAGTTTGTCCGCTGGAATTCCAAACCGTAATTTTTAATAGAATAAAAGCCATCTGCATTGCTGCTTTTCTGATGAAAAACAAACCAGTAAATTACGGCTATAATGGCATCTACTTAAGTTATTGATTATCAATTCCATTTACCTCTCCGTTTTGTCATGCCGACGCGAGGAGGGATTTTCTTAAAGCGTTAAATGTGCATCATATTAGAGGCATTTATTACCAATTCGTTTTTTTCCCCGAAAATCAATATTCATAATTTAGAGCATCGGCACGCTCAATCGCCGCGTGAAGAAGCCCCACCCAACCCTCCCCGGTAGGGAGGGCTCAAAAAGTCTCCCCTACCGGGTGAGATTATGCACTGTGTTTGTTTTTTTGTGTGCATGAGAGCTTACGCTGTTTAGAGGGGGCTTTGGACTGCCCGATCCTTCCACCCACAGGCCAAACCCGGCCCGGCGTGCAGTCTGGCCTTTGCGCACTTTGCCTATCTGCGTTGGGTAATCTATAAGTTCAAAGTGTCATCGCTATTTTTTGGGTGGCTGGATCTTCTACTCATGAAGACATAGAACATTGATAATCAAGAGTTATTTTAAAAATGAGTTCTTAAAACAGTACTGAAATTTCATAAAAATGTCATTATCAAAATCTTGGTTTAGCTTATGACTTACAAATCGATTTTTTTAGTACCCCTACAAAACGTCATAGAGCCTACTTTAAACTAAGTCTTATTTAGCGCTTATCGGCATAACACATCTCATCACTTACCAGTAATCTGCCTGGCAACCAAAAATGCAGCCGCAGCGGCAAGCGCGCCTATGATTACTACTTTAAATGCGCCAACTACGGCGTTTTGACCTGTTACCTTGCTTTTAAAATAACCGAATATAAACAGGCAGATCAAAGTAATACCGCAGGAATAATAAAGGGCCATTTGCGAATTATCAACCAAAAAATAAGGTGAGAGCGGGATAATGCCGCCAACAATATAGGATAGGCCAATGGTGATAGCACTCTGGGTAGCCCGGTTTGCTTCCGGCTTTTCCAGGCCCAGTTCATAACGCATCATAAAATCGACCCATTTATCCTTGTCCCTGGCCATCTCATCGGCTATTTGCCTTTGCAGGGTTTCGGATAAACCAAAGTCGGCAAAAACTTCCATTACTTCGGTTTTCTCTTGTTCAGGAACGCGTTCCACTTCTTCATATTCTCTTTTCAATTCAGAGGTATAGTGGTCGGCCTCGGTACGCCCGGCTAAAAAGCCGCCCAAACCCATGGCTATAGATCCCGCCACAATCTCGGCGATGCCTGCCGTAACTACAATGGCCGACGAGTTGATGGCGCCGCTTAAGCCAGCTGCCAGGGCAAAAGGTACCGTTAGTCCGTCGGACATGCCAATTACAATATCGCGTATCGTATCGGAGCTCTTTAAATGGTTCTCGTGGTGCATCGTTAAAGGTAAGCAGCTTTAGCAGCAGCGGCAACGCCTATCAGCAATTTAGGATTAGTCTTGATATTACGTTATTATTTGAGTTGGGAGTTCTGAGCCGGGAGTCTTAAGTCTTGAGCCCGGAGTCAGGAGTCCTGAATCGGGAGCCTTGAGCCGGGAGCGTTGAGTCCTGAATTTCGCAGGGAGTCGAGGATATGCCTGTCCAAAAAACAAAAAGCCGCCGCTATCAGTTAACTATCAATTCAACTATTTGATATGATGACCAGGATACAGGCGTTAACATTAATTGGCTTGATAACGGCAATGGGCGGTTGTGCCCCCAATAAAAAGGCCGATCAAAGCAAAACCAGTATTGCAACTCATACCGGAACAATTGATTTACCCGCCCCATACGCCACAAAATCAACCAAAGCATACTGTGATGTAATAGGCTGGGATAACAAAACCCCTGTTGCCCCGCCAGGTTTTAAGGTAAGTTTATTTGGCGATAGCCTAACCAATCCGCGTAATATTTATGTGGGCCGCAACGGCGATGTTTTTGTATCGGAGGCTAATACCGAGGTTGGCCTGATTAAGCGATGGGGAGCCGCTCTGCTGGGTATCAGCAAATCGCAATACCTCGGTAAAAGTAAAAACGATATTATTCTGTTCAGGGAGATCAATGGTAAACCTGTTAATATGGGCGTGTTTTTAAGCGGTTTAAACCAGCCCTACGGGATGTTGGTATGGCGCAATTATTTTTACGTGGCCTGCACAGATGGTTTATGGGCATTCCCTTACCACGCGGGCGACACGCGTATTACCGGCGAGGGTAAAAAACTGCTCGACCTGCCCGCCGGTGGTTATAACAACCATTGGACGCGTAACGTGGTTGTAAGCGGCGATAGCACCCATTTATTTGTATCGGTAGGCTCGGGCAGCAACAGCGGCGAACATGGCATGGAAAACGAAGTGCGGCGGGCCGATATTTTACAGATTAAACCGGATGGATCACAAGAGCGGGTTTACGCCAGCGGTTTGCGTAACCCGGCAGGCATCAGCATCAACCCTTTTAATTATGAACTATGGGCCTCCGTTAACGAGCGCGACGATTTAGGCGACGAACTGGTGCCCGATTACCTGACCAGCGTGAGAGACGGCGGCTTTTATGGCTGGCCTTACGCCTACTTTGGCCCACACCAGGACCCTAACCACAAAAATGAACGCCCGGACCTGGTTAAAAAGACGATAGTGCCGGATGTTTCCTTAGGGGCGCATACGGCATCGCTCGGTTTAACTTTTTATACTTCCAAAGTATTCCCCGTTAAATACTGGCGCGGTGCTTTCGTTACCCAGCACGGATCGTGGAACAGCTCGAAACTGGTTGGCTATAAGGTGTTGTTTGTACCCTTTAACCACGGCAAACCCGGCAAGCCGGAGGATTTTTTAACTGGCTTTATAGCAGATTTGGACAAGAAACAAGTACACGGCAGGCCTGTTGGGGTAGCGGTGGCACATGATGGATCGTTGTTAGTTGCCGATGATACTTCAAATAAAATATGGAAGGTGAGTTTGGCCGAATAGGTCCTTACCACCTTCCTCTTATTCCGGAGGACTATGGTATCAATTTAGGCAACAGGGGATAAAATGATACACCCAATTGTAAAATATTGATAGCAGGTGTTTGATTTGCCCGGAATCAAATACCAAGCCTGGCTTGAATCAATATCTTTACAGTTTAAAACCAATATGCAGGGCAGATTTACCAAAACTTTACTTCCGGTTATTTTTTTGCTCCAGTACAGCATGGCCCGCTCGCAATTGCGGGGCGATACCACCAGCTTAGATACCAACAGGCATTTAAACGAGGTTACCGTAAGCGGCTACCTCTCCGAACGGCCTTTGTTAAATATCCCTACATCGGTTAGTGTTTTGAGTGCACAACAATTAAGTTTACAACCCGGCAACTCTTTGGTTACCGCCCTGAATACCGTACCCGGCGTACGTATGGAGGAGCGCTCTCCCGGCAGTTACCGCCTGGCCATTCGCGGCAGTTTACTTCGGTCGCCGTTTGGTGTTCGGGATGTAAAAATCTATTTTGATGAGCTCCCGTTAACTGATGCAGGCGGAAATACCTACCTTAATGCTATCGATGTGAACACCATCCGGGGAATAGAAATATTAAAAGGGCCAGATGGCAGCTTATTTGGCGCTAATTCGGGCGGTGTAGTCTTAATTAAGCCAGCTGATAAACACACAGATGCTGACGTAATAACTGCGGCTGTTAACAGTGGTTCCTTCGGGTTGATACATGAAAATGTCAGTCTGCAAAATCAATCGGGCAATAACTTGCTTCATATTAGCCAGGCCTATCAAGATTACGGCGGCTACCGCCAAAACAGTGGCATGCACCGTAATTACCTGCAATTGGTTAATCAATTCAATTACTCGCCAACCAACAGCGTAAAAGCGGTTGCTTTCTACTCCGATCTCGATTACCAGACTCCCGGTGGTTTAACGCTGACGCAGCTACAGGCCGACCCGAAAGCCGCCCGCCTGGGCACAAAAACAATTCCAGGAGCTACTGATTTGAAGGCAGCCATATACAGCAAAATGTTATTTGGCGGCCTGGTAAATGATATACATTTAAGCAGCAGGTTACGCAATGTGCTTACCTTATCCGGAAATCATGTTGATTTTTCAAACCCATCCTTTACCACTTACGAACAGCGCGACGAAAACACCATCGGCCTGCGTACCTATTTTGAATTATCCGGCACACCGAAAAAAGCTTTCAATTGGAAACTTAACCTGGGCGGCGAGTGGCAGCAAACCAATTCGGCCATCGGCAATTATGGTAATAATCGCGGCGCTAAAGATACCACCCAAACGCGCGACGAGATCCACACCACCCAAAACTTCATTTTTACCCGGTTTGAGGCGCATGTTGCCGAAAAGCTACAGGTTGAAGCTGCCCTGAGTTTAAATAATTACCAATACCAATTTAAAAATCTATACCCGCTGGCTCAAACATCCTTTATTAAAAGACCTTTTAGTACCGAACTGATGCCAAGGCTGGCTTTCTCGTACCAGCTAACAAACGATTTTATCTGGCGGGCGTCCCTGAGCAGAGGATACTCCACGCCTACCACGGGCGAAGTAAGGCCAACCGATCACACCATCAACCCTTCGTTACAAGCCCAGGATGGCTACAACTATGAAACCGGCTTCAGGTTACGAAATAAAGATGAACGCTTTTTATTAGATGCCTCCATATTTTACTACCGTTTAAACAATGCCATTGTACAGTTAACACACGAGGATGGTACCACTTATTATACCAATGCCGGTGGCACTAACCAACCGGGTTTGGAGCTTTATTTTACGGGCTGGTTAATTCAACAAAATTCAACAGGTTTAATCAGGGGCTTACAGTTAAACCAAAGTTATACTTATAGCCAATTTACTTTCAGGGATTACCAGGATGCTACCAAAAATTACACGGGCAATAACTTAACCGGCGTACCTAAACAGGCCATAGTCACAAGTGTTTATTTGCTGCTGCCCAAAAGCTTTTATCTGTTTACCCAATATAGTTTTACTGATAAACTCCCCTTAAACGATGCCAATACGGTATATGCCTCCAGCTACCATTTGTTAGAGGCCAAGTTGGGCTGGCGACACCTTTTAAAAGGAAAAACTCAAATTGAAATTTACGCTGGCGCAGATAATCTGCTCAACCAGAATTATAGTTTGGGTAATGATTTAAATGCCGCCGGTGGGCGCTATTATAACCCGGCACCTTTACGCAATTATTTTGGTGGTGTAGGATTAAGGTATTAAGCTGCTTGTATTTTGCGCAAAGGCGCTAAGACGCAATTTTCTTGAAGGTTTTCTTTGCGGCTCTGCACCTTTGCGTGAATTCAACCTACGAAACCGAAAACTTAATCCATCCTTTACCCTCGTAACCAAAAATAAACTGTTTAGGGTAAATTATTTCGGCCAGTATTTCAACAGAATCCACTATCCGTGGGCCCGACCGGTTAAAGTACTGGTTACCATCAGCAATATATAAACGATTATTTTTTACGGCCTTCATTTCGGCAAAGCCGGGCGCCCATAACAACAGGTCAATTTCTTTCATGGTGCGCTCAATAGAAAACCCGCAAGGCATCACGATCAAAATCTCCGGATCCTGCTCCTGCAATACGCCCCAATCGATATAGGGCGAATGTTTGCCTGCCGTGGTTAATACCGATTGCCCACCTGCAATTGCAACCAGTTCGGGAGTCCAGTTTCCGGCCAGCATCAAGGGCTCTAACCACTCTATACAAGCTACTGTTGGCTTATCTGCAATAAATTTCAACTTATGGCGAATCAGGTCTATGCGTTCATGCATGCTTTCCAATAACTCTACGCCTTGTGCGCTTGCGCCCAAGTTATCGGCTATCCGTTGGATGTCGTTAAATATATCATCCAGGGTATTCGGCTCCAGGGATATGATGTCGGCTTCTTTTTCCAGCAGATTTTCAAGCGCTTCCTCTACATCCTTTAAGCTTACCGCGCATACCTCGCATTGCGCTTGGGTGATCATCACATCGGGATTCAGTTGTTTGATCAGCTCCTGGTTGATGGTATAAATAGACAGCGCATCGGTTAAGATCTCTTTCACCTGCCTGTCGATACCACCACTGTTTGAGCCCGGTATAAATTTAGCTTCAGAGCATACCGGCAAATTTTTAACCGTTTCGGGATAATCACATTCGTGCGAGCGTCCTACCAGCTGATGCTCTAAGCCGAGCGCACAAACAATCTCGGTAGCGGCAGGTAAAAGCGAAATGATTTTTTGAGAAGCCATGATATAAATTTGCGCAAATGTACAAATCTTGTTTATCCCGGCACGGGCAAGTGTTAATTTGTGACCACTATCAAAACTTATGTTAGGCGAAACACATTAACTCAATAACAAAATAACCAATAACAATCCCCGATAATCATCCACAAATAACAAAATAACCAATAACATAATAACTATTCACAAATAACATTTACCCCCGGTAAAAAAACTGTTTACTTTTGCGCCGATGATTTTTTTAACATTTATCCTGGGCCTGGTGGTCAACTTTATTGGATACGTACCTCCGGGCAATATTAACTTGACGCTGGCTCAGATAGCGATAAACCGTGGCAACAAACAGGCCATGTATTTTATTTCGGCTTTTTCGTGTGTGGAGTTTTTTTTTACCTGGTTTATTATCCATGCCGCCAACTGGCTCTCAGGGCAACTAAAACTGAATATTATTATTGATTGGGTGATGATTGTTGTTTTCTCGGCATTGGCTATTACCACCTGGATAAACCGGAATAAGGCACCCAAAACCGATTACTCCAAATATCAAAGTATTAAATATGGTATTATACTGGGTTTTGTTAATCCCATGCAAATACCTTTCTGGATGATTAGCGGAACCTATTTAATTACTCACGGGTGGATATTAACCGGTACCCTGCCCTTAATTATCTTTAGTTTAGGATCGGCCTCGGGTGCGTTTTTATGCCTGTATTTATACGCCAGGTCGGCAAACTATATCCAGGCCAAATTTGAATTGAGCAACCGGATTATCAATACCTGTATAGCGGCTCTATTTTTTTTATTTGCCGCTTATCACCTGGTTAAACAAATTTATTTGCTGTTTTTTAAACACTAACGGTATTACCCGGATAGCTATATGCCGTGTGTGCTTACGCAGGGTTTATAATGACGACCTATTAAGGTGTTGATTATCAGTACTAAATTTCTCTACATTTTGTCATCCCGACGCGAGGAGGGAACTTCTAAAAGCGGTAAGTATGCATCATATTAGGTGCACTGATTATCAATGTGCTTATTTTTGCTTTGATAATCATTGGTTCTTAATTCATGGCATCTAAGGCCCACCAAAATCCTACCCGGCAGTTAGGACTTAAAGTCTCCTTAATAAACCAGTGTGCATAATCTCCCCGAGTCCTGCGTAGGGGCTAAAAAAAGCAGCGGCCTTGTGCGATTCCTTCCCTTGGGAAGGTGCAGGAAGGGGTTTGTACGCCTACCTTGACGTCATCCGTTTTTTCCCGGCCCGCCGGGTCTGTCACTTATATTGATGGCTCTTCGTTTTGTTTTAGCATCCGGATGATCTGAACAAACCTGCGTTTGTAACTTTGATCCATAGTGGTGATGGTTACACCATGCTCTTTACCCGAGGTAGAATGGATAAATTTCACATCGTCGTTTTCGTTATTGGTAATAATCCCAATATGGCCTATTCTGCGGCTTTTTTTGCTTGTGCCTGTAAATAAGATAATGTCGCCGGGTTTGGCGTCTTCCAGTTTCACCTTCTCGCCTACATTAATAAACTCGCAGGATGAACGAGGTACGCTGAAGTTAAAATACTTAAAAACATAACTCACAAAACCCGAACAATCAAAACCGTACAATGGGTTAGACGATGCAGAGCGATAACGCGTACCAATTAAGGTTTGAGCAAAATATAAAAGATCATCAGGGCAAACATCATCGGGACTACAAACTGTTGCTGCTGGATGAATTTTAACGTTATCGCCTTTAGGTAAAGGTTTAACAAAATGGTTAAATGTAAATAAGAGGGAAAACAGTAAACACTTCATATTTTGATATCGCAATATATTGCATTTATATTACAGTTCAAAATTTAAGCGAGCAGATTTCAGGGATATCATTAGCACACAGGGCACTATAATAGGTGATAGTAGACACTCCATTTACCTTGAATACACATTAAGTTAAGCAGCTTACGCCAATTTGCAGAGTTCGTCGCGCGGTGCCTCTACAGCTGTACTATCGCCTCCCCTATATATGAAAACACAATAAATACACTCATTATCAATCCGATATCAAAAAGAAATGGCGTGCACATCTGATCCTCTCTTGAGGGGTGGCAACGCTATTAAGTTAAGAAATTGGTTGATTATTAAATGATAATCTATCTGCGCTTTATATTCGCTCGCATAGTACACACCCCTCCGCCCCTCTCGAGAGGGGAATCGCACAGGCCTTCGTTTTTTTAATTATCTCATTGATAATGAGTGCTTTTTTCCAGATCTCCTCTTGAGAGGGGGCGGGCTAGGCGGTGCGGCTGCAGGGGTGTGTTTCGTCGTGCGACGAACTCTGTAACTCGCTGTTAAACTGCTTGACTTAATAGCTTTGGAGAGGAGCCGCGATGTGTTCCCACACAAGCGATTATATAGATCGTGTTTTTACATTACCCACCTTTATCACAAAAGGCCCGGAGTGTTTATATTTTAACTCCGGGCCTTTCTGTCGAGGTTTTATTCGAGCAATAACTCGTCTGTGTCGTCGGTCAAACTGAGTTGAATATTGTCACTGCCTGCTATGCCTTCTATCGATCCGCGGATATGGGCCGCGTTCAGCATTACTTTTTCCAGCTGTTTTTCGCGGGCTTTCCAAAGCTTCTCCATCGCATCGCGCTCCCGCTGTATAGATAAACGCATACTCATAAACCCTTCGCGAATGGCTTTCCATTGTTCAGAAAACTCGCTGCCGGTTAAATAATCATACAGCAGGTGCATTTTATCGCCCTTGTTCTCCTGCGAACGGGTGGAGTTATACAAGCGGATAATGCCATCGCGCAATACGTAAGCCACGGCCTTAGCCTCCTCGAACGAGCAGATCCAAACGCCGTCCCGTTCACCAAAGCAGTCCATGCCTTTAGGATAACATTGGGTTACAATAACGGCCACATCCACGCCGTTGGCGCGCATGTCTTTTTTTAATTTCTCAATCCAATCGCCGCCAAAATCCTTGGTGCGTTTGCTTTCATAAATAATGCGGCCACACTCCTGCCCAAACTGGTTACGGATCAGCTGAATACAATCGGCCCCGCGAACGCCCTTCCCAACCTCGCTGATCACATCAAACGGAAAGCTGTTACGCAGCAACTCTTCCAGTATCAGCTCCTGCACTTCGCCCTGTAATTGCATGGAGCCTTGCTCGGCTTTGCGCTTCATTTCCTCTACAAGTTTGCTTTGATCTTCAATTCTCTTCTTGTATTCCATAATCTGCAACTGGTGCTCGGTATCCTTCATCAGGGTTTTTTCATGCTCCTGTTTACGGATCTGATCTGCTAATTCCGCGCGTTGCTCCTGCAGTTTACGCTGTAGGTTAAGCTCCATCTCCTCTTCACGGGCTTTCAGTATTTGCTCTTTTTGCAAAAACTCCAGTTCCTTTTGTCGCGATAGCTTTAATTTTTCTTCGGCATCTTTGTTACTGCTTTCCAGCATGCGCAGCTTGTTTTCAAAATCGGTTGCTATGGTTTTACGCAGGCTTTCTTCCAGGCTTAACTGTAGGTTTTTTTTCTCCTGGTTTAGCTTCTGCTCAAATTGTAACAACTGCTGCTGTTCCTTTTTACTAAATTCATCCAGCTTACGCTGGTACTCATCTTCTTTTTGGCGGGTAAAGGTTTGCATCTTTTCGCGCAGCTCCTTTTTATATTCCTCGGTCATGGCTTCCTCTAACGGAAACACATTACCACATCCGGGGCACTTAACTTCTGTTGCCATAATTGTTATTCGTATTATAAATAAAGAGGCTGATTCACTCCCTGAATACGCACCGCAAAGGTGCTACTTTTTTCGCTTAGCCGTTGATACGTTCCATATTTTTTCTGCCTTGCGGCCGATGAACCAGAAAGAAATGGCCAATATGGCAAAGAAAAGCGGTTTGTTGGTGTTCGACCAAAAATATTCGAAGTATTTGGTATAGATCAGGATGATGAGAAATGTAATGCCGAACTCGCGGGCTATTACATCGTTATTTTTTAAACCGTATAGCAAAAAGCCGACAAAAAATATCGCCGCAATGATGCCCCAGTAAAATAAGGTAATTTGCTTTACGGGCCACCACTGGTCAAAATTGGCATAATTACCAACGATAGACAAGAACCAGAGCGACATAAACAGGTATAATAAGCCGGCGATATAAGTAATATCGGCAAAATGCTTAAACCAGGTTTGTCGCTTTAAAGTTGCTCCTGCCGTAACTATAACTATGCCGAACAATACAAAGCGCAAAGGATAATTCATCCCTAAAAAATAATAGCCCCAATGGGTTTGGTAACCTGTTTCGCTGCCGAACCAACTCCCCAGGGAAACTAATGCGAATAACCAGATCAGCCGCGAATCCATATTCCAGGCTAACACTCCGTAAACAAATACTGATACTAAGAATAAAATAGAGTAATGGCCCGACCCATTATCGAAGGTTTTGCCCAGGTAGGCGATACATAGCGCGGTGAACAATACGGCCATAAACGTGACAGCCTCGTTACTGAAAACCTTCTCGGGCGAGATGCGTTTGAGCCGCCTGCCCCACAAAAACAGCGAAGCGGAAACTATACCCGATAGGATGCTGATGACGATGTTGGGCGTATCGTATAGTTTTTTGATATAGTTGAGGAAAGCATCATCAATGATGAACCAGCCGAAGGAGATACCGCCGCAGATCAGCGCGATCCAGAAAGAATATTTAGCCAGGCGCATCCAATCGAATCCTTTAACATCATAAGAGCTTCGTAAGGTATCGGCAACCAGACTGTCAATAAAGCCTTCGCGCTCCCAATGTTTAATAGCACGACTTAAAAATTCGCTCTCTTGCTTATCCAGATCAAGTTTTTCCAAAATGGCCTTTTTTTAATTGATTAAAGATAATTCTTATTGGATAGAATGTTTGAATTATTTGCGATGGATGGAATTTTGGGGCGAAAGAGGTTTAATCGAAGTTAGTTATAGTGTGATATGAATGCTATGAACGGAGCAATTACGAATCCTACATGGCAGAATTGTAGTTCTTGATTGATAAAATTGGCCCACAGATTCAATAACACATATCAGTCAGCAATAACTCATCGTATTTCTTGTCTGGTAAGTACAACCAGGCAAACCTTACAACAAAGCCAAAACACTCTCCCTGTCTTTAGCCAATTGTAGCTTCAGCTCATCCAGCGAGTTAAATTTAATATCGCTGCGCACAAAGTAGTGAAAATTCATCCGGATAGACTGGTTATAAATATCGCGGTCGAAATCAAATATATTCACTTCGATGTTGCGCGTCATGCCGTTGATGGTTGGGCGGTGCCCTATATAGGCCATGCCTTTGTAGGTTGCTCCCTCTACTTCTACTGTTACCGCAAAAATGCCGTCGGCGGGTATCAGCTTATACGTCTCTTCTATCAGGATGTTTGCCGTTGGATAGCCAATCTGGCGGCCAATCTGGTCGCCACGGATAACTTTCCCGGTAATGAAAAAAGGATAGCTTAAAAACTGGTTGGCCAGGCTGATATCATCGCTCAATAAAGCGGTGCGAATTTTGGTAGAACTTACGGCAACATCGTTAATATCCTGTTCGGGTATTTCAATCACCTCAAAATCGTAGATCTTACTTAAACGTTGCAGGTCTTCCAGGCCGCCTTTCCTGTCTTTGCCAAAACGATGGTCATAGCCTATTACAATTTTTTTGATGCCGATTTTGGCTACCAGGATATCATGGATATACTCCAGCGCCGAAAGATTTGAAAAATCCCGCGAAAACGGTGTCACTATTAAATGATCTACGCCTAATCCCTCCAAAAGCTCTGCTTTCTCGTTAATGGTAGTGATCATTTTCAGGCTCTGATCTTCTGGATTCAATATCATCCGCGGATGCGGAAAAAAAGTGAGTATCACCGTTTCGCCGCCGCACTCCTGGGCAAGCTCCTGCAACTTGGCAATAATTTTACGGTGGCCGGTATGTACACCATCAAATGTACCAATGGTAACAACCGCGTTTGTGATTAACTTAAACTCGTCAATACTGTTGTAAATCTTCATGTATCCCGCAGAGAACTAAAATGCAAAAATAGATTATTTAAGCAATTCCGGTTGAGTTTTTAATTCGCGGATATGCTCAACAAGCTCCACCACTTCAAAAGCATCCTCAATCCTGAAACTACCGCTACGGGTACGGCAAAGGTTTGAAAGGTAAGCGCCATTATTAAGCGCCTTGCCAAAATCATTCACCAGCGACCGGATGTAGGTACCCTTGCTGCATACCACTCTGAAATCAACCTCGGGCAATTCAATCCGTGTTATTTCAAACTCGCTGATGGTTACAAAACGCAGGCGCAGCTCCACATCCTCGCCGCGGCGGGCCTTTTCGTACAGTCGCTCGCCATTAATCTTCACAGCCGAATGCGCAGGCGGATATTGCTGAATATCGCCTGTAAACTGGGCACAATTAGCACGGATCTGCGCTTCGGTTAAACTGCCCGGATCGAATGTTTCATCCACATCGGTTTCCATATCGTATGATGGTGTGGTGGCGCCTAATATCATGGTGCCCGTATATTCCTTCTCTTCGGCCTGAAAGGTATCTATCTGCTTGGTAAGTTTACCAGTGCAAATAATCAACAGGCCGGTAGCTAATGGATCGAGGGTTCCGGCGTGGCCAACCTTCAGTTTAAGAGGTTTGAGGGTATTGCGTATTTTGCCTACTACGTCAAAGCTCGTCCAGTTATAAGGTTTGTTAACCAGCAGCAGTTCGCCCTGGGTAAAGTTAAAGTCGCGGAATTTTGAGTTTGGGGAATCCAAATGATGATGGTAAAAAATGAATCACAAATATAGTGATGCTATTAAACTAAAATATCGAATAATGACGGGCATTATTCGATATTCTATCTATCAATTAAAGTAATTTAAGCAGTAAGGTGGCCTGTATAGTACATTACAATTAATACAATGCCTGCCAGGATACGGTAAAAGCCAAACAACTTAAATCCTTTTTTCTCCAAAAAGGTGATAAAGGTTTTGATAGCCAGCATGGCCACAATAAAAGCGATAATGTTACCAACAACCAAAAACTTTATTTGCTCGCTGTTAAACAGGTGCTCGTGCTCTTTATGATAATCCCAAATCTCTTTCAGGGTAGCACCAAACATGGTAGGCACCGCTAAAAAGAACGAAAACTCGGCAGCAGCAGTACGGCTCAGCTTTTGGCTCATACCGCCGACTATGGTAGCTGCGGAACGCGATACGCCGGGAATAACCGCTAAACATTGAAAAAAACCAACTTTTAAGGCTGTTGCATAGCTAATATCTTCTTCCTCCTTAACGGTTGATTGTTTAAACCATTGGTCAACAAACAATAAAATAATACCACCTACTAAAAGCGAGCATGCTACTACCAGCGGGCTTTCCAGCAGCATATCGATCCTCTTTTTGAGCAGTACACCAACAATTACCGCAGGTATTACACCTACTACGAGTTTGAAATAAAAATCGAGCGATTTGAAGAAACGTTTGTAATACAATACCACAACCGAGAGTATGGCTCCTAATTGTATCACCACCTCAAACAGCTTTACAAAATCTTCCTTGCCTATGCCCATAAAAGCGCTGGCAATAACCATGTGCCCGGTTGATGATACAGGCAAAAACTCCGTGATACCCTCAATAATAGCGAGGATAATTACCTGGATAATGTTCATGCTTTGTTTTCAGATTTTTGGAAGATAGCGAAAAACCCGATGGCAAAGCCAGCCAGAACTGTTAAAGGCGCCAATACGATTTTACGAAAATCGTAAATATCGGTTGTACCCATCATTAAAATAAAGCCCAGTATAACTACGGCTATAGCCAGTAAAAAAACGCGGTAATTGTTTTTTCCAAAAACAAATTGTGCTGGGGCCGATTCTGGCCGTGGCTGTTTTGCTGCCGCCGGGGCAGTGTACTTTGCTGTGTATTTTTGTGCCATTATTATCTATATAGATCGTAAATTTTTAAACGTAAGAATTTGCTTACAGCCAGGTAGGTGCTGAAGGCTGAGATAAATATCCCCAAGCCTATTACTCCCAAAAACACGATACCGAACTCGGTATAATTTTGAAGGATAACCAGATCCGGAATTTGGATGGTAGCCAGGTATAACATACCTATCAATAAAATAATGGCTATTAAGCCGCCCAATAAACCATGCCATATACCGTATAATAAAAACGGCTTACGGATAAAGCCCTTGGTTGCGCCCACCAACTGCATGGATTTGATTAAAAACCGCTGCGAGTAAATGGCCAGTCTGATGGTGTTATTGATAAGCGCCACCGATACCACCAGGAAGATACCGGCAAAAGCCAATATCACCAAACTGATAGAGGCCAGTTTCTGGTTCATTAAATCAACCAGGGACTGTTGATAGATTACCTCCTTAACCAGCGGATTTTTTTGCAACTGCGCCTTAAACTGCGCTATATTGGCATTGTTGGCGTAATCGGCCTTCAGGTAAACATCGATGGATGATAATAAGGGGTTATAACCTAAAAACTTCACAAAATCCTCGCCCAAATCTTTTTGTAAGTTACGGGCGGCAAGCTCTTTACTTACATATTGCGTATTTTTTACAAAGGGGTTGGTATCCAATTGTTTTTGCAGTTGCAGTACATCGGTTTCGCGCGCGGCATCGTCAACAATAATATTGAGTACGATATTCTCTTTAACGTAGCGCGATAAATTATTGGCATGTACCAATATCAAACCCAAAAGCCCGATCATCAACAATACCATTGCAATACCAAATACGGTTGAAATGTATATCGCCTTGGTTTTTTTTGCCGATATGCTGGCTTCAAATTCTTCCATAGTTTACCTAAATATTCGCGAAATTAAAAAAACCTTGCCATAAAGGTAAAATATAATTCTGTTTAAATTCTAAAGGAGTAATAAGTTGGTTGAGGTTTTAACAAAAATTAACGTAGTTGTTGGTTATTGGGTTACTGGTTGTTTTGTTATTGAGTTATTGGGTTATTGGATATTGGGTAGTCAAAAAAATTCAAAATAACAGTAAAAGCGTCATGATAGATCATAACGCTTTTACATGGCCTCACCCATGGCCTGCTATCACTTATTCTTTAAAAACGAGGCAAAGCCAAAAAGCGATACTACCAATACACCCAGCGCGGCCAGCATGCTCACTATATCCCGGATGTTTTTACCGGCCCAGGCCATGCCGAAGTATTTATGGAGAAAGATGAACGAGAGCCCTTCTGCCCTGTCGGTACCGGATACTTTGGTGGCTAACTTACCGGTGGTGGTTTCTATATACCAATTTTCGCCGTCGGGATAACTTATTTTTTCAACCGGGAGGCGTTTATTGATAAAGCCGTACTCGTTATCAAATTGCTTAACCTGGCTAACTGCCGGCCGCCCGTTCACCGGCCCATCATGATAAAACTGGCTCAGGTAAGTAGCAAATACCACATCTCCATTGGGTAGTAATTGATGATCTGCCGCCCTGAAATATTGAATTTGCTTCTTTTTATCGAGCACCTGGTAGTATACGTTATTATTAAATTTGACCAGGGCAACCCTCCTGATCACACTATCCGCAACAGGTAGCCGCAGGTTTGACTGGCCCAGCTCCTGCCGGGTAATTAATTGATGGTATGGCCGGTGCTCCGGCTTTAGATTATAAAGCTTAACCACCAAATGAAAGCCGCCGCTAATAACGAAGGTAAACATCACCAACGAAACGATTAAACCGATTTGCCGGTGAAACCGGTGGATAAAGCGTTTATCCACGGTGCCGTTTGCTTCACGCTTCTGCTTAATCTCTTTAAATCGCTTCCAGAATAAACCATAAACCGTTAAACCGCTGATGAGCGAGAGCAACATCACAGCCACGATAACGATTAACACAATGACGCGGAATTTTTCGCCACCCATCCAGGCCAGGAAACGCCAGGTATGAAACTGATCGAACAACCATAAAAAGGCCTTCCGGGTATTGTTATTAAAAGTCCCCATCCGGCTTTGGCTGGTTTCAATATACACATCCATTCCATCCGGGCGGTCGAGCGATATTTTCCACACCGGCAACAGGTGGTTAATGGGTTGGTACCGGCCATCAAACGTAGTTTGCAACTGTGCCGATTTAATTGCCGAACTCGTATCGTTGGTAAAATAACGGGCAAGGTAAATGGCATAGCGCTTATCGCCGTCAGGCAATATTGTCGCGTTAATAGCGGAGTAATATTGGTAAGTGCTGTCGCTTTGCTGGATCTGGTAAAACGTCCCCCGGTCAAAATTCACCAGGCTAAAATTTCGCAATCGAAGGATATGGTTCTGATCCATCACCTGCTGAAGGGACAATACCGGCTTCATCTGATCCTGCGTAAGCGGATGAAACACTTCGCGCGGGATAAAAGGCCGGAACCAGTTGGACATAAACGGGTGCGACAAGCCGCTCAGCGTCCAGAAGATCACCGGTACCAAGGCAGTTAAGCCCAATACACGGTGCCATTGATAAAAGCTTTTTTTCATGATAGTTGACGATCAATATTTTGAAAAGGAATAGCTTACGCCTAAAGTGTATATTCTTGGCGGCGCGGCGTTATAAGTATCGCCATACTGGCCGCTGGTTACCGTGGTAGCGTACAGCTTATTGGTCACGTTCATGGCGTTAAACCAGATGCCGGCGCCTTTTACAATGCGCTTAAAATCGTACCCGAATCGCAGGTTATAAATATCATAACCTGAATAAGTTTTGGTATTGGCCGGATCGGTAAAGTATTTGTCGATATGCTGCCACTCGGCCGAAGCGCGGAAACCCGGCATAAAAAGTGGCTTATAAGTTAGTTCGGAATTGGCTATCCAGGCTGGCGCGTTGCTCATTCGGTTACCGTTATATACCTTTACCTTGCCGTTAGCCACTTCGCTATACTCTACATAAGTGTGCCTGGCATTGGTACCGCTAAAGCGGAAGCTGATTGCTTTAACCGGCGCGTAGGTAAGCGCGTATTCAATACCGCGGTGCCTTGTAGCCCCGGCATTTTGGTTTTGGGTGGTATTGTCGGGCAACAGTTGCGATATAATTTCGTTATGGCCCTCCAGGTCATACAGGCTCAATTCCAGATACATTTTTTTATCTAATGCCGATAGCCATCCGCCCAACTCGTAATTGCTAAAAGTGGCTTGCTTTAAAGGCGTTAGCTGGCGCGCGCTGTACAGGCCGCTGGTTTCGGGCGGCTGAAACCCCACGCTGTAGTTGGCGTAAAAACCTTTGTTGCCGCCCAAATCATAAGTTAAACCTAACTTGGGTGCTACAATATTAAAATCGTTGGTTTCCTGTTGCTTGTATTTGGTATTGCTTGCAGGCAGTCCGTTGGTAAAATTATAATGCACATGGTCATACCTTAAACCGGCCACAACACGCAGGGCATCTACCGGGCGAAGCTCAAATTGGGTATATGCCGCAGTGTTTAACAGGCCTATTTTATAATTATCGATATAAGTGCCTGCATTGCTAAAGCCGGTATAATAATTATTAACAACATCCTTCTGGATATTTAAAAGCTGGGCATAGTATGAGCTTGGGCTATCATCAAGATAAGCACCAACAATTAACCGGGAATGCAGCCAGTTAAAATCGGCCCGGTGCTGGGTTAAAATGCCATAGCTGGTAAACTTCTGATCGTTTACCTGCCCGTTCGAGCTCAGGTATTTACCCGAGGCATCCCGAACATCGGCAATATAATAACTGGGCAGCTGGGCCGTGGAGTTATCACGAAAAAAGACGGTAAAAAACGTATTGTTACGCTCGTTCCAGGCATGTTCAAGCCTTGAGCTGGCACGGAAAGCTTCTACCTTGCGGTAGGTAAAGCGCTGGTTGGAGCCATAGCTGCGGCTGTAAAAATGGGCGCTATCTAAACTACCCGGAGTTTGCGTATTGAGGTAATTGTAAGCCGCCGAGGTGGTAAGGCGTGTATCGGCATCAAAATCATAAGTAGTTTTGAGGTTGACGGAATATTTATCGAAATCGGAATAATCCTGCCAGCTATCCTTTTGGTGTGCTACGTATCCGCCCGCATACAGCCCGAATTTACCTGCGGTAAAACCTCCGTCAGCATCAACCCGGCGGTAATGATAGCTATCACCCTGAACGGATATATCGCCGCTGTAACCGGATGGTGGACTTTGCGTGATAAAGTTGACCGCACCGCCGATAGAATTACTTCCGTATAGCGATGAGGCCGGGCCTTTAATTACCTCGATATCCTTTACACCCGCCATGTTAATTTCGTACAGCGAATTATGGTTAAAAATTCCCGTTGGGCGGATAGGCAGCCCATCTTCCATATACAGGTAAAGGGCGTTATAAGTGATGGGTTGGCGGATGGCCATGGTATGCTGCTCGTTGCCCAGGTTAACCATGTATACGCCGCTCACCTTATTGAGCAACTGGTATAAAGCAGTGGCTTTGGTATCTTTAATCTGGATGGAGTTGATCTGACTGATAGCGATAGGGGCGCTCTGGCGCGATTGTCCCTCGCGGCTGGCCGATACAATAACGGGCTGCAAATCTACATTCGAAGTTTCTAAAGTAATGTTTAACGCCTTCGCGGATGTGAGCTTATTTAAGTCGACCAGCTTTGAGGTATAACCGATCATGCTAAATCTGAGTATACCGTTAACCGACTCGGGCAGGTTAAATATTCCTTTAGCATTAGTTTGAGTGATGCCTTTCCCAGCGGGGCTGGTGATAACCACGCCGGGTAGGGGCTCGTGGGTAATGGCGTCTGTTACGGTACCTGCAATTTGGGCGTGTATTTTTATGGAGAACAGTAGTAGGATGGAGAGTATGATATAGCGCATTTAGTGAATATTTTGATGCTTGCTGATGTTTATATTTTTTCAGTTCCCCTCTTGAGAGCATAGCCGTCAATTTAAGTAGCTGTACTCATATATTGTTGATTTTCAGTTATTTAATTTTTAGGCGCGGTTTGCCCGCATGGGCAAACCTATGTATTTTTACTCTCATATTTTTCGTTTTTTAAGGCGGGGAGGTTTAGATGACCCCGCCTTTCTTATTTTTGTTTAACTATCTAAATATAGTATTTAAATATCTAATAATCAAATACTTATTACAATTTCTTCTATTTTTAACCTATGTTTTCTGTGCTCTTTTGAAAGGTGCTTTAAGTTTAATTTCTCCAACAGAGCTAACCACTTTGAGCATATCCCTAAAAGCTGCGCTCGCAATTCTTCTTTCGTAGAAGCGATTAGTCGATGCACCTTTAAAACACTAATTTGACCTATCTTACCGATAGCCATGCATATTTTCCAACTCAAAACTGCCCAGATCAACTTACTGTATAATATACTGGTTATACGATCCGAACTTCCTTTGGGGAACGTGTGTATCTTTAAAAACGACTTCCATGCTTTAAAAACCAATTCTATCTGCCATCGCAGGTGATATAACTTTTGGATCAATTCAGCGCTATATTTTTCGCTCACCAGGTTGGTAACAATAAAGTTAAACCCTGCCCGCTCTTTGAATCCCTTACTGGTGGTACTGCCTTTCTTTTTATTGTACTTTTCAGTATTGGCTATCCGCCTTGCCTTGAGCTCTTCACTTACCGGTTCTATTATTATCCTTACCGGCATCTTATCAGCTCCGATATATACCTGTTGATCAAATACGCCGGTTATGCCTTGTAGTTTCGACAACTCTAACTTTTGGTATTGGTCGTCCTTTAATAGATAAATCGTTGTTTTCGGACATAATTTATTAATAAAGAAAGCTTTGACTTTGTTAATATTGTTCATATAACTCAAGTGAGTGTAACCCAGATCTCTCATATATAATACCCCCGGCTGAATTGATGCCTTGTCCAGATGACTCTCACCCTGGTCATTTGCGTTGGCCGGAGTTACTTTGATATCGCTTTTACCACTTTTGATTTCAAATTCAAATTGTACAGATGCTCCCGCTTTCATCCCACTTCCTTTTGTTCCGGGGAATGTCTCTGCAATAACTTCCGGCAACGCGAAACGGGTAGAATCTTTGATACGGATCTCCAAGCCCTGTGTTTGCTCTTGCGGTAACTCAACTGCTATTAATTGCTCAAAAACGGCTTGTACAAACTTTGTCATATTGCTGTGATGTCTTTGATGCAATGCCTGCTTCGAAATATCAAGCCCATCCCTCCGCATTAACTGCATACTCATGCCGTTAAACGATTGATCTCCATCAAATAACGCCATATCCAATAGTTCCTTGCCTCCCACTTTTCGTTTGCGTTGTATAGCCTCTGTTTTACGGGCCAGGCCATCTAACACCGTTGGTTCAAATAGTTCCGAACTCATTCGCTCGAATAATGACTGCAATTTTGCAGTTCCGATTCTTGCTCTAAAAAAATTTTATCCCTTTTTTTTCTAAAGTTGACGGCTATGCTCTCAAGAGGGTTTGCTTGTGCGGTTGCTGGAGGGTATTTGCTGCGCGACGAATATCCTGTCGCTCGCATAGAACACACCCCTCCGCCCCTCTCGAGAGGGGAATCGCACGGGGCCTGGCTTTTTAATTTTTAGTTCCCCCCTTGAGGGGGGCGGGTTTCGCTGTGCGGCTGCAAGGGGTGTGTTCACCGCGCGACAGATATTTATTGTCGCTTGCATAGAACACACCCGCTCCGAGAGGCAAATGGCACAGGGCCTCGCCGTAATTATGGGGCTTATGCTGTTAGTAAACTAATTTACAGACGCTATTTGTCACGTGAATACCTGCGCAGAGTTAGTTCGCAGAAGATATACTCCGCGATGCTATAACTTATCACTAATAGTTAGTTAGTTAGTTAGTAACAATAACAGTTAACCCAATAACTAAAACTTACACTCTTGGTGGCTGAAAGATAACTCCGGGCTGTACAGGCTGTACGGCGAAATGATAGGGGGTCGCGATGATCTGCAACAATTGATTGTGGAATTGGATAGGTGCCGAAGTGGCGAAGAATACTTCCTGGAAAAGGCTCTTCTGAGTTTGGCGCTCTTCGCTTCGTTCCTTTTCTTCGGCTTGCTTTATTTTTTTGGCTAAGTAGCACTTACCGTTACAATGCATCCAGGGCTTATCGCGGTTTTCGCAAAGCGTACTGGCAATAAACTTCTGATTTAAGTTGAAACCTGCAAAAACATACAATTGCGTAAAATTTGCCGATAGAATGGCAAACATCAGGAACAATGTAGTTATACGGCTTAACATTGCTGCAAAGGTATGAAGTTTGCAGATTTAAGGAGGTATGAAATGAAAATTTTTGTGTGAATTTATTGGATAAATGCTCACAATTAATTCAATTTTTGATAAGCAATAAGAATTAACAAAATACGTATTTTGTATAAATTGATTGTGTTATGCAAAGTCAAAAATTAAACGATTTACAATTAGAGCTCTTAAACCTGTACTCATTTGAGCCTAAAGAAGAAGATCTTTTGGCAATAAAAAATTTGCTTGCTCAATATTTTTCAAATAAGCATCAGAAAAATATTCAATTAGCTATTGACGAAAAGGGTATAACAGAAGCTGATTTGGATAATTGGATTGATGAATAAGTTCCGCCTTATTCTTGATACTAACATATTCGTGGTTTCGCTTGCTCCACGTTATAAATACAATTTGGATATATCAATCATTGAACCATAGCAAATTTGACATGATAGTGTCAAACGAAATTTTAACTGATACCAGGAACAAATAACAATTCAGTATAGCATCGAGCATACATAAGCATCGCTTGGCTTCTTTTATTACTTCCAAATGTTATCCTCAAAACCCATCCTACTTATGGCAATTGGTAGAGAATGACAAAGACCACAACAAATTTATAGATTGTTATATAGCCAGCCAGTCGGATTATATCATAAGCAATGATCGTCATCTACATCAATTAAAAAATAATCGATTCCCACATATTGCCATTTTGCGTTATGATGAATTTGAAGAAATGTATTAAGATATTTTATAACTTCCGGCATTCATTTTCACATCCGCACCTATCCGCATCTGCACATTTAAATCAATCACCTTACCGGTTCAATAAAAATTTGTTTGATGCGTGGAAACTGCGACTGGATATTTTTGCTAATACGTTCTATGGCATCGGTAATCTGCCCGGTGTTCAGGTCGGGCTTAAAAATGGTATTGAGCTGCATTAATACCTCTTCGGGGCCCATATAAGTAGAGAAATGTTTTTTCACCTTAATCACAGCTTCATCGGCTTCCGTTAGCGCCACTATTGTACGCATATTTTTTTTACTGGTAGGTTCCCCCATCAACAAACTCTTGCTTTCGCGCACCAGCAACAAAGATATCACAATCATAATGATCCCGATCAGCATCGATGCCCCGCCATCACAGTATGGACTATGAAACAAGCGCCCCAGGTATACCCCACCAAAAGCTATCACCAGGCCAAACAGATCACCCACATCGCCTAATAATACAATAAAAGTGGGCGGGTCTTTACTTTCGGTTACCGCCTTAAAAAATGATGTATGGCCACGCTGTTTGTTGAATTCCTTTAAAGCGGTGTATAACGACACGCAAGTAAATAGAAAGGCAATGCCCAGGATAATGTAAGTAAGTGTAGGGCTTCCGCTGATTTCCGGACGCCTCAATCGCAGCACACCTTGATAAAACGATATACAGCCTCCTAAAATAAATATCACCAGCGATACCATAAACGACCAGAAATACAACTCCCTGCCATAACCAAAGGGCCTTTCATCGTCTGGCGATTTCCGGCTTGACCGTACGCCCCATATCAACATGAGTTGACTGAAGGCATCGATAACCGAGTGGATCCCTTCCGAAATCATAGATGAACTTCCTGTTATCATAGCCGCTATAAACTTTGAGGCGGCTATTATAATATCTACACCTAATGAAACGTAAAGAAACGTTCTCGATTTCATTCCTGATTTATTGTTTTATAAGGCATCCGGTTATATAACAATTAAAATGCCTACAGTTTGCGGCGAAATAAATTATTACGAACTATTGAAGAACCTTGCACTTAAAATGAAAGATAGGCTGCCGTATAGAAAACTGCGGTAACTGAAATGAAACTATTTTGCAATAAATGATCAATCAGCTGAGATGTAACTGAATATAGGCACTCCCATACTTGCTACGAGGCGAAAACACAGCGGTGGAAATTGCCCCGCCGAACATTCAATCACCGCATTGAAATCCCTAAATCCAACCCGTTATCACTGAATTCCGAGCTCGGGCATTGGCAAGGATTTTTTCTTTGCTTTAATTTTGATTACCTGATAGCTTGTGCCGGCGATAAAAAAAAAGAAAATGATAGTTAAATTGATTTTTACAATTGACGAAGCCGGATCTGTCGCCAAGGGTTGACTAAGAGGTAAGCGGGTAAGTGTTTCCACCGTGGCCGGAATCATAGACAAGAACAGTGTAAACGACATGATGATAGTTTGCACGTAATCGGCAAACTTTTTTAGCGGCTTAATGGCATAAGCGTAGATGGCAATGGGCAATAACAGCAAAATGATAATAGCAAGGGGATGACCGGGTGTAAGATGGCCGGTTTTCATGATAGGTAATGCGGTAAGGCAGGCAATAACGGTTAATACGGTATATAACCTACCGGCACCCTCCATAGGGTTAAGTTTTCCGTACCTGGGCAGTGCATAAACTGCTACTAAAACGGCAAGCACACTAATAGCAGTGTGAATAATTCCAAGGATTGATAAATGATTAGGCATAGCTTTGATTATTAAGTGATTAGAATAATGAAAGTTAAGAAAAAAAATAAAAACGGAAAGTACGACGCTCAATTTATAACTTCCGGGCACAATATGAGGATACGATAAGTTGTTGTACCCGTATAATATTTACCAGCATGGAGTAGGGCTGTCAAAATATAAATAGCAAACAATGCACTTACCCGATTGTATAATTATTAAACCTGCAGAAACCATGATCAAGTTAGGATTATTAATTACCCTGGAAGCCAAACCCGGGAAGGAAGCCGAGGTAGAAGCCTTTTTAAAAAGCGCACTCCCTTTAGCCCAAAACGAGCCCGATACCATTAACTGGTACGCCACCAAAATCAACGCCAACACCTTTGGTATATTCGATACCTTTATTGACGAACAGGGCAGGCAGGCTCACTTAAAAGGCCCTATTGCAGCCGCTTTGATGGCCAAAGCAAACGACTTGCTAATTAAGCCCCCGCTTATTGAACCAATTGACCTACTGGTTTCAAAATAACCGTATATGGATAAATAATATCCTATTAAGGCTACCCCACGCCTGCAAAAAATGGTAATCAGTAAAACGGGGGCATGTTTTATTTAAAAAAACAGTATTTTAGGCTGATATGCCCGCTGCCAATCCATCCTTAAAAAAACTCAGGCTCATACCCCTTGCAGCTGTTATTTTCTTTACAGTATCCGGGGGTCCATACGGCCTTGAGCCCTTGTTAACCTACGGAGGCAAAAACGGGGCCCTGTTGCTACTGCTGATTACGCCGCTGCTATGGGACATTCCCACCATATTTACCGTGTTGGAACTCAACAGCATGATGCCCGTTACCGGCGGCTATTACCAGTGGGTTAAACGCGCACTGGGCTTACGCATGGCCCTTTACGAAGGCTGGTGGACCTGGCTCTACACTTTTGTCGATCTGGCCATTTACCCGGTTTTATTTATCACCTATGCTACCTATTTTTTCCCGGCGGCGGCAACTTATAAAATTCCCATTTGTTTGTTCATCATCTGGTTGTCGGCAATTATTAACATCCTGGGAATAGTGCCGGTTGGGCGCGTTTCGTTATTATTGAGCGCATTGGTTATAATGCCGTTTTTGTTGCTTTGTATTGTGGGTTTTACGCGTCATGCAGGTACGTTTCATATACCAGCTATGTCGCTGAAAGGTGTGAGCTTTTCATCTATTGGCATGGGCTTGTACACCGTTATGTGGAACTTTTTAGGCTGGGACAACGCCACCACCTATGCCGAAGAAGTTAAAAACCCCATCAAAACATATCTTGCCTCTACCGGGATAGCCTTTTTAGCCGTCATCATCATTTACTCGTTCACGGTGCTTACAGCGGTGCAATCCGGCATGGATCTTAAAGCCATTACCGCGAACGGATTCCCTGCGCTGGGTGCTTATCTTGGCGGTAACTGGTTAGGCGGGCTGCTTGCCGCTGGTGGAATGGCCTGCACATTAGGTTTGTATTCTGCTGTATTGCTATCCGTATCCAGGGTACCCAAAGTAATGGCCGACGATGGGCTGATGCCCAAAAGGCTCGAAGCACTCCATCTGCGTTATCAATCACCTTACGTCTCCATCATCGTCTGTTCAATTGTAGTGAGCCTGATGATTATACTCTCGTTCACCGACCTGCTCATTATTGATGTCACCTTGTACGGCGCGGGTTTATCTCTTGAGTTTATTTCGCTCATCGTACTGCGTATTAAAGCTCCCAACGAACATCGCCCGTTTAAAATCCCCTTTAAAGTGCCTGGCTTATGCCTGATGATCCTGCTTCCGGTAGCCGTTTACGGCATAGCAGTGGCTGGCGCATTTTCCGAGTCGGAAGAAACACTCAGGCCACTTTTGTTCGCATTCGGCATTATGCTTTCCGCCGAAGTTTTATGGCGTATTATTGTTTGGAAGAAGCCGGAGTTGAAAGCCGTCGCGCGCAATCAAGTATAACATGGCCATTAAATTGCCGATTGTACAGCATGGCCACTTTTGCTCAAAGCGTTATATAAAATATGGTCAGCCAACGTGTTCCGAGGTTATTCAATGCTGCAAACCTTTCATCACTCAATAAATCCTGTGAAACTAACATCAAGCTTTATCTAATCAATACGCTTTGGGTATAAAGTGAAATTAAAGTAAATGATATCCATTAGCGAACAATAAGCATCTCGAATTGACTTCGAGTTAAAAAATCACAGATTATCCATTGCTTTGATTTGCTAAAATTAATCCCGTATGTACCTTCTGCAGTTACATTTAAAACACTTATACATTTTACCCGGTAGCCAAAATAAAAACACTTTGTAAAAGAAACCCCGGGGCACTCTATAATTAAGCATAGAATGGCATTTGGGGCAGGTTAACGCCTTTTTTGAAAGGTGAATCGAATTATCGATCTCGTTCAACTCTAAAACCATAACCATAAAATTAACAGGTAGAACTAAGTATACGAAAATACGGTTACTAAGTTACATTATTGACTAAATTTATATTAAAACTGTAATTTCCTCGGATGATGCCTAATCCATCAAAAGTTTCTGGAATAAAGAGCGCTCCATTTTTAATAAAAAAGGAACCTTTTTATCAAACAGATTGTATATTTAACGGACATATAAACTATACTGTTATGACTACAATTGAGAATAAATATTTCAAGGTATCGATCAGCCCGCAGGGGGCGCAACTAACCTCGGTTTTTAACAAAACAGATCAGACGGAGCACTTATGGCAAGCCGACCCGGCAATATGGCCCTGGCATGCGCCAAACTTGTTTCCGATAGTTGGCGGTACAGTGAATAATCAATTACATGTTGATGGTGTAGCTTACCCAACAACCAGGCATGGCTTTACCCGTACTTCAACTTTTCAGCTGGTAGAAGCAAGCGATAAGCACGCTAAGTTTTCGTTACCTTTCAGCGAAAAAACACTGGCCATTTATCCTTACAAATTTGAGTTTCAAATTATTTATACCTTGATAGATAATGCGTTAAGAGTTTGTTACAAGGTAATAAACCAGGATGATAAGCCTATTTATTTTTCTGTTGGCGGCCACCCGGCTTTTAACGTTCCTTTTTATCCGGGTGAGAATTATGAAGATTATTATCTTGAATTTGAGCAACAAGAACCACTGATAACTCATACCATATCCCCGGATGGAAATCTTTCCGGCTTAACAGAGCCCGTTGTTCTGCATGATAGAAAGCTCCGCTTAACCAAAGAGCTTTTTGCTAACGATGCCCTGGTTTTTAAAAATATCAAATCAAAAGAAATAACCATCAGAAGTGATAAGCACGATAAGTTTTTATCGGTACAATATCCGCATTTTGCACATATGGGCATTTGGGCTAAACGGGGGGCAGATTTTGTTTGTATTGAACCTTGGCTGGGATACTCGGATACCGAAGGGATAGTTACCGATATCAAACGAAAGGAAGCTATACAGCGACTTGAATACGGGCACGTGTTTGAAGTTGATTTTTTCATTTCTACCAGTTATTAAGCAAGCCATTAAACCATTAATTAAAGGTGCTTAATGAGGGCACCTTTTTTATTCAAATAATGATATGAAAACAGATTCAACCCAGCGTTTTACAGACCGGGTGAGCAATTACGTAAAATACCGGCCCTCATACCCAAAAGAGGCTATTAATTACCTGATATCAGAATGCGAATTAAATCCCGGTTCCAAAATTGCTGATGTAGGCTCCGGAACGGGGATATTCTCAGCGCTGTTACTGGATAAAGGCTATACTGTTTACGGGGTGGAACCGAATGAGGATATGCGCCTTTCGGCGGAGAGCTTGTTCAGCGAAAACAAAAACTTTATTTCTGTTACCGGAACAGCGGAAGATACCACCTTGACGACGCATAGCATGGATCTGATTATTTGCGCCCAGGCTTTTCATTGGTTTAATGCGGAAGAAACTCAAAAAGAGTTTAAGCGAATACTCAAAGACGACAGCAAGTACGTGGCCCTGATCTGGAATAACCGCCTTACCCATGTCGATCCCTTCGCCAAATCCTATGATCAACTTTTACAAGACAAAGGCACAGATTATAAAGAGGTAAACCACCAACATTTAAAGGGAGTAAATTTTCAAAGCTTTTTTAAATATGGGGAATACACGCTTAGCAAGTTTGCCAACAAGCAAACTTTCGATTACGAAGGTTTATCAGGCAGGGCGTTTTCCTCATCCTACGTTCCTGCGGAGCATACCGATGCCGGGATTGAATTTGCCCGCTTGTTAAAAGAGCTATTTAACCAATACCACGTTAATGGACAGATTGAGATGAGATATGAAACCGAAATTTACCTTGGTAAGGTTTGCTAAAAATAGCTATGGCCGATAGGAAGATATGATTACATCTCCCCGGTAAAAATCATATTTTCATTCTTAATCCATGTACTGATGGCTCAAACAAATAAAATTAATGACAAGCGTCTAACCAAAAGACAAGTTTTAGAAATCATTAAAACCGAAGGTAAGTTTCACGATGAATATACCAAGTTTTTTGAGGAAAAATATACCAGCGGATTTGTACAGCAAGACAAAGTTTATGAATTACCGGGAGAGCGATATTTGTATGTATTTGATGAAAAAGAACTTTCGATAGGAGGCAAAGGGGATATTTTTTCAAAAGATGATTTTAATAGGCGTGTAAGATGGCATAAGCGGGTTCGTGAAGATTATGCTAACGACAGGCGTAATTCAGTTGATCATTGGAGATTTTACTCTAAATATAAAAACGATTTTATCGGACACATTAAAGAACACATCGTTAGTTTAGCAAAACAATTAGGAGTCGACGGCGCAATACTTGATTGCACCTATGAAAGTTTGGATTTGGTTACAAACGGCTGTATGCAATATGAAATCGAAGAACTATTCAATAACCTTTACGACAACTTGGTAGCTTACGTTGGCGAAGTAATTAGAAAGCGAGTTAATGGTACCTGGGATACCAACAACATCGCCGATCCTTACCCATTGATTAGAGTTCATTCGAAACGCATTCAGTACATGCCAATAAATGTAGTTTGGGGCACCTTAAACGGGCTCAAAAATATTGATTTTAGAAAGGAAACAGCCAATGAAGTCCGTCGGCATGCATTTGGCTAAGAACAGTCAACAAGATGAAAGCTATAAGAGCGGAAAAAACTCCCACGCATAAAAAAACCCCACTAACAAAGTTAGCGAGGTTAATTTAAGATTGGGCACCGACCTACTCTCCCACGTTTTACCGCAGTACCATCGGCTCTGGCGGGCTTGACTTCTCTGTTCGGAATGGGAAGAGGTAGACACCGCCGATATAGGCACCTGAATTTCTTGTAGATTTCAGTATTGAGATCTGAGATTTGAGACTCTTTTCTGCTTGATACCGTCATCTGATATTTTATTTGTTTTAAGAATGATGTTACCTGATTGATCTACCTTTCCTCGACTTTCGTCTCAGATCTCATAGCTATCAGCTCACATCTCCTGTAAACAATGACATATTATTGAAAGAAGTAAGTTCCAGAGAAAACAACAGCTTTGTGTTGAGTGAACAGAATCAGGAGTTAAGAGTCAGGAAGCACGACCGAAGTCTTGTTTCTTTTTTCTTGCTTCTTTCCTCTGTTCACCGTAATTACCTGCTATGAGAAAGCTTCGGGTTATTAGTATTACTTGGCTATGATGTCACCACCTTTACACCGGTAACCTATCAACGTAGTAGTCTGCTACGACCCTCTATGGAAGTCTCATCTTGTGGCTAGTTTCGCACTTAGATGCTTTCAGCGCTTATCTATTCCGAACGTAGCTACTCTGCAGTACAGCTGGCGCCATAACAGATTCACTAGAGGTTCGTCCAACCCGGTCCTCTCGTACTAAGGTCAGCCCCACTCAAACTTCCAACGCCCACAACAGATAGGGACCGAACTGTCTCGCGACGTTCTGAACCCAGCTCGCGTGCCACTTTAATGAGCGAACAGCTCAACCCTTGGGACCTTCTCCAGCCCCAGGATGTGACGAGCCGACATCGAGGTGCCAAACCTCCCCGTCGATATGAGCTCTTGGGGGAGATCAGCCTGTTATCCCCAGCGTACCTTTTATCCTTTGAGCGATGGCCCTTCCATGCAGAACCACCGGATCACTATATCCGTCTTTCGACCCAGCTCGACTTGTCTGTCTCACTGTCAAGCAAGCTTATGCTATTGCACTCCACGTACGGTTACCAAGCGTACTGAGCTTACCTTTGAAAGCCTCCGTTACCTTTTTGGAGGCGACCACCCCAGTCAAACTACCCGCCAAACAATGTCCTCGACATTATCGAGTTAGACACCAAATACAGAAAGGGTGGTATTTCAACGTTGACTAACTGACTCCTAGCGAAGCCAGATCACAGTCTCCCACCTATCCTACACATCCTGTACCCGATATCAATGTTAAGCTATAGTGAAGGTGCATGGGGTCTTTCCGTCCCGTTGCGGGTAACCGGCGTCTTCACCGATACCACAATTTCACCGAGCTCATGGCTGAGACAGCGCCCAGATCGTTACACCATTCGTGCAGGTCGGAACTTACCCGACAAGGAATTTCGCTACCTTAGGACCGTTATAGTTACGGCCGCCGTTTACTGGGGCTTCAATTCAATGCTTCGCCTTGCGACTAACATCCCCTTTTAACCTTCCAGCACCGGGCAGGTGTCAGGCCTTATACTTCATCTTTCGATTTTGCAAAGCCATGTGTTTTTGTTAAACAGTCGCCTGGGCCTTCTCACTGCGGCTGACATTACTGCCAGCGCCCCTTCTCCCGAAGTTACAGGGCCATTTTGCCGAGTTCCTTAGCCATGATTCACTCGAGCACCTTAGGATTCTCTCCTCGACTACCTGTGTCGGTTTACGGTACGGGTTTTTATAACCTGAAGCTTAGCGGGTTTTCTTGGAAGTCTGGTTACCTGCTCTATCTGCTTACCCGAAGGCTCGCAGTACTATTGGGTTTCAGCAAAGCTTGCGGACTTACCTACATGCTCTATACCTACGCCTTTTAACGATCTATTCCGTCAGATCGCGGCAGTTTCACTACTCCGTCACCGCATCGCAGTTACAAAAAGTACAGGATTATTAACCTGTTATCCATCGGCTACGCCCTTCGGCTTCACCTTAGGCCCCGACTAACCCTGATCCGATTAGCGTTGATCAGGAAACCTTAGTCTTTCGGTGGGCGGGTTTCTCTCCCGCCTTATCGTTACTTATGCCTACATTTGCTTTTCTAAAACCTCCACAGTAACTTACGTATCTGCTTCACCGGTGTTAGAATGCTCCCCTACCAGATGCATTGCTGCAAATCCATAGCTTCGGTATACCACTTGATGCCCGTTTATTATCCATGCCCGATCGCTCGACTAGTGAGCTGTTACGCACTCTTTAAATGAATGGCTGCTTCCAAGCCAACATCCTAGCTGTCTGTGCAATCGGACCTCGTTAGTTCAACTTAGTGGTAATTTAGGGACCTTAGCTGATGGTCTGGGTTCTTTCCCTCTCGGCCCTGGACCTTAGCACCCAGAGCCTCACTCCAGCGTATATTATATAGCATTCGGAGTTTATCTGGATTTGGTAGGATTTGACTCCCCCGCACCCAATTAGTAGCTCTACCTCTATATAACTCAACCGCCAGGCTGTTCCTAAAAACATTTCGGGGAGTACGAGCTATTTCCCAGTTTGATTAGCCTTTCACCCCTACCCACAGATCATCCGGAAACTTTTCAACGTTTATCGGTTCGGTCCTCCAGTACCTGTTACGGCACCTTCAACCTGTCCATGGGTAGATCACAAGGTTTCGCGTCTACCCCCTCTGACTGCACGCCCTATTCAGACTCGCTTTCGCTTCGGCTGCGTGGCTGAACCACTTAACCTTGCCAGAGAGGAGTAACTCGTAGGCTCATTATGCAAAAGGCACGCCGTCACAGCTTGCGCTGCTCCGACCGCTTGTAAGTACACGGTTTCAGGTTCTATTTCACTCCCCTGTTCGGGGTTCTTTTCACCTTTCCCTCACGGTACTGGTTCACTATCGGTCTCTCAGGAGTATTTAGCCTTACCGGATGGTGCCGGCAAATTCCCACAAGGCGTCTCCGACCTCGCGGTACTCAGGATTCCACTATCCTAACCTAACTTACACTTACGCAGCTCTCATGCTCTATGGCCAGGTTTCCCACCCTGTTCAGTTTCATTCAGTTATTCATGTTGTGGTCCTATAACCCCAGGTATGCCGTAACATACCTGGTTTGGGCTTCTTCCCTTTCGCTCGCCACTACTCAGGAAATCACTATTGTTTTCTCTTCCTCTGCTTACTTAGATGTTTCAGTTCAGCAGGTTTGCGCATATTATGCATCCACTCTTCAAATGGATAGGTTTCCCCATTCGGAAATCCGCGGATTAATTCATATTTGCTAATCCCCGCGGCTTATCGCAGCTTATCACGTCCTTCATCGCCTCTGAGAGCCAAGGCATCCCCCGTGGTACCCTTTCTTACTTTCTTCTACTATACCGCCTTTTGCTCGGTATGTATGCTTTTTTGATGGTTGCCTGTTTATTAGTATGGAGTAGTGCGTATTGAGTATTGAGATTTAAACCCCTTTCCTCTTTATTTACTATTTCCGTACTTCTAAAGCCTGACAACGTCTCTACTGTTGTTTTCTCTTTAATTTACTTCTTCCAATATGTCAAAGAACTTTTACCCCGGTCTTCCGTTGCGGATCGCCTTTTTCAATATCCTTACCTTGTTAGGTAAACTGGTGGGTATCGTGGAGAATAACGGATTCGAACCGTTGACCCCCTGCGTGCAAGGCAGGTGCTCTAGCCAGCTGAGCTAATCCCCCTTAAGACAGCTTTTAAGCTTGAAGTTTCTGGCCCGAAGCTTTTTGTTCTTGCTTCTTGCCTCTTACTTCCTGCTCTTGCTTCACCTTGTAGTCCGGAGCAGATTTGAACTGCTGACCCCTACATTATCAGTGTAGTGCTCTAACCAAACTGAGCTACCGGACTTTTTAGTCTGCAGTCCTGAGTAATTAGTCTTGAGTCGGCTTGTTCTCCGTTAGCTGTTTTGCTAACTGCTAACTTCTGACTTGCGACTGATGACTTCAGACTTCCTTGAACTGCCAACTGTTGGTCCTGTACCTATTATTAGTTACAGCCACTGATTGGCTTGTCTTTTGGGTGTTTTTTTATAAAAAGAAATAAACATGTGCGTAGCGGTTCTTTTGTTGTGATCGTCGAGCTTGTGTATCTGCTCCAGAAAGGAGGTATTCCAGCCGCACCTTCCGGTACGGCTACCTTGTTACGACTTAGCCCCAGTTACCGACTTTACCCTAGGACGCTCCTTGCGGTTACGCACTTCAGGTACTTCCAGCTTCCATGGCTTGACGGGCGGTGTGTACAAGGCCCGGGAACGTATTCACCGCGTCATTGCTGATACGCGATTACTAGCGAATCCAACTTCACGGGGTCGAGTTGCAGACCCCGATCCGAACTGTGATCAGCTTTAAGAGATTGGCATCCTGTTGCCAGGTAGCAGCCCTCTGTACTGACCATTGTAGCACGTGTGTAGCCCCGGACGTAAGGGCCATGATGACTTGACGTCGTCCCCTCCTTCCTCTCTACTTGCGTAGGCAGTCTGTTTAGAGTCCCCACCTTGACGTGCTGGCAACTAAACATAGGGGTTGCGCTCGTTGCGGGACTTAACCCAACACCTCACGGCACGAGCTGACGACAGCCATGCAGCACCTAGTTTCGTGTCCCGAAGGACTGATCCGTCTCTGAATCGTTCACTAACTTTCAAGCCCGGGTAAGGTTCCTCGCGTATCATCGAATTAAACCACATGCTCCTCCGCCTGTGCGGGCCCCCGTCAATTCCTTTGAGTTTCACCCTTGCGGGCGTACTCCCCAGGTGGAACACTTAACGCTTTCGCTTAGACGCTAACTGTATATCGCTAACATCGAGTGTTCATCGTTTAGGGCGTGGACTACCAGGGTATCTAATCCTGTTTGATCCCCACGCTTTCGTGCCTCAGCGTCAATCGAACTATAGTAAGCTGCCTTCGCAATTGGTGTTCTGTGACATATCTATGCATTTCACCGCTACTTGTCACATTCCGCCTACCTCTAGTTCATTCAAGCTCTTCAGTATCAAAGGCACTGCGATAGTTAAGCTACCGTCTTTCACCCCTGACTTAAAAAGCCGCCTACGCACCCTTTAAACCCAATAAATCCGGATAACGCTTGGATCCTCCGTATTACCGCGGCTGCTGGCACGGAGTTAGCCGATCCTTATTCTCAGAGTACATTCAACCTGGTATACATACCAGGGTTTATTCCCCTGCAAAAGCAGTTTACAACCCGTAGGGCCGTCTTCCTGCACGCGGCATGGCTGGTTCAGGCTTCCGCCCATTGACCAATATTCCTTACTGCTGCCTCCCGTAGGAGTCTGGTCCGTGTCTCAGTACCAGTGTGGGGGGTCATCCTCTCAGATCCCCTAGACATCGTCGCCTTGGTGGGCCGTTACCCACACCAACTAGCTAATGTCCCGCATGCCCATCTTATCCCTATAAATATTTGATTATTAAACAATGCTGTTCAATAATGTTATGCGGTCTTAATCTCTCTTTCGAGAGGCTATCCCCCTGGATAAGGTAGGTTACATACGTGTTACGCACCCGTGCGCCACTCTCAAGGAAAGCAAGCTCTCCTATCCCGTCCGACTTGCATGTATTAGGCCTGCCGCTAGCGTTCATCCTGAGCCAGGATCAAACTCTCCATTGTAAATTTTAAGTTTTTAAATCTCTGACCCTACTTTATTATTTGTAGAATCTGTATTATATATCTTTATACAGATACTCTCTTCTTCTCACGGTTCGAATCTCCCTTAGGTGATTCTCCCCGCTACGCTACATGTTACTTCTTTTTAAAGAACTTTCTCGGATCCGCATCTCGCTTCTCTTTTTATATTTTTCACCAGTCTCCCAGCTCAAATCTTCTTGTTTTGTTAGTCCTGGAATCGCTCCAGGAACCTTTTCCTTTTCAGGATTTTTTGCCCCTTTCTTTTGGGACTGCAAAGGTAGCAAACCTTTTATTCTTTCAAAGAAAAATGTTTTATTTTTTTTCTTCCCGCTCTCCCCTTTTTCTTAGCTTTTTACCTCTCGGTAATCACCTCGTTTGCGGGTTGCAAAGGTAGCAATCTTTTTAGATTGCCAAAGTAATTTTTTAACTTAATTTTTACTTTTTATTAACCTTGCAATTTCAAAAAACGACCCTCTTTTTTCGATTGGGATTGCAAATGTATGGAGAAATTTACCATCCCGCAAAACTAATTAGCTTCTTTTTTGTATATCGCAATTAAACACTTGTGTTACAATACAAAACAATCTGCGTAAAAGCAGTCAGTCAATGGTTATTATTCATAAAACCTTTGTAAACACCCCTGAGAATAACTTCTTAAATCTAAAATCCAAGTTTTCATCATCAATATTTTAATAAAAAAGTCCGGCTTGAAAGCCGGACCAAGAGTGTTTTTTTAGTATTCTGTTAATATTGTCCTATAGAAAGTAACACCAGGGTACAAGCTTCCAAGGTTTCTATCCCATGCTCACTTGCCAAATTTTCCAGTTCCGGATTTTCGGTACCTGGATTAAAGATAATGCGTTTGGGCTTAGTATCTAAAATATACTGATAAAGCGGCGGCTGATTTTTTGTACCTATATATAAGGTAACCGTATCTACATCGGTATGCACGGCTTCGGGTTTCTCAATGGGCACACCCGCAACTTCTCCTGCTTTAATGCCTACGTTAATAATATCGTGTCCGTTTTGTACCAGCCTGTTTGCAGCCAGGTATGCATATCTGCTGGCATCGGGCGTAGCCCCTAATACCAAAGTTTTTTTATTAGCCATTGATCATTTTATTTAATAGTGAAATTTGTCCCGCATGGTAAACATGATGTTGCATCAAACCTGTAATCATGGCTTCGTAGGTTAATCCATATTCCGAATATTCGCCGCGGCCATCGTTAGTAGCATCGGTCCAGCTTTCCACCGGAAAATTGGCTATCAGCTGGGTTAGCTCTGTATTAGCCAATTTAAAAAAGGATAATAACTGTTGCCACTTTTGTTCATCAGGTTTACCCGCACCGGGCCAATTGCCACGTATAGGTGCGCCTGCGGGCTTGCCTTGCATTCGCGTACTCACCTCTTCTGTCCAGGCCAGCATGTGCATGATGATATCAGCAATGTTATGCGACGCTCCGGTAGGTTTTTCGTAGGCCGCCTCAAAACTCACCAGTTCAATGATATCATATATAGGTTTACCATACCATGCTTTACCATAAAGTATAGTTTCCAGTTGAATTTTTAATTTTGCTGATTTATCCATACATTATTTTAAATGCTGCCGAAGCACAATTGATTCCATCTATAGCAGCAGAAATTATGCCACCTGCATACCCCGCACCCTCCCCGCAAGGAAATAGTCCCGAAATTTGAGGATGCTGTAAGGTCTCTTTATCCCTGGGTATCTTGATAGGCGACGACGTTCTGGACTCTACCCCAACCAATATAGCTTCGTTGGTATAATAGCCTTTCATTTTACGTCCAAACGCGGGCAAGGCTTTTTGTAAGCGCTCCGTGATTCTTTGAGGCAATACGTTTTGCAGTTCTACGCTTTTTGTACCGGGCAGGTAAGAGTTTACAGGCAAACTGGCAGACTGGCGTCCTTCTACAAAATCAACCATACGCTGGCCGGGTGCTACCAACTTTCCTCCACCTGCAGTAAAGGCCAACTGCTCTATTCCGTGCTGAAAGTTGAGCATACGGAAAGGATCATCGGCTTTGCCAGCAACATCTTCCAGGTTAACCTGCACTACCGTGCCTGAATTGGCAAATGGATTATTCCGTTTTGAGGGGCTCCAGCCGTTCACCACAATTTCGTTATAATCGGTAGCGCAAGGCGCAATGATACCACCGGGGCACATACAAAAGGAGAATACTCCCCTATAGTCAACCTGCTCTACCAGGTTATAATACGATGGCGGCAAATGCTCACCCCTGTTTTCGCAATGATACTGCGCCTTATCTATAATGTACTGCGGATGTTCAATCCGCACGCCTAAGGCAAAGGCTTTGGCTTCAATCAGTATATTTTGCCGGTGCAGCATTTCAAACACATCCCTGGCCGAATGGCCGGTTGCCAAAATAACGGCGACAGCGCTGATGTGATTGCCTGATGCCGTTTTGACGCCCTGAATTTTATCGAACTGAATGTCGAGTTGTGTCACTTTATAGTCGAAATGAATTTCGCCACCGGCATTCTGGATCGTCTCGCGGATGGCAGTAATAATCTGGGGCAATTTATTGGTACCGATGTGCGGCCGGGCATCTATTAAAATATCCGCAGAAGCTCCGTGAGCAACAAAGCTTTTTAAAACCTGGTTAACATCGCCCCGCTTGGTTGACCGTGTGTATAGTTTACCATCCGAATAAGTGCCTGCCCCGCCTTCTCCGAAACAATAATTGGACTCTGGGTTTACAATACCTTGTTTGTTGATATCGGCCAGATCCCTACGGCGCTGTTTAACATCCTTACCTCGCTCCAATATTACAGGCTTCAAACCCAGTTCAATGCAACGCAAGGCGGCAAATAATCCCGCCGGGCCAGCGCCGATGATAATCACCTGTTTAGCATTACTGACATTTTGGTACTGTATATCATAAATATCTGCCAGGGGCTGCTCATCTGTAAAAATAATTATTTGTAAGCGGTATACCACCTTACGGCCACGCGCATCGATAGAACGTTTTAATATTTTCAGTGCAGATATTCTGTTTAAAGGCATTTTAAGCTGTGCCGAAGCTATTTTTTTTAAAGCATTTTCATCTTCATGCTCTTCAGGAAGGCATACAATTTCAAGTTCTTTGGTCATAATCATGTCGGGTTATTATCCCGAATAACAACAAAGGTATGTAATTTGCATAGTAAAGCTTAAATTCACCTCAAATCTACAGTATCATGAAAAAAATATTATCGGCCTTGCTCATTGCAATGGTAGCCCTATCATTAAGTTCGTGCAGTTATAATACCATGACCAGCATGGATGAAAATGTTAAAGCTAAATGGGGACAGGTAGAAAACGACTATCAGCGACGGGCTGACCTTATACCAAATTTGGTAGCCACCGTTAAAGGTGCGGCAAATTTTGAAAAAAGCACGTTGACTGACGTGATTAACGCCCGCGCCAAAGCCACATCGGTACAGGTTGACCCAACCAAACTAACACCCGAATCGATCCAAAAATTCCAGGCCGCGCAGGGAGAGCTGAGCAGCGCCTTAGGCAGGCTATTGGTAGTTACCGAAAATTATCCTGACTTAAAAAGCAATCAGAATTTTCTGGCATTACAGGCTCAATTAGAAGGTACTGAAAACCGGATTACGGTAGCTCGCCGCGACTTTAACCTGGCTGTACAGGAATATAATAGTAAGATCCGCTCGTTTCCGGCTAATTTAACAGCTAAAATGTTTGGCTTTACCGAGAAGGGGTATTTTCAGGCTGAGCCGGGTAGCGAGAAAGCGCCGAAGGTGCAATTTTGACCACTGATTATAAATGATTTATTTGATTACACTGATTCTTTTTTGATTACACCGATTTTGATTGATTGAATGTGGGTTAAGCTGGTTAATGTTATTGATGTTATATCTGATATAATGGTTTGATTAGTGTTATTTAGCCGTTTTGATCGGTATCATTTTATCTATGTAATCAATTGCTTAACATCGGCACGATAAAGGTTTAAATCGAAACAGCGCCAGGAATCAGTGTAATCAAAAACAATCATTTAAATCAATGGTAATAATCAGCGTAATCAAATAAATCATTTTGAATCAGTGGTACTAATCAGTGTAATCATATAAATCATTTATAATCAGTGATCAACAATTATGGCTTTATTTAATGATGATGAACAACAGCGCGTGCGTAAGGCTATTGAGGATGTTGAAAAACACACCTCGGGCGAAGTACGTGTTTGTATAGAAAAAAACTGTAGCGAAGATGTACTAATACGCGCCGCTAAATATTTTGGACAGTTAGGAATGCAGCATACCCGACACCGCCACGGGGTATTGATTTACCTGGCAACTGTTGACCGTAAGTTTGCTATTATTGGCGATAAGGGAATTAATAAAGTAGTACCTATCGATTTTTGGGATACCACCAAGGATGCCATGCAGCAACATTTTAAATATGGCGACCTTGTGGAAGGCATACTAACGGGTTTAAAAATAGCTGGTGAACAACTGGAAAAATATTTTCCGTATCAAGAAGATGGTAAGCATAACCAATTGCCGGACGATATTGCTTTTATGAACGGCAACTAAAATCTAAATCCATGTTAAAAAAACTCTTTATACTTTGTCTGCTGATCTTATCAGTTTGCCTGGTGTTTGCACAAGATTTACCGCCCAAGTCAAATACGCTGGTTACCGATTATACCAATACACTTTCGGCAGATCAAAAATCCGGGCTTGAAAATAAACTCGTAGCCTTTGCGGACTCTACTTCCACGCAAATTGCCATAGTTATGTTGAAATCGGTGGGCGGTTATGATATTAACCAGTATGGTACAGCATTAATCAGGGCCTGGGGTATTGGCGTTAAAGGCAAAAACAACGGTATACTGGTATTGGTTGCCCTGGGCGACCGAAAGGTTAGTATACAGACAGGCTATGGTGCCGAAGGCGCTGTGCCCGATATTGTTGCTCATAACATTATTGAGAACGACATTAAACCTTATTTTAAACAGGGACAGTATTACGAAGGGCTTGATGCGGGTACAAACTCGTTGATAAAGCAAATGAAGGGTGAGTACAAGGCCGATGCTAAAGCCCAACAAGGTACCGACGACAGCAATGGTGGCAGCATAGGCATCATCATTTTCATTGTTATTGTGGTGCTGATATTGATATTCAGAAATATTGGCGGCGGTGGTGGCCATATTATAGGGCGAAGGGGCGGCTCAAGTCCGTTTTGGTGGTTCTTGATGGGATCGGCCCTGGGCCGGGGCAGTAATGATGGCGGCGGCTTTTTTGGTGGTGGGTCAGGCGGAGATTCTGGCGGTGGCGGTGGATTTGGAGGCTTTGGTGGCGGAAGTTCGGGCGGCGGCGGCGCAAGCGGGAGCTGGTAGGGAGATTGATACTGGTTATTTAGTTACTGGTTATTGTCATTTAGTTATTAGTCTGTGGCTATTTAGTTTCGGACTCATTTGGCTGGTTGTTTTAATATTATTTTTTGCAGATACATGAAAAACCTGGTTTGGAAAATACTTTCTTCAACTTATATACACAAAGGCCCCTGGGCTACCTTACGTGCAGACCGATGCGAAATGCCCGATGGCAGGATAGTACCGGCTTATTTTGTTTTAGAATATCCTAACTGGAGTAATGCAGTAGCTATTACCGAAGATGGGAAGATCTTAATGGTTAGGCAGTATCGCCACGCGGCACAAATTGTATCGCTTGAGCTGCCGGGAGGTGTTATTGAAGATGGTGAAGCGCCAGAAGATGCCATTAAACGCGAAATACTGGAAGAGACCGGCTATAGCTTTGACGAGGTTGAACTGATCAGCACCATCTATGCCAACCCGGCTACCGGCGACAACCATACCTACTGTTACCTGGCCAGGAACGGCAAAAAAACACAGCTGCAAAATTTGGACGACCATGAGGAGATTGTTGTTGAAGAATATACCATTGATGAGGTAAAACAGTTACTTGCCGAAAATAAAATAGCGCAGGCCCTGCATTGTACTAATTTGTTTTATGCCCTGATGAAGTTGGGCAAATTGTAATATATTAATAAAAAACGACTTTTATTTTTACCAGTTTGTTGCTAAATTAGCTGTAACATGAAGCATGTAATTGACATACCACGTACGGCCATGGAAGTTTTTAACATGCTTCCGGAAGGAACACGCTGTGAGGTAATTGATAATACATTATACATGTCGCCATCACCTAATTATGATCACCAGGATTTATTGGGTGACATTTTTGTAATGCTGAAAGAAGCCACCACTAAAAACCAATGGGGCAAGGTTTTTATTGCACCCTTTGATGTTTATCTAAGTGGCGAGGCTGACGTTGTACAGCCTGATTTAATTTTTGTTAAAGATCAACACAATTCGATTATTCAAAAAAATGGCATTCATGGTGTTCCTGATTTAGTGATCGAGTTATTATCATCTAACAAAAGCTACGATACGAAAAAGAAGTTTGACCTTTACCAGCGAAATCTCATCCCTGAATATATTATTATCGACCCTGAAACTAAAGAAGTTTGGCAGTACTTATTAGGTGAGGATGGCAGATACGAACAAATTGCATCAGAAAAAGGGAGACTGGTTGTCAGCGCATTAAATGCGCAATTTAGCTTTTAACAAGGTGATTCCTTCATGTTAGCTTGACAATATCCGTAATAAAGCTTATTAATATGGCTGCAAGAAGCAACCCTATTGTTACGGACAACAACTTCTTCATTGGCTCCAAAAAATTCTCTTTTAAAATTAATTGCTCATCCGCATTAGGTACCTTTTTAATTTGCCTTGCTACAAATTGATTATTGATTAAAAAAAAGGTAATGAGCGCATGAATTATAAATACAAATATTACCCAGGTGGTTGGATTGAAGTCTGCTTTTTGTATAGGCCCGCGAAAATGCTTGTTTTGATGAACTACAGCTTTTATAAATGTTGAATAAACAACCATCAACAAATAAGCAGTAAAGAAAAAAACAGGTACCAGGGCATTCCATTTAAATATGTTTGATTTTTTAGTTGAAACCCGGTTAAACCCCAAAGCAAAATAGGTTTGATAGTAAATCAGGACGCACGTATTGAGTACAAACAAGAAATTGGCTGTAGCTGAAGTTCTTAGATAAGCCTCATTATCAGACTGCGGCCAATCTTCAATTATGCTGCCTGCTATAAACGGTATAAAAAGCACAGGCAATTGCCAATATTTTAATTTTAGCGACATAGGCTGAAAGGTTATCCACTAATATAACGAAAAAAGCGCCTATTAAAGCGCTTCCGATATATTATAATGCAAACAAATCCGTTTACGACATCTTCAACTTCTTCTGTATATCGGCAACGTAGCCTTTAAATTTTTTATCGGTATCAATTAAATCTTCTACGGTTTGGCAGGCATAGATTACCGTAGAGTGATCGCGGCCGCCAAAGAAGTTGCCGATTGATTTTAGTGAGCTTTTAGTATGGGCCTTGGCCAGGTACATGGAGATTTGGCGGGCCTGTACAATTTCGCGTTTGCGGGTTTGTGACTTCACCATCTCGATGGGAACCTCAAAATATTCGCAAACCAGGCTTTGGATGTATTCCATCGAAATCTCTTTGGTGGAGTTTTTGATGAAGTTTTTCAGCATCGATTTTGCCAGGTTTAAATCGATTTCCTTGCGGTTTAATGTTGATTGAGCCAGTAACGATACCATGGCACCTTCAAGTTCGCGCACATTGTTATCGATATTGTGGGCTACATATTCTATTACCTCGTAAGGCAAGTCGATACCATCTTGGTATATTTTAGTTTTCAGGATAGCCATACGCGTTTCCAGATCTGGGATCTGCAGATCGGCAGAAAGGCCCCATTTAAAACGCGATAACAACCTTTCTTCCAAACCGGCCAGATCTTTTGGCGCTTTATCAGAAGTGATGATCAGTTGTTTGCCCGACTGATGCAGGTGGTTAAAAATATGGAAAAAGAAATCCTGTGTTTTTTCTTTACCGGCAAAGTTGTGTACATCATCCATAATCAGTACATCTATAGCCTGGTAAAAATTAACAAAATCGTTAATGTTATTATGCTTAAGGGCGTCAACAAACTGCTGGGTAAACTTTTCGCACGATACATAGAGCACCAATTTATCGGGCAGGGTACGCTTAATCTCGTTACCTATAGCCTGCGCCAGGTGTGTTTTACCTAAACCAACACCACCATATATCATTAAAGGGTTAAACGATGTACCACCCGGTTTAGCAGCCACCGCATAACCAGCAGAGCGGGCCAAACGGTTACAATCCCCTTCAATAAAACTTTCAAAAGTGTAGTTTTGATTTAATTGTGGATCAACCTGCAGCTTTTTAAGACCCGGAATCACAAAAGGATTCTTAATATCCTTATTAATTGATATTGGTATTGGCATGGATTGATTTTTACCTTCGGCACCGTTTCCGTTTGATGGCATATTGGTTGTATAAGGTTTGCTTGATGATGATTGCTCAACAACAATGTTATACTCCAAACGTCCGTCCTCGCCTAATTGTTTTTTTATTGTTTTACGCAATAAGCCAACGTAATGTTCTTCAAGCCACTCAAAGAAAAACAAACTTGGAACCTGTATAGTCAGAACACTACCTTCAATTCTTAAGGCTTTTATAGGCTCGAACCAGGTTTTAAAACTTTGGGCCGGTATATTGTCCTTGATGATCTGCAAGCAGCTATTCCAAACGTTAGTACAAGTTTTTTCCATTGATATTTTACTAATTTATTGATTACAAACCTCCTGTGAAAGTTTCGCAGGGCCGGCTTCGGAACATCGAATATTGAAAAAATAAGCTTATAAAAAAATTAAATTTTCATTATTCGGACGATTAATTTATAAAGCACTCTAAAATACTTTCTTAGGCTTAAAAGACGCCTTATTTGCATTTCAGAGCCTATATTACCCAAAAACGAATGCTGTTTTTTATCATTAAGCTATTAAGTGCGAGAATTAGCGAATAGGTTGAACTACGATAAATCTAAACAAAATAATTCTCAATGTCGTTTTAATAATCGCCTAAAAAAGCACCCGAATTTTAATAACATTGTTTACAGACAGTTAAATTCCCGTGAGGCACAATTTTAATATTCGCCAAACACGTTCCTCAAAGTGTCGGCAATTTCGCCCAGAGTGGCATAATTTTCCACGGCATCTAAAATGCGCGGCATCAGGTTATCGTCGCCCATTGCGGCCAGCCTTAAATTGCTCAAGGCTTCATCAACGGCTGCCTGGTTACGCCCGGCTTTCAAAACCTTTAAACGCTCCATTTGTTTTAACCTGATGGAATCATCTACCCGAAAAAGTTCAATTTCTTTTTCTTCCTGTTGGGTAAAACGATTAACTCCTACTACTACCTGCTCGCCATTTTCAATATTGCTCTGGTACTGGTAAGCAGCCTTGGCAATCTCCTGTTGAATGTAGTCTTGCTCAATGGCCTTAACCGATCCACCCATCGCATCAATCTTATCGATGTATAATTGAGCCGCGGCCTGCATCTCGTCTGTCAAACTCTCCACAAAGTATGATCCTGCCAAAGGGTCAACGGTATCGGTTACGCCGCTTTCAAAAGCGATAATCTGCTGGGTACGCAAAGCCACCTTCGCGGCGGCCTCAGTCGGTAACGATAAAGCCTCATCGTACCCGTTTGTATGTAGCGATTGTGTTCCACCCAGAACGGCCGCCATAGCTTGGTTAGTTATACGCACAATGTTGTTCAATGGTTGCTGTGCGGTTAAAGTTGAACCACCGGTTTGTGTATGAAAACGGAGCTTTTGAGCACCGGCATCTGTTGCGCCGAGCTCCTGGGTAATGTGGGCCCACATGCGGCGGGCCGCGCGGAATTTGGCTATCTCTTCAAAAAAATTATTGTGGCAGTTAAAAAAAAAAGATAGTCGCTTTGAGAACACATTAATATCCAATCCTTTTTGCAGGGCAGCCATTAAATAAGCTTTTCCGTTGGCCAATGTAAATGCCAGCTCCTGAACAGCTGTTGATCCCGCTTCGCGGATGTGATATCCGGATATGGATATCGTATTCCATTTCGGCACTTCCTTGCTGCAATACTCAAAAACATCGGTAATGAGCCGCATGGATTGCCGCGGGGGATAGATATAGGTACCCCTGGCCGCGTACTCTTTTAAAATATCATTCTGAATGGTTCCGGATATCTGTTTCAGATCTGCACCTTGTTTTTTTGCCAGCGCTATGTACATTGCCAAAAGAGTGGCAGCGGTAGCATTGATAGTCATGGAAGTGGTAATCTTTTGCAGGTCAATCCCCTCAAACAAAATCTCCATATCCTTCAACGAGTCGATGGCTACGCCCACTTTACCCACTTCGCCTTCGGCCAGGTCATGATCCGAATCATAACCTATCTGAGTAGGCAGATCAAAGGCTACCGAAAGGCCCATGGTGCCCTGGTTCAACAAATAATGATAACGCTTATTAGATTCTTCGGCAGTTGAAAAACCGGCGTATTGGCGCATCGTCCATGGCTTGCCGCGGTACATATCTTTTTGGATGCCCCGGGTAAATGGAAACTCGCCCGGTAACTCGTTTTGCGGAGATGGCGCCTGGGTATAAACCTCCTTAATTTCGATACCTGATGAGGTAGTAATCTTTTTTTCTGCCATGATTTTGATTTAAAAAAGATCTTCCAAATCCCTGCGGATCATGGCCAGCGCAATATCATAAGGATTGTCTTCCAGTTTACTTAAATGCATCAGCACGGTGCGGCTCAGGTCCATACCGGATGCCTCTTCGGGCAAGCCCTTAATGGCGTTGGTAACAATACTCATGGTATCATCCTTCACCCGGCGCATTACTCCCCATGCGCGTGGGCTTACGTAAATTTGTTGGGTTACATTATGCTGGTACTCGTTACGGATCTCGTTTACTACAATACTATGTAGCTCGCCTGCCGAATAATCTGAGCCATTTAAGCGGATCAGCATGCTCGATGGGTTCACCCGCTCGATAAATAAAACCAGGCGCTCATAAGCCTGTAAACGCAATGGTAGGGTTTGGGCGTTTAATGTCCGTTTAAATTCCAGAAGTTGAACCTTTTCCGACCGCTCAATATGAGGCTTGATGATATAGTAGGTGGCCGATACAACACCGATGCCTGCTATAAAATATTTTAAAATGTCCAACAAATAAGGATATATATTCATAATTTTCAAAATGTTAGTCAGGTGTCATAAACATTCACCCGGAAACAAAACTCCACATTTTGGCTTATATTTGCATATCAAATTAAAAATATCATGAGTACTGCTGTTGAAACCACCCTTGCACCTGTTTCTTTTACACCGGGTGCCGTAAAAGAATTGTTAAAGTTAAAAGACCAGCAAGAACTGGGCGATGATTTTGGCTTGCGCATAGGCGTTGAAGGCGGAGGCTGCTCTGGCATGAGCTATATACTTGGATTTGATCAGCAAAAAGACGGCGATCAGATTTATATGATTGATGATATTAAAGTTTACATGCATAAGGCTCATGGTTTATACCTGGTTGGTATGCAAATAGACTTTCAGGATGGTTTAAATGCACGCGGATTTACCTTCAATAATCCTAATGCCGCAAGTACCTGCGGTTGCGGAACATCATTCTCGGTATAAACAAAAGCACCCCCTCTGAATCCCCGACAAGGTAGACTTTATGTAAAAAGTTTAGCCTTTGCTGGTTGATATTACAAGTCAATTGTTAAAGTGCCGTTGATGTAATTGATTTCAAGTTGAGCCACACCGGCATTTGTATTCCAAATGCTGGTATACTATATGCAGACGTAGAGATCTGTAAACCCGAGCGTCTGCATATTCGCCCCTCCACCTATCTACATTATCCTTTCAGAAGAGATGTGCACAATCCTACATTTCTACATCTGAAAATTAATAATTAAACAATTACGTGTAACAAATTATACAGGCCCGGTGTCTTATCCTCGGATCAGCTAAAATTACGCCCATGTCTGTACAGATGAATTATAAAGAAAATATCGCGGTTGCCTTGCAGTCAATAGGCGGTAACAGGCTGCGGACATCGTTAACGTCTTTGATCATCGCGATAGGCATCATGGCATTGGTTGGTATTTTAACTGCCATAGAGGGCATTAAGCAATATACAAACGACGCGTTTTCGAGTATGGGGGCTAACTCGTTTACCATACGTAACCGGGGAGGCGGAATCAGGTTTGGCGGGGGCCGTGGAAAAACCTATCCGGCCATCAGGTATGAAGATGCCGTACACTTTAAAAAGACCTTCAGCGTACCGTCAATCATTTCCATAAACACCTATGCATCTTACGCAGCTACAGCCAAATATATTGATCTTAAAACCAATCCTAATATTTCAGTTTTAGGAGCGGATGATAATTATTTAACAACAGGCGGCTATAAGCTGGCCGCAGGCAGAAATTTCTCTCCCGCAGAACTGGAACATGGCGCCAACGTGGTTATTATTGGCGACGAGATTAAAACCAAACTTTTTAAAAACGAGGATCCAATTAATAAAACCCTTACCATTGGTGCAAACAAATTTAAGATTATCGGTTTAACAGCCTCAAAAGGGTCAAGCGCGGGCTTTGGCGGCGATAAAGTTTGCATCATCCCCGTATTTAAGGCTAAGCAAATTACCACTAACCCAAACCCGTCGTTTACCATCGGTGTGATGGTGAGCAATGCATCGGCATTGGAAGCTACAACCGGCGAGGCTACTTCCCTTTTTAGAAATATACGCAGGCTGCCCATCAGCCGCGAAGATAATTTTGAGATTACGCGGAGCGACTCTATACAGCAACAGTTATCGGGACAACTGGCGGGTATAACCGCTGCCGGGTTGGCCGTTGGCCTGATCACATTGATTGGCGCCTCTATTGGTTTGATGAATATTATGCTGGTATCGGTAACGGAACGTACACGTGAAATAGGCATCCGTAAAGCAATTGGCGCTACCCCTTCGGTTATCCGGAAACAATTTTTAATTGAATCGATTGTGATTTGCCTGATAGGCGGTATAGGCGGCATTATTTTAGGAATGGCCATTGGCAACATGATAGCGATACAAATCAGCGGTACCTTTGTGGTGCCATGGTTGTGGCTGGCCTTGGCTATTGTATTATGCTCTGGTATAGGGCTAATGTCAGGGTTTTACCCGGCCAGCAAGGCTTCTAAACTTGATCCGGTGGAGGCGCTGAGGTATGAGTAATTTTTGATTGTCAACCAAGTTTGATATATCTGCCTTAATTAATCTCAGCATTAAAACGGCATAACAACCCATAAAAAATGGATGAGCAGAATTTATTCTACCCATCCATCCTTATCCCCGTAGGGTATAAAAATCATCAAATACTTATCTTGCAGAATATTGTTCCTGGTAGTACTGCTTGTAGTGGCCCGATGTTACATCATCCAGCCACGCCTGGTTGGCTAAGTACCAGTCAACTGTTTTTTCAAGACCTTGTTCAAACGTGATGCTCGGTGTCCAGCCTAATTCGTCCTTTAGTTTTGTGGCATCAATGGCGTAGCGTAAATCGTGCCCGGCCCTGTCTGTTACAAAGGTGATCAGTTTTTCTGATTCGCCTTCTTCCCTACCCAGTTTTTTATCCAAAATACTGCATAACAAACGGATCAGATCAATATTTTTCCATTCGTTATGGCCGCCGATGTTATAGGTTTTCCCTGATTTTGCCTTGTGAAAAATCAGATCAATAGCGCGAGCATGGTCTTCCACCCAAAGCCAATCGCGAATGTTTTCGCCTTTTCCATATACCGGGATAGGTTTATTTTGCTTGATGTTATGGATGGCAAGCGGGATTAACTTTTCTGGGAAATGGAACGACCCATAATTATTGGAGCAATTTGACAGCACCACGTTCATGCCGTAGGTATCCTGGTAAGCACGCACAAAATGATCTGAACTGGCTTTTGATGCCGAATAGGGCGAATGAGGATCATACGCGGTTTCTTCGGTAAACATACCTTCGTCGCCTAATGTTCCATATACCTCATCGGTTGATACATGATAAAAACGGGTTTCATCATAACGGCCCTTCCAGTTTTCGCGTGCAGCATTCAGCAAGTTAACCGTGCCAATTACATTCGCCATCACAAATTCCAGCGGGTTGCTGATTGAGCGGTCCACGTGTGATTCGGCGGCTAAGTGGATCACTGCGTCAGGTTGTTCTGTTTTAAAAAGTTCTTCAATAAAGGCTGCGTCAACAATATCGCCTTTAACAAACCTGTAATTTGGCAATTGATCAATATCACTCAGGTTAGCTAAATTACCGGCATAGGTTAATTTATCCAGGTTAATAATTTGATACTCCGGATACTGCGTAACAAAACGCCTTACAACATGCGAACCTATAAAACCGGCTCCACCGGTGATGATAATCTTTTTCATTTAGCTATTCATTAAAACGGGCTTTGGGATAAATACTTCTCCCAATTCCAGGCAGAAGACATCATCGCCTCTACGCCCAGTTCAGCCTGCCAATTTAATACTTTTTTTGATTTAGTTACATCACCCCAAACCTTTTCAACATCGCCGGGACGGCGCGGGCCTATCTGATAGGTTAATTTTTCGCCTGTAGATTCCTCAAAGGCCTTGATAACCTGCAATACAGATGTTCCGTTACCAGTGCCAAGGTTAAACATATCATAACCGGTAGCATAACCAGCACCTTCCATCAGTTTCAAAGCTGCAACATGTGCCTTGCCCAAGTCAACTACATGAATATAATCGCGGATGCAGCTGCCATCAGGCGTATCATAATCGTTGCCATAAACAGTAATAGCTCCTCTTTTACCGATGGCCGATTGTGTGATAAAAGGTACCAGGTTTTGAGGCACACCGATAGGAAGCTCACCTATCAATGCCGAATCGTGAGCACCTACCGGATTAAAATACCGCAGGGCTATCACTTTATAATTGCTTCCGGCATTAACCATATCCTGCAAAATTTCTTCAGCAATCTGTTTGGTATTGCCGTATGGAGATTGTGCAGGCTTTACAGGTGCATCTTCGGTAACAGGTAAAACATCAGGCTGCCCATAAACGGTGCAGCTTGAAGAAAACACCAGGTTTATGGCTTTGCCGTAGTATGCCTGCAATATGTTAATGAGAGAGTAAAAATTATTTTGATAATACTTTAAAGGCAAAGCCACTGATTCGCCTACGGCTTTGTAAGCTGCAAAGTGGATGATACCGGTAACATCAGGCTCCGTTAGCGCAAGGCTTTTAACCGCTTGTTCGTCACTCAGATCAAGTTCGTAAAAAACCGGGGTAAAACCGATAATATGCGTTATCTGATCCAAAATCTTGATGTTAGAGTTAGAAAGATTATCAACGATAACCGGCTCATAACCTGCATTTACCAATTCAACTACCGTGTGCGATCCGATGTAGCCTAAGCCACCGGTAACCAATATTTTTGACATCTGTTATTTATTATAGTAAGTAAAGTCTTTATGCTGAATTTCTTTATCAGGAAGTGATTTGAAATATTCATAAGTAATTTTCAAACCTTCCTGGCGGGATACTTTGGGCTCCCACCCTAAAATAGCCTTTGCCTTAGTAATATCAGGGCGCCGTTGTTTAGGATCGTCTGTTGGCAGCGGGTGGCATACCAGTTCCTGATCGGTTCCGGTTAGCTTGATAATCTCTTCGCCAAACTCCCGGATGGTGATCTCATCGGGGTTACCGATATTCATGGGTTGCACATAATCGCTAAACAGCAACCGGTATATGCCCTCAACCAAATCATCTACATAACAAAACGCACGCGTTTGCGATCCGTCACCAAATACAGTTAGCGGCTCACCGCGCAATGCCTGGCCAATAAATGCAGGCAATACACGCCCATCATTAAGGCGCATCCTTGGGCCGTATGTATTAAATATCCTCACAATGCGGGTTTCTACACCATGAAAGGTGTGGTAAGCCATCGTGATGGCCTCCTGGAAACGTTTGGCTTCATCATATACTCCCCTTGGCCCTACGGGGTTTACATTGCCCCAGTATTCTTCTGGTTGTGGGTTTACGCTCGGGTCGCCGTATACTTCTGATGTAGATGCAATCAACATACGGGCGCCCTTCGCCTTAGCCAAGCCAAGCAAATTATGAGTTCCTAACGAACCCACTTTCAGCGTTTGGATCGGAATTTTTAAATAATCTATCGGGCTTGCTGGAGAAGCAAAGTGCAGGATATAATGCAAATCTCCGGATACATGTACAAATTTGGATACATCATGGTTATAAAACTCAAAATTTTCGAGCTTAAACAAATGCTCTATATTTCTCAGGTCACCGGTGATCAGGTTGTCCATTCCAATCACGTGGAAATCTTCTTTAATAAACCTGTCGCACAGGTGTGATCCTAAGAACCCTGCCGCTCCGGTGATGAGTATTCGCTTTCTTTCCATGTATTATATTTATGAGGGGATGACTTTTTTAAAATTAGCTTTACTAATATTTGCTACCACTAAATTACAATTTTCTGTTGGCTTTGCCTTTCTTAACTTCCAGATGCAACATTTTCGTCTGCACCTTCCTTAGTGACAATTTTTCTGCCGATACTGTTATAATAAAAACCGCAATCAAGCATTTTTTGCAGATCGTAAAGGTTACGTCCGTCAAAAATCACTTTGTTTTTTAATAATTTGGCTACCTGATCAAAATCCGGGTTACGGAATAACGACCACTCTGTAACAATTAGTAAAGCATCCGCATTATGTAAAGCACTATAAGGATCTGCCGCATAGCTTATTTTTGTACCTATCATTTTGCGTACATTATCCATGCCTTCCGGGTCAAAAGCGGTAACCGTTGCTCCCGCGTTAATCAATTCGTCAATAATGTATAAAGCCGGTGCCTCGCGCACGTCGTCAGTTTCCGGCTTAAAGGCTAAGCCCCATAGTGCAAATTTCTTTCCTGCAAGTTCCCCATCAAAATATTTCTTCACTTTCTCAAAAAGTATTTTCTTCTGGGTTTCGTTTACCTCGATAACCGAGTTGAGGATCTTAAAATTATATTGATTTTCGTCGGCAGATTTAACCAGGGCCTGCACATCTTTAGGGAAACAACTGCCACCGTAACCTACACCGGGGAACAAAAACCTGCGACCAATACGCTCGTCGGACCCGATACCCTTTCTTACCATGTCAACATCCGCACCTACCAGTTCGCACAGATTAGCAACCTCGTTCATAAAGGTAATTTTGGTAGCAAGGAATGAATTAGCGGCATATTTGGTTAACTCGGATGATCTCTCATCCATAAAGATCACAGGGTTACCCTGGCGCACATAAGGCGCATACAGCTCGCCCATTATTTTGCGGGCTCTTTCACTTGTTGTGCCAATTACCACACGGTCAGGTTTCATAAAATCTTCCACCGCTACACCTTCCCTCAAAAATTCGGGGTTAGATACCACGTCGAAGGGTACCTTTGTTTGGCTATCCATAGCAGCCCTTACCTTATCCGCTGTACCTACCGGCACTGTTGATTTGGTTACAACAACTTTATAATCTTTAATTAGCTTGCCTATATCTTTAGCTGCACCTAATACATAACTCAGGTCGGCAGAACCATCTCCACCCGGAGGGGTAGGTAAAGCCAAAAAGATGATCTGCGCTTCTTCGATTGCTTCGCCCAGGTTTGTTGTAAAATGCAACCTGCCCTGTCCAATGTTACGATGAAACAAAATATCAAGGCCAGGTTCATAGATCGGCAATTTGCCGTCTTGCATCATCTTTACTTTTTCAGCATTAATGTCAACGCATATTACCTGGTTGCCGGTTTCCGCTAAACATGTACCTGTTACAAGGCCTACATAACCTGTGCCTACTACTGCTATTTTCATCGTTTTTTGTGGGTTTTAATATTTTTTAATGTTTACCTTCGACCAACGAAGATAATAATTCCGACCTTTAGTATGTTATTAATTTACAATTTTTTTATCAAGCTTTATGCATTATTAGTATTTTTTGCTCAATTCTTTAACAAAAAGGCAAAATTATGGACCATTGGCCGAAAAAATAACAATATAGCCTATACTCCAAAAAGCGTTTGGTTTCATTTTGCATCCCTGGGCGAATTTGAACAAGGCAGGCCGGTTTTAGAACAAATACGCTCATCTACAAACCTTCCCATCGTTATTACTTTTTTTTCACCTTCAGGATATGAGGTGCGAAAAAACACGCCTCTGGCAGACCAAATCTATTATCTTCCTTTGGATTCTGCAACAAACGCAATGCAATTTATTGAAAAAATAAACCCAGTTGTTGCAATATTCACCAAATACGAATATTGGTATCATTATTTTAACGAACTGAACAAGCGCCAAATCCCGCTCTATGTAATCTCAGGAATATTCAGGCCCGGGCAAATATTCTTTAAATGGTACGGTGGCCTGCATCGTAAAATGCTATCCTTTGTTACACATTTTTTTGTGCAGGATGAGGAATCAAAGGGTTTGTTGCAAAACATCGGCATCAATCATGTCACGGTAAGCGGCGATACACGGTTTGACAGGGTTTGGGCCAACGCCAGCCAGCCCAAACACCTCCCGGTTATTGAACAGTTTAAAAACGGCAAACCTGTTTTTTTTGGCGGCAGTACCTGGCCCGAGGATGAACGATTAATAACGGCGCTGATACCGCTGTACCCTGATTGGAAATTCATCTTTGCACCGCATGAAATTAGCGAAGAAAAAATACTGAAATTAAAAAGCTCATTACCCCATGGCCAAACCATCCGCTTCTCTGAGATTAAAGATTTGGCTATGCCGCTAAATGATTTTAAAGTTCTGATCATCGATAACATCGGGATGCTATCCTCACTTTATCAATATGGAGATATCGTTTTTATAGGTGGCGGGTTTGGGGTAGGTATTCATAATACGCTGGAAGCGGCTGCATTTGGGCTGCCGGTTATATTTGGCCCTAATTATCAAAAATTTCGCGAAGCCAGAGATATGGTAAGTATGCAATTAGGGTTTACAGTATCCAACGTTGACGACCTGAAATTAATTGCCCATCAACTGATAAGCGATTTAAATTACAGGCAAAAAACCAGCGCCGCTATTAAGGCTTATGTTGCCAATAACACCGGAGCCACAGATACCATATTAAAAACAACCCATTTAAAAGAGTTAATGCGAACCGAAAACTAATTATTCAATACCATTTCTTTAAGCGCGCGGATCCATTTTGGCGAATCGTTCAGACTTTCTACCAGCTGCACATGCTCGCCCCCGGCGGCAATAAACTCTTCGTGATACTCAACACTTACTTCGTAAACGGTTTCCAGGCAATCGGCAACAAAGGCCGGGCAAAATACCAATAAGCGCTTTTTACCCTCGTTAGCGAGCTTTTTAATCACCTCGCTGGTATAGGGCTGTACCCATGGGTCGCTGCCTAAACGGGATTGAAAACAAATGGTATATCGATCTGCCGGAATATTCAATTTTTGAGCGATGAGCTGAGCAGTATGATGCGATTGGGCAGAGTAGCAAAGTTTGTTGGTATCGTTTAAAGTATCGCAACAGCCATTTACTTTAAGGCAGTACTGACCCGTATGGTCGCACTTAATTAGCTGGCGTTGTGGCAAACCGTGGAAACTGAATAAAATATGATCGTAAGTTTCGGGCTGGTATTTTCGGCCATTGTCGGCAAAGGTTTCAATCATCAGCTCGTTATCATGGAAGGAGTTTATAAACGAAATATCGGGGATGGTTTGCCAATTGCCTACAATATCCATCACCTTCTCGTGCACGGAGCCGCTACTGGCCGATGCATATTGCGGAAACAATGCTATCACCAGGATACTTTGCACCAATGCTTCTTTCAACCTGTTTAATGCCGACTCGATAGAAGGGCTTTGGTAGCGCATAGCCAGTTCAACCTGGTATTCGTCGCCTAACTCATCCTTCAGCTGCTGGTGCTGCAAAATGCTATAGTGCAATAAAGGAGAACCCGTTTTATCATCCCATATATGTTGATATAATTTGGCCGATTTGGGGCTGCGGAAGGGTACAATAATCCCTTTAACCAAAAAAGTACGCAACACGGGGTTTACGTCAATCACCCTTGGGTCCATTAAAAACTCATCAAGATATTTACGCACATCGCTTACCGATGGGCTATCGGGCGTACCCAGGTTAATTAGTAAAACTCCTTTTTTGCTCATATTCAGTTTACAAACGGCTTTATCTGCTCAAATAGATAACCGCACTTGCGGTCGCAAAGATAATATGGAAGTTTGGGCTAACTAAATTTAAAATGTCAGCAGGGTGTTATTTGTAATCATTCAAACTTATTTCATTTTCCATAACAACCACCAGGGTGTCCCGGGCGAATTATGGTGTTCATAGTGGTAGCCAAAAAAGTAGCACGAAATAAAAGCCAGGAAATGATTTTTAGCTAAGCTGCGCGATTGATGTTTATTATCATGTTCGCCTTTGTGAGGCAAATATGTGCCGAAGTAAAACAATTGCAGTGTACTTAACAACGAGGGCAATACCCAGAATAAAAGAAGATTGACCTGCGGTATCCAAATTTTCAATACATTAAAAACAAGGGCCATAACCACAATTTGCCAGATAGACAAATAGTTACGGATAAAAGTATAATACCATGCCAGGAAGCTTCCCAGGTGATAGTCGGGATCTTCATCTGTATGTACGTGGCTATGATGCCGGTGATGTTTAGTATACAATTGCGGATACCAGAATGCGGCGTAAAAAAAAGTTGCCGTATAGCCTAAAGCATTGTTAATGGTTTTGTTTGATGAAATAGTTCCGTGCATAGCATCATGCGCGGTAATAAACAAGCCAGTGTACAAATGCATTTGCACTAAAACAAAAAGATATAATAATGGATTTGCCCAGTTAACCTGCCAACGCATTAAGAATATGATGGCTGTTAACCAGCTGCCTAAAACTACCAGGGATATCAGTGTACCGGTATAAGGCGCGGGTTTGTGCATACTTAATTAACGCTCTGCGGGGATCAATATTTCTCCAATTCAGTTTTAAATTCCTGCATCAGCCACATCGGGGTTGATGTTGCACCGGCTATGCCTATTTTATCGCCCGGCTGAAAGATAGACATATCCAATTCGTCTGTGGAGGAAATGAAATAAGTATTGGGGTTATACTTTTTACAAACCTCGTAAAGCACCTTTCCGTTTGACGATTTTTTGCCCGATACAAACAATATTTTATCAAAGTTGACTACAAACTTATGCAGATCTTTATCCCGGTTTGAAACCTGGCGGCAAATGGTATCGTTAGCCTTAACATCGTAACCACGATTAATCAACTCTTCCTTAATCTGGTAAAATTTGGCGGTGCTTTTGGTGGTTTGGCTGTAAAGTGTAAACCGCTCTGGCAGCTGCACATCATCCAGTTCGGCAATATCCTGAAAAACAAGTGCATCTCCATTAGTCTGTCCTTGTAAACCTATTACTTCTGCATGCCCGTGCTTGCCAAAAATCACAATCTTTTCGTCGGCATCAAATGATGTTTTAATCCGGTTTTGTAGTTTTAATACTACCGGACATGAGGCATCTATCAGGGTAATATTATTCTCGAGGGCAGTTTTGTATGTTTCCGGCGCTTCACCATGTGCGCGTATCAGTACTTTTTCGTTAGCTAAACCGGCAAGTTCATCGTGTGATATAATACGTAAACCTTTAGCTTTTAAACGGTCAACCTCTTCGTCGTTATGCACTATATCGCCCAGGCAATACAAATAGCCATCCTCGGCCAAAATTTCCTCGGCCATATCAATAGCGTAAACAACACCGAAGCAAAAGCCCGAATCCTGGTCAATAGTTACCTGTAACTGATGCGCTCCCATATTGCAAATTTATAGATAAAAGGTGAATAATGTATTATAGAAAATTGCCTTGCTCTGCGTTAAGCCCATCGCATCAATATAAAAAAAACAAACTGCGTTAGCATTAACACGGCGGCTACCTGGCTTTGCTTTTTAAATTGAAATAGTTCAAATACGACCAACATAGCCAGGCTAACTAAAAACCAGTCAACATAATTTTTAAGCGGCGCCGTTAAATAGGAGCCCGCGCTTAGCCAGGCCCAATAATCAAACCTAACCGCTACAGGCTCAATAACCATATCAAGCAGAACCAGAACTGCGGCCCCCAATACCACTTTGATGAAGGGATTTTTAAACGGCGACCACTGTACTAAAACCCCTGCCGAATAGACAAGCAAGAACCAGTTAACGCCTATCATCAACGGAATATCACTTAACTTGATACCAAGCGTTTTACCATAAACATATCGCCCAAAAATAACATGCTCATGCACCCCTACCCACTCCACTAACAAGCCCAATACGAAAACAACAATGAAAAAAATTAAAAATTTAAAACTACGTGCCTCATGACTGTAAATAATCACCGCCAACATCAACAACAAATGGAATGGTACTATTTTTAAAAACAAAGGTTGCAGCGCCGGGATAAAAAAACCAATAAGGCCAACGATGTGGAATACCACAATAATAAGGATGGCTATAGTAATTTTATTAAGTTTCAAACCTTTCTGCCTTTCCACACATTGGTTTTGGTAAGATGTTTTTGAATAGCCATAAACGAGATAACAGTAAGGCTCAGCATTTGAAGAGGATGGAGCACCACATTATGAAGCACATTTTGGCCCGACGACAATGATATCATAACGCGGGTTAGAACAATAAGGCCGATAGTGAAAAATATTAACGAAAAATTGGTGGTTAATACAACCATCATAGGCCCGGCGATGAGCAGCAACAAGAAAAACAAAAACCCGGGGATGCTGTAATTAAATGCCGCTAAAAAATTTTTGCTAAAGCCATTTAAGCATTCTTCAAATGAAGTATACATCCGGCAACTAATCATCCCGTTGGCCAGCAGGGTTTCACCATTCAGGTTGCTGGCTTTTACCTGGCGCATAATTTCAACATCCTCAACAACGCGGCTCTTTACCAACTGGTGCCAGTGATAGCGCCGGTAGTCATCCGCATTAAAAAACATAAACTGGCCGCTCGCTGCAGCCACCGATGGATTTTTCACCAACAAAACAAGCTTGAGCGGCAGCAAATTAAGCAGAATAAAATGCATCAAGGGTATAACCAGCTTCTCGCCTAATGTGATCATCACCTGGTTGGTAAAAAGGCTTAACAAGGTTAGATTATTCGCTTTCATCCGGTGAACCGAACTATTAATGAGCCCGTTATTAATTTGTTCATCGGCATCTACAAACATCAGGTATTGCCCCTTAGCCTCCAGCGCCAATTGATGGCAGGCATAGTTTTTACCTAACCAGTCGTTAGGAAGGTTATTACCTTTTAATACTTTGAATCGCTTATCTGTATTACAAAAATCAGTACAAATTTTCAAGGTTCCGTCTTTGGATTGATCGTCTAATACAATCACTTCGTAGTTGCTATAATCCTGCCCTTGAATAGATTTTAACAAATGAATGATATTATCCTCTTCATCCCTTACGGGGATTAGGATAGAAACAAAATCATGATAGTGTTTTGCTACCCGCCTTAGCTTAGGATCGGATAAGAAGTTGAACAGCGTTACTACAAACCGCAGTATCAAAAAGAATAACACAAAATAGATAATAAGAATCATTTATACTGTAATTGCGGTTTGTTGCTGCTTGGATTTTTGATAATGTTGCTGATATTGCTGTTGCAGCTGATCAGGTGCTATATTATCAACGTTAAAAACCTTTAAATAAACATTTACGGCCGGCTTTTTATATTGAAAGTTTTCTATAAAGGTGGCTGCTAAAACATACTGAAAGTTAGCCTTTGCCTTCCGCGCTATGTGTGTTACTCCTTTTTCAAAATGAACGTCGTCAACAAAATTAGAATACAATTTACCTTGCGGGAAAATAACCACCATATTATCTGGATCATTTAACAGATCTGCAGCATAATCCAGCGACTGAAGTATTTGCCGGGAATTTTTAGCGACCGAAAACGAGCCCAAGTACTTTAAAAAACTTAATTTTTGCATCGTATCTTCCAACACCATAATGTGGAACTTTTTGTTGAACACCAATTGGTTAACATGATAAAGCAAAAAGCCATCCCACCAGCTAAAATGATTGGCAATTAGTAAAACCGAACGATCTGATTTAAAATCAGGGCGATTAAACTGCACTTGCTGAAAATGGCGTTTGATGATCCAGTTGATGTACAGATTAAAGAAACCCGTAATTAATAAGTTTTTTTTTGGCTTTAACATCCAAACGCAAGATAAGTATTGAGATTGAAAGTCGCTACCATCCGGCGGCAATTTTAAACACTTTAATGAGCAACATCTACCTGATCTTTAAGCGCTTTTTGATGGAAGGTATTGATATTTTTAACCAACTCATCAAATGGCATCTGGTTAGCTATCCCGCAATCAAACAAATGGATGTAAGCCGACGGCTTTAAACTTTCAAAGTAATCAATCAGGGTGGCACAATAAACAACCTGGCAGGGGCCTTTAATGTGTTTGATCATCCGTTCAATACCTTTCTCGATACTGATATTGGTCGTATGATTCGAGATCAGCTCGCCCTGCGGGAAAACAACCACCAGATTTTCCGGGTCATTGAGCAAATCGGCAGCGTACCACAACGACTTGAGCATTTCGCGCGTGCCCCTTTCAATGGAAAAACCGCCGAACAAATTAAACAGCATCCGTTTCTCCAGGTGATCGTGCTGCATCATAATAAACAACTTTCGCTTAAATGTCCAATAGGCCAGGTAGTTGCCAAAAAAGCCGTCCCACCAGCTAAAATGGTTGCAAAGCAATAATATGGAGTGCCCCGGCTTAACCTCAAAGGGCATCACCTCTATCACTTTAAATGCCTTGCGCATGCGGTAACGCATGTATAAAGCAAAAAGGTTGCTCAGGGTTTTATTTCGGCGTGCGGGTATCATGCTGGCAAATATATAATAACGTAATTGAAGAGTTAAAGTTAGTGCAGCAAGAAAATTATTGAGCCTTTACTTATGTCGACTTTGATTATTGGCAAGCTTTTGCGCAGCATCGCACAGATAAGCATCCAGGGCGGCTGTTACCAGCCAATGCCCCATCGGTACTTCGTGTACTTCAAGCCCGTCCAGCAATTCAATCGCCTGCATAGCGGGCTTTTTGGGGAAAAGCAAATCATCCCGGCCAAATATCAATACACATTTTATGTTGTAACGGTTAACCTGTTCGGCCACTTTTTTTATATCGGGTTTCAAATGCCGTATCAGGTTGAGCGTATAAAATACATCTTCGCGCTTTTTGGGCGTATCTACTTCGTTATAAGCAATGGTGTATAAACTTTGGTCGATCACCCTGATTTTTTTCAAGGCTTTTAGCAGCTTCGGCGCCAGCCAGTTACTTTTGCTAATGGTTTTAAATATCGCGCGCCCTATGCTATGGTGCTGTAAAAATTTAAATCCCTCGTATCCGGCCAAGCCATCGGGTGCCATCAGTATCACTTCGTCAACCATATCGGCATAATCTTCAAGCAATATCAACGCAAAATTGGCCCCGATGGAATAAGCCATCAACGAGATACGCTGCCGCCCGAATACTTTAAACCAGGCTTCCAAATAGGCACGCACCATAGTTTTATTCATCCCGGCCAGTATCTGTTGCTCAGTCCAGCCCTCCAATTTACTTTCTCCATGAAAAAAATGATCGAATCCATAAACATGATATTTGCCTAACAAGGATTTTTGGAGCACATGGAATTGTTTCCCCGTCATGCCGTAACCATGAAAAGCCAATAGCGGCTTATTACCTGTACCATATTCATGGTAATGTACAGTTCCAAGATCAGGTAGATGCAGAAAGCCCATTTGGTTGGTGGTTATTGGTGTATTGGTTATTTGTTATTGGGTTACTTCGTTATTGAGTTGTTGGTTACCTGGATATTGGATACTTAGTTATTATTTACTTGATTATTAAGCTACTGGTTACTTGATTGTTGATTTACTTGATTATCGAGGTAAGTTACTTTTTAGTCTATCAAATTGAATTGGCTACATAAAGCGATCAATAACCTGAGACAAACTCAATAACTTAATACACTCAATAACCCAATAACTTAATACACCCAATAACTAAAACACAAATAACCAATACACCAAATCACATCCAGTCGCTTACAATCTTGGCGGAAAGCAGGGCCAGCGGAATACCCCCGCCAGGGTGTACGCTGCCGCCGCAAAAGTACAAGCCTTTAATTTTTGATGAACGGTTAGCCTGCCGTAAAAACGCGGCAAACTGGTTGTTGGAACTGGTACCATATAGCGAGCCCTGGTAAGATGAGGTTTTGCTTTCGATGCTTCGCGGATCTAAAATTGACTCGCATGTGATCAGGCTGCTTACGTCTTCGCCCAGGATGCGTGACAATTTGGCTATGATATTTTTGCGCGCTTCAGCAATCAGCTCATCCCAATCCTGGCCCTTATTTGCCGGAACGTTAATCATCACAAACCAGTTTTCGCAGTCCATTGGCGCATCATCCGGCTTATATTTCGAGCTGATGTTGATGTATACGGTAGGGTCATGGTATAGGCCTTGTTTTTCCCAGATGGCTTTAAACTCAGCCTCATAATCGCCGCTGAAAAATACATTGTGCAGATCAAGCTCCTGAAAGCTCTTTTTTATACCCCAATAAAATATCAGTGCCGAACTGCTCCGCTCCTGCTTTAATAATTTTGCGGGTTGAAGTTCTGGATGCGATTTGAGCAACTTGCTATACGTAAAATAAACATCCATGTTGGATATCACCACATCGGCAGCTTGTAACTCACCCTTAACTCTGATACCTTTAACTTCCTGCTTCTGCAAAACTATTTCATCAACCACACAGGTGTAGTTAAATTTCACGCCCAGTTTCTCTCCCAGCTTAACTAAACTGGTGGTGATGCTATACATCCCCCCATCGGGGAAATACGCACCGAAATATTGCTCCAAATGTGGGATAACATTTAAGGTAGCCGGTGCCTGGTAAGGGTTGGAGCCGTTGTATGTAGCATACCGGTCGAAAAACTGAATCAGGCGCTTATCCCTAAAAAAGCCCTTGTTAGCCCGGTGCATCGTTCTGAAAGCGTCAATCTGCGGAAAGCGAAATACCGACTTCAGTGTATCCCAACGCAAAAACGTTTTCAGGCGATGTAGTGATCGTTCTAAAAAAACATGATTGGTGATTTGATAAATGTTGCGGCTGTTTTTAAAATAGCGTTTAACGTTTGCCGGATCTTCGCCGGTTAAACCGGCTACTTCCCCTGCAAACCTATCCTCGTCGGCATAGGCGCTCAGTTTGGTGCCGTCTTCATAAAAATACTTGCAAACAACATCCAAATTTTGGTAACTCAAGCCTTTAGTTTTCCCGGCAAGCTCAAACAACTCGTCCACGTACTGCGGCATGGTAAACAAGCTTGGCCCGGCATCAAAACGGTAAGCGCCCAAAGTAATTTCCGAAAGTTTGCCTCCGGGGTAGCTGTTGGCCTCAAAAACTTCCACTTCATAGCCTTTAACCGCTAAGCGGATGGCTGCGGCTATCCCGGCAATACCGGCACCTATCACAATGGCTTTGGGCTTGGGCATATAGCTTAGCCAGCGTTTTCTAAGTTCGTTGTTTCTGTAACCTTACGGGATAATTTAAGGGCGCTAACGGGTTGAGGAACCTTTACATAATACCCTGTACCATCATATACACGCTTACGCGGGTGTTGTTTACATTCCTCGGAGCAACATCCCTCCAGGGCCTCGCCGCAGGCATCACATTGGGTAAAGTGTTCGTTGCACTCGGGGTTGGCGCAGTTAATCATTTTTGCCGTTGTAGTGCCACAGTTATAACAGGTAGATATCACTACGGGGTTAACAGCGTTTACATCAACCGTTAAGCGGTTATCAAATACATAACACTTACCTTCAAAATCCTCACCTCCGGCCTCCTTCCCGTACTTAATAATGCCGCCATGCAACTGGTATACATCGCTAAAACCTTCGTGAAGCAACAAAGCGGATGCCTTTTCGCACTTAATGCCACCGGTGCAATAGGTAATTATTTTTTTATCCTTGTATTGGGCCAGCTCATTGATTTTGGACGGAAAATCGCGAAAGTTTTCAATATCTAAAGTAATAGCATTTTTAAATTTACCTACCGAGTGCTCGTAGTTAGACCGTACATCCAAAACCACCACATCATCACGATCCTTCATCGCCAAAAAATCTTTCGCTTCCAGGTGGATACCCGTTTTTTGCTGGGGGTTGATGATATTGGGGTCGCGCAGGCCCGAATGGACGATCTCTGTCTTATAGCGCACGTGCATTTTTACAAATGATGGCTCTTCCACATCGTCAACTTTAAAATCGATCCCGGCAAATCGTGGGTCCGCGTGAAGCGTGTCCATGTACGCCTGGCAAGATTCAACCGTACCAGATACCGTACCGTTCAGGCCCTCATCGGCTACAATAATACGCCCAACCAGGTTTAAAGATTTACAAAATTTAAGATGATCTGCGGTGAATTGCTCCGCATCGGTTATTGTTGAATAACAATAATACAGTAATGTTTGATACTTTGTCATGATGGCATTGATACTGCTGCAAACAGCGTTTAATGAGCCGCAAAGATAATTATTTTTTTTGGATGATTGATCGCAAGTTGGTCGTAGTTGGTTACCTATAGTCCATTAAGAAATCATGCCCATGGATTGCGCAGTTGGGGGATCATATTTGACGACGAATGTCTAATTATGGCAAGCACCAGTTAATTTTACTCATCACCCAAAACCATTAAAACTACATCACTCAACAAACCAACAACACGCCTGTCAAATCCCGTAATACAACTTAATCCCCTGGTCAAAATGTCCGGCGCCGCGGTAAACAAAGCCGTAATCAAACCTAAAGAAAAAGCGTTGCACGCCGATGTAAAACTCAGTGTAAGCCGGGTTAAGCTTCTGCGTTAAATAGTTGCCACCTACAATTTCTTCTAATTTGAGCTTGCGCAAACCGGGGATTTTATTGAACAAAAACCCCGAGAAATTATGTTCGTAATGGGCCTCAAAAAACGAGGCAGGGCTGTAAGTATAATACGGAAGAAAGTGGTACTGGCTTATGCCAGGGGTAAAAGTAATTCCCTGGTTGCCTTTAAACCATTTGTAATCGGGATAAGAAACCGCCTTATCGTTAAAAAAATTACCAGCCGTAATTAAAAACGATGAATAACCATACATACCCAAGTTAATGTGATTGTGAAATACCTGTATATCGGCATAATCGTAATCCACATCAGACCCTAACCAGTTTTTGATGCCTTTGCGGTAACTAAGCCGTATTTTAGGATACTTAGACTGATCGTAAACCCTCCCTTCAGGGCGAGTGGTATATTCCTCATCGAAAGTATAAATGGCCGATATCTTAAACGTTAACGCGTTACTCTCGGGGAATAACAGCGGGGCATTTAAATTGCTGTTTAAAGGGTTGTTTGACGTATATTCCTTGTTAGGAAATTTCCAAACGGTTCGGTTGGAGGTATTTTGCAAAGCATTTCGCCGGGCATACTCCATGCTTCCATCTAACAATAAGCCTCGCGCTACCTCCCGCTGCATACCGGCCATCAAATACTTTGACCTGTATAACTTTAAAAAATTATCTTTAAAAAACAAGCTCGATAAGCCGTTTAAAAATATACCTACAGAACCTTCGCTGTTCAGGTCTACTATGCCAGTGCCTACCCGGCCATAAAAAACACCTTGGTTAGTAGGGTCGTAAGCGTAATTAAAACCAGTGTTTATACTGAATATTTTGTTTTCAAAACCATACCGAACTTCGGGCGATATGGTATATTGCCTTCCGAAGCCAAATTTTTTTGTGTAGGTTGGTTTTAAATCAACGGCCCAACCTTCAACAGTATTATAAATGATAGTCTCATACAAGGGGTTGAGCGTAAGCACCTCATTTTTATAGCGGTGCTTAACTGTATCTCCAAAAAACGCATAGCTGGCGGGGCTAAACTTATTATTCGCCCTTTCGGTAGAATCGAGGTATGCGGCCGTTTCATGTTTTTTAAGGATGCTATCCTTTAGGTTGTAGTTTTGTTGCTCTTGTGGCGTTAACGGTACGGGACGTTTTTTTCGCCAATAAACAGAATCTTTCTTGGTGGTTTGCTGTGTGATCAGCATCGTTTCGCCATTAAAATAATGCGGCGGAAACTGAGGAGCTAAATCATAGTTACTGTAGTTACCTAAAATATAGCCTTTGTATCTAAAACCCAAAACATTGCCACTATAGGTAAACGATACTGATGCAGGCTGCCATTTACCATCGTTAACCGGGATGTATTGCTGGTTAATGTTTAAAGTATCAACAAAGTTGAGATTTGACCGGTTAGTAACATACAAGTGCGCTTTGTACACGCGCCAGTCGTTCTCCATAATATAAATATTGCCCTTAAAAATCGGGTCGCGATCATCCAGCGGAATTACCTGTATCTTATCAATCACCTGCCCGCTTTCAACGGTGCTACCCAACAATTTATAGGTATAGTATTTCATGGCATTATCGGCAATGGGCGATACAAATCCACGGGGATTTAACCCCTCAATGTCGAGCATGTTTCTATAAAAGTTCAACTGTAACTTAGCTGCCCTGTTAAAATCAAAGGCATTGTAGTTACCAGTAACTTTTGACGACATCATCACTTCCTTAAAGTTGTTGGGCTGCTGAAAGTTAAAGCGCGATTCAGATTCGGACATGTAAAGGATACTATTATTATCCAGATTAAGTTGAAGCTCATGTGCCACGCCCCTGATCAAACGCCCCTTGGGAGCACTTATTAATTTTTGTATGCCACGGATATACACATCGCAGGCATACTGGTTGATTTCGGTTAAATGATATTGACGCTTTTTGATCACATTCCGGATAATCTCAAAAGCCGGATCTTCTTCCCCCTGCCCTGCTGTTTGTTTGAGCTGATAATCTTCATAAGTTAACTCAACATTATGAGCAAAGCTATCGGCGACAAGCTCAACCTGTTCGGTTTGCTGTTTAAAACCAACCGAACGAAAATCAATGCCATACTTTCCGGGCTTTAACCTGATTTGATATTGACCATACTCGTTAGCGCTGGTACCTATGGTTGTTCCCTGTATATAAAGGGATGCAAATGCTATTGGATTGCCCTGACTATCGGTTATCTTTCCCGACAGTATCACTTGCTGCCCAGCTGCATGTAGCGACAAAACAGCAAAAAATAAAATAAGATACCTCATCATAGTTTACAATTATTTTGTAAAGAAGTATTTGATTAAAAAGTTTGAATTTAACATGATATTATTTGGGAAATAGCAATAGCGTACAACAAAATGGCGGCTAATGCGTAATTTTGCCAACAAATAAAACTAAAAACTATGTATAAAACTTTGCAGCCTGTATTACAGCAGGAATTGGCAGAAATTGAAAAAGCCGGATTATATAAAAAAGAACGCGTCATCATATCGCCGCAGGGTGCTGATATTAAAGTAGCAGGCGGGCAGGAAGTAATCAATTTCTGCGCCAACAACTACCTGGGGCTTTCATCGCATCCAAAAGTAATTGAGGCTGCAAAGGCCGCTATTGATAGCCATGGTTACGGCATGTCGTCGGTACGTTTTATTTGTGGAACACAGGATATCCATAAACAACTGGAAAAAAAGATTTCGGAGTTTTTAGGTACCGAGGATACCATTTTATATGCGGCCGCATTTGATGCAAACGGCGGTGTGTTTGAACCTTTATTTAACGAGCAGGACGCCATCATCTCCGACGAACTGAACCATGCCTCTATTATAGACGGGGTGCGTTTGTGCAAGGCGCAGCGCTACCGCTACAAGCACGATGACATGGCCGACCTGGAGGAGAAGCTACAGGCCAGCGCCAACTTGCGCCACCGTATTATCGTTACCGATGGAGCATTCTCGATGGATGGCACCATTGCTCAGTTAGATAAAATTTGCGCCCTTGCTGAAAAATATAATGCACTGGTCATGATAGACGAAAGCCACTGCTCGGGTTTTATGGGCAAAACCGGCCGCGGTACTCACGAACATTGCGGCGTAATGGATAAGATAGACATTATTACCGGCACCCTGGGCAAAGCGTTGGGCGGCGCATCAGGCGGGTTTACATCGGGCAAGCAGGAAATTATTGATATGCTGAGGCAACGTTCAAGGCCATATCTGTTTTCAAATACCCTTGCTCCATCCATCACCGGGGCATCCATCGCGGTAATTGATATGCTGAGCGAAACTACCGAGCTGCGCGACAAGCTGGAAAGCAATACCCAGTATTTCCGCAAGGCCATGACTGAGGCTGGTTTCGATATTAAGCCCGGCGTACACCCCATTGTGCCCATCATGTTGTATGAAGCCAAACTATCGCAGGAGTTTGCTGCCAGGTTGCTAACCGAAGGGATTTATGTAATTGGCTTTTATTACCCGGTGGTACCGCAAGGCAAGGCACGCATCAGGGTACAGATATCTGCAGCGCATAACCAGCAACATTTAGATAAGGCCATTGCCGCGTTTACCAAAGTGGGTAAAGAATTGGGCGTAATAAAATAATTTGCGAAGCTATAAAAAGCTAATCAGGCAGGTTACGTATTAATACGTATAACTTGATTATATTTGTACGTATAAATTAAACAGCATGGCTGCTTCAAAATTAACTTTAAGCATTGAACCGGAGGTGATTGAAAGGGCAAAAAAATATGCCCGTGAAAAACACGTCAGCTTATCTAAATTGGTACAGAACTATTTGAAAGGAATAGATCAAAAAGAAAATACTGGCTATGTAACTCCAGAAAATGAAATACCTGATGATATTTTAAAACTTACAGGGATTTTAAAAGGAAAAGTACCCGGCGACCTGGATGTATGGGATGCCAAATATGAGTACCTGAAGGAGAAGTATGATTTATAAAAATGCCTTTATAGACAGTGATGTTTTGCTTGATTTATTATTGATGCGCGAACCTTTTTTCACCTTTAGCCAAACTTTATTAGCTAAGAGTAAAAACAAAACCATAAAGATCAGCACATCATCCCTGGTAATTGCTAACATTCACTATATTTTGGCAAGAAACATCGGTAAAGAACTGGCAAGGGATAGTGTAAGATCATTAATTAATAACCTGAACGTTTTACCGTTTGATATTGATGCCATTAACCTGGCCGTTAATAGCGAATTTACAGATTTTGAAGATGCCATTCAATATTATATCGCTCAAAAATTTCAATGCGATGCTATTATTAGCCGCAATTTAAAACATTATAAAAAATCACATTTGCCGGTTTTAACCACCGAACAATTTTTAAGAACATTGTAGTTGTTATGCAAGATAAAATAAATCAATACACTGCCGATATCAACGCTTTCATCACAACCCAGGCTGATGAACTGGAAGCATTCCGTATCAAATACCTGGGCACCAAAGGGCTTATTAAAGATCTGTTTGAAGATTTTAAAACCGTTAGCCCCGAAGAAAAGCGTGTATTCGGCAAGGTATTAAATGAGTTTAAACAATTAGCCGAAGCCAAATATAACGAGCTTAAAGAAAGTTTAGGTACCGAAACCGGCAGCACAAAATCAGAAGCCGACCTTACCCTTCCGGGCGAAGGTTTTGAGCTTGGCTCGCGCCATCCGCTGTCGCTGATCAGGAACGAGATCATCGATATTTTTAAGCGTTTAGGCTTTGTAGTTGCCGAAGGGCCGGAAATTGAAGACGACTGGCATAATTTCTCGGCGCTCAACTTCCCCGAAGAGCACCCGGCACGTGATATGCAGGATACCTTTTTCATTAAAAAGAATTCGGGTAAGGATGATATCGCTTTGCGCACACATACCTCATCCGTACAAGTCCGCATGATGGAAGCTGGCAAGCCGCCTTTCCGCGCTATTATGCCGGGCCGGGTATACCGCAACGAGGCTATCTCAGCCCGTGCACATTGCTTTTTTCACCAGGTTGAAGGTTTGTATATCGACGAGAATGTATCTTTCTCCGATTTAAAACAAACGCTTTACCACTTTGTGCAGGAGCTTTATGGCGATGGTACGCAGGTGCGTTTCCGCCCATCCTATTTCCCTTTCACCGAGCCTTCGGCCGAGATGGATATCTCGTGCACCATTTGCAAAGGCGCAGGCTGCAATATGTGTAAACATACAGGTTGGGTTGAAATTTTAGGCTGCGGTATGGTTGACCCTAACGTGCTTGAAAATTGCGGCATCGACAGTAAAAAATTCACTGGATTTGCTTTCGGAATGGGTATAGAGCGTATTGCCAATTTAAAATATGTTATCCGTGATCTGCGTTTGTTCTCAGAGAACGATGTACGCTTTTTAAATCAGTTTCAAACAGAGATTGTTTAAAGCAGAAAATGCAGATAAGGTACGTAGTTGAATAAACATGATATGATGAAAAGATTTTGCCTGTTGATTTTATGTTTCGTCTGCTTTTCGTGCGGTAAATCCTCGGACTATGTTCCGGATGTGGCCGTTAATTTCAGTGCCCCACTATCTGATCCCCGTTTAAGTAAATTAACCGCGGCTGGCGGTGCCGTTTTAATTAGCGGCTATGGCGTTTCGGGCTTAATTATTTACCGCAGCGCCAGCGGATATGTAGCCTATGACCGTTGCAGCAGTTACCAACCCGAAAAAAGATGCGCCGTTACGTTAGACGATCCAGCTTTAACCGTAACCGACCCTTGCAGCGGCTCAAAGTTTTCGCTTAACGATGGCTCGCCGGTAAAAGCACCTGCTACCCGCTCGCTAAAATCGTATAGCGTAAATGTTAGTAATAATGAGATATTTGTATCCAACTAAAAATGGAAGTTGATAAAATAAAAGAAAGTATTAAGCGCGCCGCGCAGGAACTGTTCCGTAAGTTTGGATACCACAAAACCAGCGTAAACGAAATTGCTAAAAGGGCCAAGATAGCAAAAGCTACTATTTATAAATATTTTGAAAGCAAGGAGGATGTTTTGCATGCCCTGCTGATGGATTATATCAAGGTTAGCGTTGACGAGATCATCCATAACTATAACAATGAGATGGATGAGGAGACGCACTTAACTAACCTGATCATGAAAACGAGCCGTTTATCGTACACGGTTTGTAATGAGTTTATAGGTTGGGACTTCATCCGTGAATCAACCAATTCGCAGGATTTTTTAAAAAGCCTGTCTAACGAGTTAGAAGAGCTGCTGATCAGTTCGTTCACCAAAGTAAGTGATTTTCGCCGCGACGATACATATCCGCAACGTCTTCGTTTCCTGATCAAATCGAGTAAAAGCATCGTATTCAGCTTTGCATTTACATCTGTAAGCGATTCGGACGTACGTAAAAACTTCGTATCCTTCCAAAAGGAAATTTTACCGTATTTGGTTAAGGCAGCTATTAAAGAGTAAGGCCGGGGCTCGAAAGCCGCGTTATTAGCGCTCCCTTTAATAATAAGATTGCGATTTATAATCGCTCGCATAAAACACACCCCTCCACCCCTCTCAAGAGCAGGGCTGTTGCATTTAAAAGAAGAAGGATTTAAATTTGCAGAAAAAAGAGTATGGACAAGGGCATCATAACCTATTTGCAGAAGTTGCCAGACGTGCGTAGAAAGGCTGGTCAGCGGCATGACCAAACGTTTATTTTGTTATTATTTGTGATGGGGACGATGAGTGGTTATTACGGCTATCGTGCTCTGGGTGATTTTATAAAGCGTAATCAAAAAGATCTTTTGACTTATTTCACTCCGAAAAAATCCCGTTTGCCTACGTTTTATACCGTGAGGCGTGTACTGCAGAATTTAGATTTTGAAAGTTTAAGCGAAGTTTTTTATCAATGGGCCAGTCAGTATACAGAAATCAATAAAAATGAATGGATGAATATAGATGGCAAAGCGATCAAAGGGACAATGAGTGATTATGCGCTTGAAAAACAGCGATTTGTAAATTTGGTGAGTATCTATAATGGGAGCCGTGGTCAAGTATTAGCCCAGGGTCTTGTAGACAATTCAAAGGAAAGTGAAATTCCGGTGGTACGCAAGCTTATTGCTGAACTGGGATTGGAAGGGGTAACGTTTACGCTTGACGCCTTACATTGCCAAAAAAAACAGTTGAGCTGATAATAGGTACGAATAATGATTATATGATAGGCGTAAAAAAGAATCAAAAGGGCCTTTATGAAAAAATAGCGGCGCTGACATCGGATACAGCAAAGGTTTGCAGCAAGTTCGTTGAATTGGAGAAAAATAAAGGACGTACAGAGCGCAGATCGGTATGTATATGCCCGGCGCCAGAAGAAATCAGTAAAGCCTGGATAGGCGCCAGTCAGGTAATCAAGGTAGAGCGTTGGGTAAAAGACAAAAATAAGATCAGTGAGGATTGCGCATTCTATATCAGCAGTGTGAGGGAAAATGCACAATTGTTATGCTATGGAATCAGAAGTCATTGGGGGATAGAGAATAAGCTACATTGGGTAAAGGATGTCACGTTTAAAGAGGATGCCTCCCGCATTAGAACTTCTCATGCACCAGAAAATATATCGGTGTTTAGAAACATCGCTATTAACGTTTTCAGAGCTCATGGCTTTCAAAATATAGCACAAGCACAAAGACTCGTTTGCAATGACATCGGCAGATTGAAACAATTACTCACTTAGAATGCAACAGCCCTGCTCTCGAGAGGGGAATCGCACGGGCCGCCGCTTTTTTCTTCTACAACATATTAATAATGAGCACATTTCCTAACTCTCCTCTCGAGGGGGCGGGTTCGGTAGTGCGGCTGCCTGGGGTGTGTTCACCACGCTACGAACTTTGCAACACGGTGCTTAACTAAAAGACATTGATTTAAGTATTCATAAATAAAAAAATCCCGGTAACTTAATGAAACCGGGATTTTTTTATTTGGCAAAACTATTTTAGTTTAGTAAAAACCAGCGTTTATTTTTTGGATAGGTTAAACTTGAGGCTGATCTCAAAATCGCCGTTACTGTATGAGTTTAATGACGATGTGTTGGTAGTATAGAAAGCCATTACAGAATATCCCGACAAATTAACACCTGCACCAAACGTAGCGCTTTTAGAGCTATGATAAAGGCCTTGTAGGCTAAACTGGCTATCATTGAATGCAACGTTTGCCCCAGCATCAAAAATATTATCGTACCCTTTTACTTTGCGGTAAGCAACTTTGGGCTCAACGCTAACATCTGCCGGGTCGAAAAATTTATAACTCGCTGCTGTAAAAAACACTTCGCGTTCAACAGTGCTGCCATTGTCTTTAAACAGGTACCGTAAATTAGGCAAAGCACCTTGTATGGTTAATTTGTTATCGGTATAAGCTACCCCAAAATCGCCATCAAATGATGTTCCTTTGTTAGCATTATAGTTGGCCAGGGTTTGATCGCTTTGATCGCCGTACACATCACCGATGTTGATATGATTATTCATCACCCCGGCCGACAAGCCAAAATTTAATTTCTGGTTATCGCCGGCTAAAGGCAAGTGATAAGCATAAGTTACCATAGCCCTTGTTTGCCTGAAAATGCCCGAATACTGGTTATAAACATTAACACCCAAACCCACCTTATCCATCTGATAGTCGGCCGAGGCAGATTGCGTGTTTTGTGCGCCATCAATGCCGAAACCTTGCTTACTGTAAGCCAGGTTAACATTTAAACCTTTATTTAACCCCGCCATAGCCGGGTTAAATAAGTATTGATTTTGAAAATATTGCGATGCCAATGGGTTTAGCTGCGCCTTAACGGTACTTACACCACAAGTGGCGATGCTGATTACCAGGGCCGCTAACGCTTTAAATTTATAAGTTGAATATGTATATGATCTCATCTGTTTTTCCTGAAATTTGAATTAGTCTCTAACAACGCTTATAACACCCCGGTACGGCAAACCTGTACCAAGGTCAACTACATAATAGTAAGTGCCCTGGCTTAATGGCGATCCGTTATAGTACCCGTTCCAATCGTTATTATAACCAGTTTTTGAGTAGAGCAGTTTACCAGCCTTACTAAACACTTTAACCGTGTTACCGGGATATAGATCAATATTCCTTATAACCCAGTAATCATTTTTACCATCACCGTTAGGTGTTAAAACGTTGCTGGTTTCTAATTTAAAAGCGCTACTTACTTCAACACCCAAAGAGGCCTTGCTTGTTGCGGTAGCGCATGCATTGGTTACAGTTACCGTATAAGTGGCAAACGAGCTTGGGCGTATAGTTATGCTTGGGCCGGTTAATAAGCTGGTAACATTGGCTGCTACTGTAGCCGTCCAGGTATATACCGCTCCTGTGCCGCCTCCTGAAGCTGTTAAAGTAGCTGTGCTTCCTTTTTCAACAATATTGTTAGGCCTGTCAATAGCGATGCTGATGGTAGCCAATGGGCCAATAGTCAGGTTAAAAGTGCGGATAAGCGTATCAACACCTCCGTTGGCAATGCCTCCGTTATCTTTTATTTTAAGGGTGATTAAGGCTGTCCCGCTTTTTCCGTTGGCAACCGTATAATTAAGGGTACTGGCACCGCTTACTACCGGCAGTAAACCAATTGACGAGAATAACGACGAGTTATTGGTAGTTACCGAAAGAATAACCGACTGGGAAGTTTCGGCTCCGGGTGTTATACCGCTAAGCGCTATGCTTTGTTGCGTTGTTGTATAACAAACTGTTTGATCGGCAATTGCGGCAAGAGTAGGCGCCGAATTAGCGCCGGTACCGTCTAAAGCAACTGTGGCCGTGGCGGTTCCGCCACCGGTGGTAGTTTGCACTACAGCGCCGCTGTTTGATCCTATGGCAGTTGGCGTGAACTTAACATATACCTTTGGCGTTTGCCCTGCATTTAAATCAGTTGTCGCAAAAGTAACCGATGTTGTAAAGGTGGTACCATCTGTTGATATGGTATACGGCCCAGTTACAGACACAAGGGTTGGTTGAGTGATATTTGTACCCGATAGCGTATAGAATTGGACATCAGAAGCCACACCGACAGCAGACAAGAAAGTTAGCTTTGCTTGAGAAGCTGTTAATGTTGGTACAGGCTGCGCTGTGCCGGTGCCGGTTAAAGTTACTGTTTGTTGGGTTGCTCCAACTCCGGTAATATTAATGGTGCTGTTTGCCGCGCCAAGAGCAGTTGGTGCAAACGTCACGTCAACTTTAGGGTTCGATGCCATTTCGGCTGCCGAAAAAGATAGCGCAGTACTGAAATTGTTAGCGCCGCTTTTTGAGATGAGGTATGGAGCAGTAGTACCTACCGAGGTAACAGGTAAGGTTCCTACGCCTGTGATAGCAAAAGTTTGTATTCCTGATGTAGTGTTAATATTTTGGCTAAAAGTTAAAGTATTAGGAGTTACTGTATAAGCAGGTACAAGTGCAGGTTCAACTGTTGAAGCGGAATTCTGCGGATTAAGTGCAGATGCTACAAAAAAGTCTGTAGGATCGGTGTTTGTGTCATACCCGTTCCCCTTCAAATCGTCGGCTCCGCCAGCTGCCATAGTAGCAGCAGTTGAGGTTGACAATGCTTTTCTTTCAATTGAAGTTGTCGCACTTGGCGAAGGTGCCCCCAAGGTAACCGACGTTGTTGCCGGAGTTGCCGGATTGAAAAGAGCAAAACCCGAACTGTAATTTACAGCTCCATAAGCTACAAAGTCAACAATGCTTGTCGTAACCAAAAGTGCAGGAGGTGTGGCCGCTGTACTCGCGGGTGTACCAGCCAGAGAAGTAACAGTGTTGCATAAAGCTACTTTACCAGCACCTGCTGCCATATTGAAAGATTGAGTGGTGTTGGCAGCAGGCGGTATATAATCAGCAGTTACGGGTAAAGCAGTTCCATTGGTGCCACCAGCTAATTGGACTAAATAATAGCCATGAGCCTTAATAGTAGCCCCATCCGGAAGAGGACATAAGCCAGAGTAAGCGACTGTACCACCTGCTGATTGATATTGCAGCGACCAGCCCGTCATAACTACATCTGTTGTAGTTGGGTTGTATAATTCCACATAATCATTAGTATACGTTGCGCCAGAGTTGCCGCCTGCTCCATATACTTCACTAATTACAACGTGGCTGGCTGTACCTGTCGGCGGAGCCGGTACCGCTACTGCGGTGCCACTTAAAGCTACCGTTTTTGATGTTGCGGTTGTACTGGCTATAGTAACCGTTCCGGTTGCCGTGCCTATGGTTGTTGGTGTAAACTGTACATAAACCTTCGGACTCGCAGCGGCTTCGGCAGTTGTAAATGATACTGAGGGGCTAAATGCTAATCCATCTTTCGAAACCAGATATTGAGCTGTTGCAGTAGCTGTTACCACATCGGACAAATTAGTTGCAGAAAAATTGAAAAATTGTGCAGCTGACGATGTGTTGATAACCTGGCTGGCAAATGTTAACGTTGCCGGGGTAACCGTTAAAGTTGCTGGATTAGCAACCGAAGCCCCCGTGCCCGTTAATGCAATGCTGGTACTTGCCGTACCGGATGTAATAGCGATTGAGCCTGGCGAGGCGCTTGCGACAGTTGGCGTAAATTTAACAAACACACTTGGCGACGCGGCAAGGTCTGTGGCTGTAAACGTAAGTGAAGTGCCATAAGTCCCACCACTTGTTGAAGATATGGTGTAAGGGCCGGTAACAGCTAAGGTAGTAGCGGCTGTTACGTTGGTACCCGACAAAACAAAGCTTTTTGCGGCCGACGTTGTGTTAACAGCTTGGTTTGTTCCAAAATCCAGAGAAGTCGGGGTTGCTACAAATGTGGGTGTAGCTGTTGCGCTGGTCCATGACAACGACCAATCGTCGATAGCGGTTGATGCCCTGCTTCCCCCACCAGTTGATGCTGCTAAGGCGCTCACCCTGATTGTTACCACTCCGGACTGATTATCCAGGGCACTTCCAAAATCAACGGTGATAGTGTTGTTGCTAAATACCATATTCCCGGTAGTTAAGGTACCAGTTGGTGTAACTGTTGTAAAAGAGGTTGGCGAAGCACCAAAGCCATAATCAACTACCCATGTTGTAGTTCGTGTTACTACGGTTGAAATATCAAGCGACTGTAAGGCAAAACTTAATTTAAAATTCTTTTTACCGGTTGTATTTGCTACCAGGAAAACAAACGAAGCACCGGGATCATATCCGGCGCTCGAGGTCTGCCGTACGCCAAAAGCACGATTGGTAGCCGTTGTTTGGTCAGCGGTGGACGTTGTTCCGGCTGTTGGCTGCCCATCAGCAGAGGCGAAATTTTTAAATCCGGCACCAGTCGCGCTCCAATAAGTAGTTGTGCCCGGTGTTAATATAGGAGCAGTAACCGCCGTCCCCATGCTGCTGGACGTGGCGCTTAAAAAAGCACCAAAACCATCCGGTAGCGCAGTACCGATATTGTCGAAACTTTCAGTATATGGGCTTGTACCCAGAGTAACCGGCGTTTGCGCCAGCACGCTTGCCGGAAGAAAGAATAATATAGAATAAATAAGATAGAGTAGCCTTTTTTTCATACACTGTTATTATTAAATAAATTTTTCAATTTTGAATAAACACAAACTCGGGCAAATTGAGTTTATGCGGATTAATTAAGCATCTTTTAATCCTTACGTTTAATTGGATTTATCAAATACCCGAATCAACCTTGGTTGCCAACGCATCATGTACCGACTGAGGTAGCTGTGATAACAACTTATAACCTGTTTTGGCTTCTATATCAGCTAAACTGGTGATATATAACTTCCAATTGGAGTTGATGCTGTTAATATTAGGGGTATTTACACAAATAAGCCTTGTAGAAGCGGTTACCCGGGTAATGTCTCCATCGCCGACAGGCAAAATAAGGGCTATTTTCCAAACATTACTTGGTACATTGATACCTAAGGTACCGATCTTATTCATTGCTCCTTGCGAACCTGTGCCGCCAGTACCGTAACTTCCCATTACAATATATATTTCATAACCTGTTGCGGTTAACCCACGTAAATAATCTTCAAGGTTACCCCATGTTTGTTGATTATTGTTAGGTGCCTGCGGTATCATATTAATCATAAAAAATGTAGCCGTGTTGGCAGCGATTGAACTTGTACGGTCTGCTGAAGGGCAATTGTGCCCCCTATCAAACCCATAAGTGGTAGCAGGCGAATAACTGTTGCTTTGCACTGCAGTAAAACCCCAGGCTGCTAACCCGGCATAAGCTGCAAAATTATCAAGCCGTTTGGTTACATTAGTAGTATTGGTAGCGTCTAAATGCCAACTAACCCAATTGGGCTCTAATTTAGTTGAGTTGTAACTCTCTACATAATAGCCGGTATTAATCAGAAAGTTATCCTTATCATTAACTACGCTGGTTCCCGCGCCTGAAGGGTTGCCGAATAACAAATTACTATTGTCACCACTTAATGGTGGCGCATCGGAACCTGGTGTAACTGTTGCCGGGGGCGTAGCTGATCCCGAACCAACCGTATCAACAACAGGCGGTGGTGTGAAGGTAAAGTTGTCGCCCGCGTTCTTGGAACACGATGAAACAACAATAGTAAAAAAAGCAAAAATGAGTAAGTGTTTTAATTTCATCTATCGAAAATAATTTGTTCACAAATAAATAGTTAACATGTTAACTCCACGTTAAAATTTTAAATAAAGTACTAATTAACAAAAAAACAGGGTAACAATAGCCCTTTCGTGCGATTTTTTTTCAAAAAAGCAAAAAACATGCATTATTCGTTGTTTTTAACCCCTATTTTAAACAAAAAAATTTAAGCTATCTGTTTTTTTTTATATACTTACCGGATAATTAACAATCACTTAAAAAACAGCTAATATTGACGCAATAATTTAAACCAAAACTTGTCATACTTTCGCAAATCTTTATTTTTTATCCAAACATATTTATATGAGAATAATTCTACTGTTTTTTTTAGCTCTGCTGTTCAACGGGGCTCAACTATTTGCCCAAAGCCGAATTATGGGTAAAATACTCGATTCTAAAACTAAAGAGTCTTTAATTGGGGCTACCGTTATGGTTAAGGGGACAACTATTGCCGCTTCGGCTGCTTTAGATGGTTCATTTAAAATCACTATTCCAGCTCCCGGAACTGGTGTATTGGTTTTTACGTATATTGGGTATGTTAGCAAAGAAATCACGGTTTCTGAAACTAAAAGTATTGGAACCGTATACCTCGAAGCAAATTCATCGTCGTTGGGTGAGGTTACCGTAACCAGCGACGTAGCCATTGATCGTAAAACCCCCATAGCGGTAACCACTATCAACTCCCAGTTTATTGAAGAAAATCTGGGTAACCAGGATTTGCCCGAGCTGCTTTCGGGCACGCCAAGTGTGCAGGTAACGCAACAGGGCGGCGGTTACGGCGATTCGCGTATCAATATCCGTGGTTTTAAAAGCGGCAGTAAAAATGGTAACGTAGCTTTAACTATTAACGGTATCCCGGTTAATGATATGGAAAACGGCTCAATTTTCTGGTCAAACTGGTCGGGCCTTGGCGATGTTACTTCTTCAATGCAAATTCAAAGAGGTTTAGGCGCATCCAAAATCGTTGTCCCTTCGTTTGGCGGTACTATAAATATAACTACGCGTAATACAGATATTGAAAAAGGCGGCAGTATCCAACAAATTATTGGCAGCGATGGATTTTCAAAAACAGTATTTTCAGTTTCTTCAGGGTTAAACAAAAACGGATGGGCCGCAACATTTTCGGGAGGAAAAACTATAGGTAACGGAAATGCAGATGGCCTACAGTTTAACGTATATAGCTATTTTGCAAATATCACCAAGGTTTTCAATAAAAACCACTCGTTATCGTTAAATTTTATGGGCGCCAATCAAACACATGGGCAACGCTATAACCTTCCTATCGATACCTTTAGAAATGCGCCGCAAGGAACGCGTTATAATGGCAACTGGGGTATCAAAGACGGGCAAATCGTTAATCCGGTTACGAATAACTATAGCAAGCCCCTGGCATCGTTAACCCATCATTGGACGTTAAACGAAACATCCGACATCTCAACTATCTTGTACGCAACCTCGGGAAGCGGGGGTACCGGCGCATACGTAGGTACAAGATACAAAATCAGCAATCAATATTCTCCGCTTGATTTAACCGCGGCCGAAAAAGCAAACATGTCAAGCGCCGACGGTTCAGCCCTGAATTACATCCGCACCTCTCGCAACGATCATTACTGGGCAGGTATAAGAAGCACTTACAATAAAAATTTCAGTTCCGGCGTAAACCTTTCTGCGGGCGTGGATGGCAGGTATTACGAAGGTATACATTACTACCAAGTTGCCGACCTTTTAGGCGCCAGCTACGTATTAGATAAATTTACAAGTAACCCGAGCGCGGCGGCAGCCGGTTCGGCATCAGGCGATATCAACAACCCTAACCACCAGGCAAAAGTTGGTGATAAAATAGGTTTTTATAATAAAGATGCCGTTATATCAGGCGGCGGATTTACACAGGTTGAATACTCTAAAAATGATTTATCGGTATTTGGAACATTATCTGCAAACGGAACCGGCTATCAGCGTAAGGATTTTTACAACTACTTAAATACCGATCCGCGCCAGTCAAGCCCGTATGTTAAGTTTTTTACATTCCAGGCAAAAACAGGCGCTAACTACAACATCGACAACCAATCGAATATTTTTGCCAACATAGGTTATATTACTAAACCACCGTATTACGATAACGTATTCTTAAGATTCACCAATACCATTAACACCTCTAACATTAACGAAGCACTGTTTAGCTACGAGTTAGGCTACGGCTATAAGAGCCGCTTATTTAGCGCGAATGTAAACCTTTACAGATCGATGTACATGAACGAGGCTTACACCAATTCTGTACTGATTAGCAATGCACTTTACAGCGCCAGCGTTTCCGGTGTTAACGAGATGCACCAGGGAGTAGAAATAGAAGTAAAATCAAAACCGGTTAAAGGCGTTTATTTAAATGCAATGCTTTCCGTTGGCGATTGGTATTATACTAAAAACGCCGGCCCGGCTGTTGTTTATAACGATCAGCAACAAGCGGTTAGTTCGCTCGCCGAAGTTCAGATTAAGGGTTTAAAGGTTGGTGATGCATCGCAAACCACCGCATCAGTAAACTTACAGGTTGATGTTGTACCAGAACTTAAAATAGGTGCTACTTATAACTACAACGGCAACTATACTTCAACCTTCCTGTTTACCAATGCCACCAAACCAGATTTGCATCCGTACAAAGTACCAAGCTACTCACTGGTTGGGATGAATGCCGTTTTCCGCTTCAAATTTGCCGGGCTCGATGGATCATTAATAGGTACGGTTACCAATTTATTTAATACCGTTTACCTATCGGACGCGTTTGACAGTACGCTGACCGGCAGCGTAGGATCTCCAACAACGGTTTATTACGGTATTTACAGGACGTTTACTACTGGTGTTAAAATTAAATTCTAACAAAATATTAAATTCATAATTTATGAAAAAATTATATTATTTGTTCGCATTAATAGCTGTGACATTCGCTTCGTGTGATCCCCTGAGCCAAACTTATAAAGCATTGGATGCAACCCCAAAAACTACTGCAGCAGCAACTTACACCACCACTTTAGGAACCTATAAATCAGCAACGGATGCTAATACAAGCATTCCTGCCAGTTTGCTTTCAAAATACCCAAGCGCGTCTGATGGTTCAAGCGCACTTGTTACTTTTTCGTTAGCTCCGTCCTCATCCAATGTGGCCGTGCCTGATAGTACGCTATCGCGTGTGTCAGTTACTCTTGCTACGGCTGATTACAGTTTCCCGGCAAGTACACTGCCAAACGGAACAGCAGTTCCGGGCAATAGTACGGCATATCTTACTTCGGATGGCGTTATCAATTATCTTAACTATAAATATCCTACCCCTGCTGCAAACCAGTTAGTGGTATTAACTTATACTTATTACGAAGCTGGCAATACGCCGAGCTCGGGTTCAACTGTAACCGACTCATTTCTATACTTTGCTTCGGGATGGATCAAAGCCTACACTATAACTCCGGCTCAATATACCGCTGCCGGTCGTGGTGCAAACGGCTATTTTTCGGCTACCGACTACGCTGCGCTGTCGGGCTTTTTTAATGCTTTTTTGCGTGGCGATGCAGCCGTAATGGGGCCGGCTAAAACAGGTGACGTTAAGTATGTTAGCTATAAATTTACGGCTACTTACCAAAAAATAATGACTTTAACTTATGATGGAAGCAATTGGGTGCTTAAACAAACTTTACAATTCCTTAAAATAGCAGGCGTATGGGCACCTGACCCAACCGTATATATTACTTTTCCGGTTGTAAAAAATGTTACTTACGCCTATTTAAATAACCCTGCTAATGCTAACATTGGTACTGCCGACGCAAGAGCTAACGTAATCAGCTTTGGTGACTTTTCGATTTCCGGATCAGGTACCACAGTTTGGAATGATACTGACTTAACTGCGGCTCTTGCGGCAGGTTTGGTAGAAAAAATTGCTAAGCCGGTTGTCGGCGTTCCTTATACTGTAACCTATTATGTATATGTAAGCCCGAGTGTAGTTCCAAGAACTAAAACATTTGTATATGATGGTACCAACTTTGTATACCAGGGCCATTAAAGCAAATTAATAAGGCTTATAAGCGCAATGAGTTTTAAACTTATTGCGCTTTTTATTTAATAACCCCTCACTTCATATCCTGCATATTAAAAGCAGGCGCAACATAGTCTTTCGGTAAAGTATGTCACCGAGTGTTAAAATAGCTGTAACATAATATTCTTTAGTAAGTTACAGGCAAAACAGTTAATCACCATTACGTTATCCTTCTCTACATGGGGCTACACAGTTAACCTATGTATTTATTTAGATGATACTTTTTTTGTTAAACAGAACATTCGCATCAAGTTACATTACCCCGCCATGTCATTCCAAACCTTAAGCAGGCAAAAATACTCCGATAAAACAAGCCCAATAAACAGCCCAACATCATTCAGCCAATCTACCATTTCCAATTATTTATTCACTTATTGACCAAAAAGCCACTCACAAAATGCCATATTTTTTTATTTTTGAATAAAAAATCACTGGTATGTTTTTTGAAAACAGTTATTTCTACTACATTTCTATAGGCTTGCAGGTTATTTGCGCTATTCACTGCATCCAACGAGGCAACCAGAACAAATGGATCTGGCTGATTGTGTTTTTGCCTGTGGTTGGAAGTATCGCCTATATTTATACGGAGATGCTGTCCGGAAGAAATATGCGAGGCCCTAAATTAGATGTGGGCGCAATCATAAACCCCGGCGGCAAGATCAAAAAACTGGAAGAAAACCTGAGGTTTACCGATACGTTTGCTAACAAAATAAAATTAGCCGATGCTTACCTGGCAGCAGGTTATACTGGTCAGGCTATTGAACTTTACGAAAGCAGCCTTACCGGAACCTTTGCCGATAACGAACACGCCATATCACAATTGATGCTTGCCTATTTTAACAAGCAACGTTACGAAGATGTGATTACCAGTGCCCGTAAAATAAGCCGCTCGCAAAAATTCCCCAAGTCAAAAGCGCACATGTTCTATGCCTTGTCGCTTGAAAACGTGGGCCAACCAGAAGCTGCCGAAACTGAGTTTAAAGCGATGAAAGGGCGTTACTCTTGCTTTGAGCAACGTTACCAGTACGGCAAATTTTTATTGAGGGTAGGCCGCGATGATGACGCCCGCCGCATTTTTACCGACATATTAGACGAGCTCCCCCACCTGAGCTCAATGGAACGTAAAAGCAACCGCGCCTGGTTTAATAATACCAAAGAAGAGTTGAGGGCAATGGAAGTCGGCACCATTAAGCGTTAATTGATACAAAAACATCAAACGGTATTTAATATTAGCTATTGTAAAATTCAATAATTAATCCTTACTTTGTCAATCAAAGTACTTTTTGGATGAAAAATCAAAATATTGAAGATGAGCTAAGCTCTATCCGGAGTTTAATGGAACGGTCGTCTAAGTTTATTTCACTTAGTGGCTTATCGGGCATCATGGCAGGTGTTTACGCTTTGATAGGTTCAACACTTGCCTATCATATTGTTTATAACAGTTCGGCGGCGGCATTTAGTTCGCGCGATTATCATGTAGCCGATCTGGATACTCACTTTAATATATTGATAGAGCTGCTTGCTATAGCCGCAGCGGTTTTAGTAGCATCGGTAGGTACGGGTATCTTTTTAAGCTTTAAAAAGGCCCGCAAAAACGGGCACTCTATCTGGAACAATACCACACGCTCGCTACTTTTCCATGCGGCTATACCGTTGGTTACCGGGGGATTGTTCATGCTTATATTACTTGGCCGCGGTTATTATGGGATAGTTGCACCGGCTTCGCTTATTTTTTATGGCATTGCGGTAATTTCGGGTAGTCATTATACCTTTACTGATGTTAAATACCTTGGCTTGCTCCAAATCATATTAGGCTTAATAGCCGCGCTTTACCCGGGTTATGGGTTAATATTTTGGGCATTGGGTTTTGGTGTGCTGCACATTATTTATGGCAGCATTGTATACTTTAAATACGACAGGTGAAAATTCCGTTTGATAAATTAGATAAGGCTTTTGAAAACAGACTTCGATTACAGATCATGAGTGTGTTAATGGCCAACGAGCGGTATGATTTCAATTCGCTCAAAGAACTGTTTGACGTTACCGACGGCAACCTGGCCTCGCATTTGAAGGGCCTCGAGAAGGAAGAATATATCAACGTTAATAAGGCATTTCTTGGCCGAAAGCCTAATACCACCTATCAGGTTACAGAAAAAGGACGGACAGCCTTTAGGGCGCACCTTGACGCTTTGGAAAAGCTGATTAAACAACAAAAAACAAATTAATTTTTTTTATCCATAAACTTTGAAATACAAAGTACTTTTAAAAACATTATCCATACAACTATGATACAAGAGATCGAAAATCAAAAACGCGTTAGCTGGTTTAAAGAGTCGGTGATAGTCAAGCTGTCAATTATTGCAGCGCTCATTCTTTTACTGCTGATCCCATCCGCCTGGATCCAAAACCTGATTACTGAGCGGGAAGGTACCCATCAGCAGGTATTGGATGACATATCGAATAATTGGTCGGGCAGCCAGCTCATACAGGGCCCTATACTCATTGTACCCTATAAAAGAGAAATTAAGGAGCTTGATAGCAATAAAAAAGAAGTAATCAGGCTGATAAACGAAACTTTGTATGTGCTGCCGCAAAACCTGAATATCAAAGCCAATGTAATTACCGATGTTTTGCATCGCGGTATATTTGACGCCGTGGTATTTAACTCCAAAGTATTGATTAATGGTAATTTCGGTAAGCTGGAATTGGTTAAGCAGGGTATTGATCCGTCATGGGTACAATACGACAAGGTGCGCCTTGTTTTTAGCATATCCGATTTAAAAGGTTTAAAAAGCAACCCGGTACTGCAACTCAACGGGCAAAAGTTTACCGCCGAACCCGATTTTGGTGCCCAAAGCCCTTTGGACAAAGGCTTACAGGTGAGTTTCAGTTTACCAAAGGATGATGAGCTTAACTTTAATTTTGATCTGGACTTAAAAGGGAGCGATGAATTATCTTTTTTACACACGGGCAAAACCACTAATGTTGAAGTGAGCAGCAGCTGGCTAAGTCCTAAATTTGATGGTCGCTATCTACCCGATACCCGGATCATTAACAAAAGCGGGTTTAGTGCCAAATGGCGGATGCTTTACTATAATCGCCCGTTCCCTCAGCAATGGGTTAACGATATGAATATGCTAACAGGTAAAAAAATCGACGATGCCATTTTCGGCGTAAAACTGCGCTTACCGGTTGATCAGTATCAAAAAACCATGCGCACCACCAAATATTCAACCCTGGTTATCCTACTCACCTTTGTGTCGCTATTTTTCACAGAACTGATCAGGAAACAACGCATCCATGTTTTCAATTATATCCTCATCGGCGCCGCAATGGTTATTTATTATACTTTGCTACTCTCCTTTTCAGAGCAATTAGGCTATAATCTGGCCTATTTGATAGCCTCGGTGGCAACTATTACGCTGATAGCCGCTTTCACGTCATCATTGCTCAAAAACAAACAGGTTGCGCTTTTATTTGGCTTCATCCTCAGTACACTTTACGGGTTTATATTTATTTTGATCCAACTGGAACAACTATCACTCATGATAGGCAGTATACTGCTATTTATCGTTATTTCTTTATTGATGTATTTCTCCAGAAAAATTAACTGGGAAAAGCATTAATTAAACGCCCGGAAGCGTTCAACCTGCTTCCGGGCTCTGTTAAATCCATATTAATTATCAAAACCAATTTGGTTTTAAGTATAAAAAATACTATGTTAGCATAATAATCAACACTAAATACGATGAGCCGCGAGCTGACTGAATTTTCTGTAATGATTGATGAACACTTTGAACCGATAGAGATTAATAACGAAGAAAGCTTTTGGGATCTGATCTTGATTTTTTTTATCTGAGGTAGCACATCAATCCATTTTTTGAGCTCTGTAACAGGGCCTGTGGTATTTTGCGCCTTAACTTAGCATATTCAATTTTTCGAGTTAACTTTGCAGTTCATGGCTAATAGAACTGCATTTACAAAAAAAATTATAGAGAACGTTACCATCATCGATATCGCCGACGAAGGCAAGGGCGTGGGCAAAACCGACGAGCTGGTGGTTTTTGTTGAAAAAGCCATACCAGGCGATGTGGTTGAGGTAGAGATCTATAAAAAGAAAAAAAACTTCGCCGAAGGCAAAATAGCAAAGCTGATCAACCCATCCGAGTACCGTACCGATGCCTTTTGCGAGCATTTTGGTGTTTGCGGCGGCTGTAAATGGCAGCACATGATTTACGATGCGCAACTGGTTTACAAACAAAAATCTGTGATCGATTCGTTACAGCGCCTGGCTAAAGTTGAGCTTACCGGCCTGATCCCTATTTTACCATCAAGCCAAACAGTTTACTATCGTAATAAGCTCGAATATACTTTTTCTAACAAACGCTGGCTTTATGATGGCGAAAACCGGGACGACAATGTGGACATGAATGCCCTGGGTTTCCATGTACCTGGTCGTTTTGATAAGATCCTGGAGGTTAACCATTGCTATTTACAAGCCGATCCTTCAAACCAGATCAGGAACCGGATTGGCGATTACGCCCGCGAACACCAGCTTAGCTTTTACGATTTACGGGCCCACGAAGGCGCTTTACGTAACCTCGTTATCCGCACATCGGCAACCACCGGCGAACTCATGGTGATTGTTGTTTTCGCTTACGCGGATCAGGAACAAATAGACCATTTGATGGCTTTTGTAGCTGCGGAGTTTCCGCAGATCAGTTCTCTGCTCTATATTATCAATCAAAAAAAGAACGATACCATATTTGATCAGGAGGTAATAGCTTACCGTGGCCCTGAATATATCCACGAGGAAATGCCCTCGGGCGGTAAAATGATCCGATTCCGTATCGGGGCGAAATCTTTTTACCAAACCAACTCTATCCAAGCCTTGCGCCTGTACGAAATAACCCGCGATTTTGCAGGCTTTAAGGGCCACGAACTGGTTTATGATTTATACACCGGCGCGGGCACCATTGCCAACTTTATAGCGGCCCACGTAAAAGAGGTAGTTGGCGTGGAGTATGTGCCGCAAGCCATTGAGGATGCCAAAATCAATTCGGGTATTAACGGTATCACCAATACCAAATTTTTTGCCGGCGATATGAAGGATGTACTGGTGGCCGATTTTGTAGCCGAGCACGGTAAACCCGATGTAATTATTACCGACCCGCCACGTGCCGGTATGCACCCCGATGTTGTAAACCGCCTGATGGAAATTGAGGCTGAAAAGATTGTATATGTAAGCTGTAACGCGGCTACACAAGCCCGCGATTTGCTGGTACTTAAAGAAAAATATGATGTAATGAAGATACAGCCGGTAGATATGTTTCCGCATACACAACACGTGGAAAACGTAGTTCTGCTGGTGCTGAAGGGGTTTTGAGTCGGGAATTCTGAGCCGCAAGTCTTGAGTCCGGAGTCTTAAGCCAAGAGTCTTGCGCAGCGGCCGGGAGCAGATATAAACCAATCCGTGCAGGACTTTAAACTCAAGACTATCGACTGAAAACCCCTGACTCCGGACTCGTGACTCTGGGCTCCAGACTCAGAACTCAAGGCTCCAGACTCAGAAATCAAGACTAAAAAATCAAACTAATAAAAAAACATGGATCCGGAAGAACTGCTAAACGAAAAAGCGGGCGAACCACAAAAAGAAAGTCCGCTTAAAAGTCTGGAAAGAGACTTGAAAATATATAACGAGTCGATTAAGGAAGTAGCTATCGAGATTATGGTAGAGGGCATCTCCTCCCATCCTATCTTCATTGCTCATCAACATGAGGTGAAGCTCGGTGAGGTTATACTCGACCGGCACGACCTGAACACCGATTGGACCATTAATGCCTCAACTTTGGAAGAATTTATTGAAGCCGGTGTTGTAAAAAAGGAACTGAAGGACCGCTTTTTAAAAACTTATAAAAAGCCTGAAGACTTTATGTGTGTGTTTGTGGTTGTGCCCGAGGGCGCCAATTTTGTGTATTACCCTTATCCCAAGCGTTGATAATTATCTTCTAAAATTAACGGAAGGTTATTACCTTTAGCGTATTATACAATTGCTATCCAGATGCCCGACAAAAAGATACTTGTTTTAAACAAACAGCAAATACAGCAAAAAATTGACCGTATGGCTTACCAGGTTTTAGAGGATAACCTGGACGAGGAAGAAGTTATTATAGCCGGGATACTGCCCCGCGGAAATTTTGTAGCCGAACGTTTAAAAACTGTTTTGGATAACATTGCGCCCTTTAAAAGCAGGCTCATCAATCTGGATCTGGATAAAGACAGTTCGAGCTTAAAGGCAAAATTGGACATTGATGTACAGGAATGTGCCAATAAGGTTATTATTTTGGTTGACGATGTATTGAGCAGTGGAAAAACCTTAGCTTATGGTTTGGGCGTATTTTTGGATGTTCCGCTAAAAAAAATGCGCACGCTGGTACTGATAGACCGCAACCACAAAAGCTTCCCCATAGCAACCGATTTTACAGGGATAGCCTTATCTACAGTACTGAAAGAACACGTGGACGTAGTGCTCAATCAACCCGACGAAGAAGACGCCGTTTATTTACGATAGTTTGATAATAGAAGACGCGACAGGTAAATGGAAGTGATAGAGGCACGAGTGAATTATCGAATTTACATTTGGCATCCTTCCTAATCCCTTTGTCATTTCGACCAACGGGAGAAACCTTTTGCGCTTGCCTGATTTACGATAAAAGGCACACGAACACCTGTTTAATGCCGAATACTCAACACGTGCAAAAGATTTCTCCCTCGTACTCGCTCGAATGACATGGAGTAGAGATTTATTATTGACAATCAACAATTTAATAAAAAAACATTATAAGGAACGAGCCTCGCAAACCAGAAAAAATTGGGATAACGTTTGAATCTTATAGGTTACTAAGCGCAGAGTAGGAAATGTGCGCAATAGCCTGACTGCACGCCGGGCCGGGAGTTGGCCTGTGGGCTGAAGAATCGGGCAGTCTTGATTTTTTTGGTTACTTTTTGTATCAAGACAAAAAGTAACAAGCCCTTCCCGCGGCGATTGAGGTGCGCCACGAGGCGTGCGTATTAGTAATAATTAAATACCTAAAGGATGAAAGAGCCTTACAACCAAATTTGCCGTTAGGGTTGAAGTAAGCCTGGCACATTGGGAAGAAATGAACAATGTGAAGCTCAGGCGAGATGGTTCTGTAAGCTGCACCAGTAAGGCTTCGTTACGCCAAAGGATATCGGTCAAGCACCCTCATTTGCTTAAACCTGCCATGACAGTGGGAATAACGGCAATAAGAACACTGTCAGATACCCGGAGTAGAATGGTGTTGCGTGCAGGACGAAGGTAGCGCATGAACGTGGGAGACCCTAACGGGATATGCATGTCGGCATATTGCCGAGGGAGTCGGATATGTCCATAGTAGTGTTTGAGTCCCGAAAAGGTAAAAGCGGGAGTAGCGAAGGGGCATTACTATGAATAAGGTTTCCAAGAGAACAAAAACGGACAAAATTGATGGTAACAAATCATAAGAAGGTCGAAGCAGAAGGGAAGCAGGGCGAGCTGTTTAAAAGACGGCGGCGTGAGATCCCGGATGCGGAAAGAGTAGAAACACTCCGGGGGAAACTATATCAGAAAGCCAAGCAGGAGCGGAAGTACAAGTTTTATGTGCTGTATGATAAGCTGTTCATACCGTATATGCTAAGGGCAGCGTGGAAACAGGTTAAAGCCAATGACGGCGTAGCCGGAATAGACGGAATCCGGATATCAGATGTAGAACGGGGAGGCGTAGAAACCTACCTGCACACACTGGGAGAAGAATTACGAAAGCAAACCTACCGTCCGGAAGCAGTAAAACGGGTGATGATCCCGAAGGCCAATGGCGGGGAACGGCCCTTAGGCATACCCACGGTAAAAGACAGGATAGCCCAGACGGTATGTAAAATGATCCTTGAGCCGATATTCGAAGCAGACTTTAAAGAAGTTTCGCACGGGTTCAGGCCTGGGCGGAGTTCAAAGGATGCGATGACAGCGATCAAGGGGCATTTGCAGGCAGGGAAGACGGAAGTATTTGATGCAGACTTAAGCAAGTATTTCGACACGATCCCGCATGATAAACTGCTAAAAACGCTCAAAGAGAGGATCAGCGATCCAAGGATACTAAGACTGATCAGCATGTGGCTGAAAGTGCCTGTATTTGAGGACGGACAGTTTAAGGGCGGGAAGAAAAATGAGTTTTGGCACCCCACAAGGCGGCGTGATATCACCGTTGCTGTCTAATATCTATCTACATCTACTGGACCGGATAGTAACAAAACCGGAAAGTATATTTAGCAGGATGGGCGTATCGATAGTCAGATACGCGGACGATTTCGTACTGATGGGGAAGGTCATACCTAAGGAAGTACTTGACAGACTGAAAATGATACTGGGGAAGATGGGATTGACCTTGAATGAACTCAAGAGCAAACAAATCCAATCGGAACAGGCGCCTTTCAGCTTCCTGGGGCACACGATCCGGTACGACAAGAGCCTGGTGTCCAGAAATGGACGCTACTGGAATATATCTCCGAGCAAAAAATCAGAGCAGCGATTGCGGAGTGGGTTAAGTGAATATCTGAAAAAGCACGGTCATAGTCCGGCAAGTGAAATAGTAGAAGAGCTTAATAGTCGTATCCGGGGATGGCTGAACTACTATATCATAAAAGGAGTCAGCTACGTACAGGTGAGCAAACGTCGGTTACGAAATTATCTTCACGAAAAGCTCAATCGCTACTACAACCGCAAGAGCCAAAGAAAGTGTAAGCTTTACAGACAAAGAGCTTTTGAGGCCTTGGTTCAAAAGAAAGGACTAATAGACCCAACAAAATACGCTTTCTGACGGTTCAACTGTGAATGCTGATGACGAAGTTTTTAGGAAAGCCGTATGCGGGAAAACCGCACGTACGGATTGACGAGGGAGTCGGGAAAGTGCTTTACTTTCCCGCTCTACTCTACCGGGCTGATGTTCTAAATTAAGAATACTGTTTATCGGAGCAAAACATACTATTCTATTACAAATTACGGCTTGGCATCCCAGCGGACAAACTGAAACTATTTTATCCACACCATTCTTCATCGAGCGTTATTTTAAATAACATCTCAATTTCTCAGTTTTTAATAATCTGCTCCGCTTTTTCGGCATTCAAATTCAAACCATCCACCACAAAAGTAGCCCGGTTATAAAACACCTCGCGCTCTGCTAACTTTTCTTCAATAAAAGCAATCAGCGCATCTCCATGCTTTTCGCGTAGCAAAGGCCTGTCGGCTTTGCCATTTTCCAGCCTGTCGGCCAGCGTGCGGGGCGAAAGCTTAACGTACAGGGTTTTGCCGCGGCTGTTCATCCAATCTATATGATCAAAAAAGCAGGGCAAGCCCCCGCCGGTTGATACGATGGCATTAGCCGGATAATTAGTTTGTTTTAACACAAGGGACTCCAGCTCCCTGAACTTAGCCTCGCCGTAATCGCGAAAATAATCGGGGATGCTCATTGCGGCCCGCTTTTCCAATTCATCATCCAGGTCAAAAAATTGATAGCCCAGCCTGTTGGCCAGTTTGCGGCCCAGCGTTGTTTTACCGCAACCCATAAACCCGATGAGGAATATAACGCCGGTTTGTTGCTCCGGATGAGCTGGTGAGTTAGTTTCTGCAAGCATGCGCCAAAATTAAACTATAATTTGTGTATGCAAAAAGCGGCATCAAATCAATTTCACGCGGGGATCAATCCAGGCGTAAAGCAGGTCTACCAGGATATTGATCACCACAAAAATAAAGGCGATAAAGAGTATGGAACCCATTACCACCGGAAAGTCCGACATTTCGAGCGCATTAACCGTTGCCTTGCCCAGCCCGTTATAACCGAATATGTATTCCACAAAAAACGAGCCCGCCAGCAAGGATGCAAACCACGATGCTATAGCGGTTACAACGGGGTTAAGCGCATTTTTTAACGCATGTTTATAAATGATGGTACGGTTATCCAAGCCTTTGGCTTTAGCAGTGCGGATATAATTCTGATCAAGCACATCCAGCATGGCGCTTCGGGTTAATTGCACTATAACGGCCAATGGGCGTAAACCCAGGGTTATCATGGGCAAAATCAGGTTTCGCAAAGTAAGTACCTCCCCCCTAAAGGGATCATAACTATATAAACTGCCCGACATATTGAGGCCGGTATATTTACTGAGCACAAAACCAAATACCCAGGCAATTAATATACCGGCAAAAAAAGATGGGGCCGAGATGCCGATGATGGAGAAGCCTACCGAGAGCTTATCAATCCATGAGTTTTTATTAACCGCGCTTACTACGCCCAAAAAGATACCGATAAAGGTGGCAAATATCATAGCCGTGGCAGCTAATATTAAGGTATTGGGTATTACATCCAACAAGGTAGCGGCTACATCTTTACGGGTTTGGTACGACCGGCGCAAATAAGGCCATTTAAGGGCCACTACATTATGGTTAAAGGTAAATAAGCGGACATAGTGGTAACGGTCTTTCTCCTCGGCGTTATCGGCATGGATACCGATGGGCGACAGATCATTGAGGTAATAGGCAAACTGTACCGGAATTGATTTATCCAGTCCAAACTCTTTACGAACCGCCTGCAACGATTGCACATCAGCCCGCTGCCCCTGAGTCATCCGGGCCGGATCAACCGGAAGTATATTAAACAAGAAGAAAACTACGCCAACTACGCCCAGCATTACCGCCAATCCGTAACCAATTTTGCGAAGGGTATAGTTGATCATGACTTTACTCCTGATTCAAATACTGTTTTACAATGTTATCATAAGTAGGCACCGAATGATAATGCCACTTGTTGATAATGGTTCCGTTTTTTAATAATAAAACTCCCGGGCTCGCCCTTACCATACTTTTAAGTGGAACGGCATCGGCATAAAAAACTTCGCTGAACAGGTGATGTGCCTTGCTGAAGGCGTCTGCATCCTGCGCGGAGTTGGAGGTGAGTAATACGGTGCGGATATTATAATTTTTTGCCAGATCGAGGGTTATCGCGTTTAATTTGTTAATGGCCTCGGCATTGGTTTTATCCAGGTTATAGGCCACGATGATCACGTTATAAAACGGATTTGACAGTAGCTCTTTAGTATAATCATTGCCTTGAGCATCGCTAATAGCCAGGTCGACTATTTTAGGCGAAAAACCTTTTTTTAACAGGCGGCTTTCCGGCTCGCCCATAATTTGCCAGTTACTATCTTTCCAGATGGCGGTTTTCAAGTATTCGGCATTAGTCATCACCTTAGTTTCGCCGGTCTTTTTATTTTTCAGATGATAGGTTAACTCGTACTCATCCGCTTTGGCTCCGGGCGGCGTTTTCATTTCATCCGGGATATTGGCTCCAATTTTATAAGGCAAAAAATCAATTACCGGTAAAAAGTTATAGGTATAGATGCCCACACCAAAGGATAGTATGGTGGCAACAATAATGATCCCTTTTTCGGCACTCTCGTTTTTAAACAAGGGGTGTATTTTATCCCGGTTAATAAAAATGACGATAATGAGCACAAACAATACCAGATCCTTACTGAACGACTGCCATGGAGTAAGCACAATGGCATCGCCAAAGCAACCGCAGGTTTGCACTACTTTGAATGCTGCTGAATAAAAGGTAAGAAAGCTAAAAAAAACAATCAGCAATAACAGCCCCCAGGCAATTTTTTTGCTATAAGCGCCTATGAGAAGCGCAAAGCCAAAAAACATTTCGAGCGCGCATAAAAAAATGGCAAGTTCAACAGCCAATCCGTTCAGAAAGGTTGTGTGAAAAACCTCAAAATATTCTTCCAGCTTATAGGAAAAACCCAGCGGATCGTTAGCCTTGATCAGGCCCGAAAAGATGAACAGTACCCCCACAAAGATGCGGCAAAACCATAGTGCCCAGCTATTGCGTGTGTGTGTATTGTTGGTGATGGTAGATGACATGGTTGATGTAGTAATTTAAAACCCGGTTCAGGAAGTTTGAATGGTATGGTTGGATTGTATTTTAATTAAAGCGAAAACTGCATAGTTCAACATATCCTGGTAATTGGCTTTTACACCCTCGGATGCCAAGGTTAAGCCCTTGTTATCTTCTATCTGCTTTACACGCAGCAGTTTCATCAGGATCAGATCTGTTAACGAACTGATACGCATATCCCGCCAGGCCTCGCCATAGTCATGATTTTTGGCAAACATCAACTCTTCAGTCTCGTTAATCTTTAAATCAAAAAGCTGACTTACATCATCTACGGGAAGTTCCATCGGTGTTCCGGCCTTCAACTCGATCTGCATCATCGCGATTACGCAATAATTGATAATACCGATGTATTCTCCTACTACATCATCATCAACCATCGACACCTTTTTTTCTTCGAGCGTGCGGATGCGCTGCGCCTTAATAAAAATCTGGTCGGTTACCGATTCCGGGCGCAATATGCGCCATGCCGTACCATAATCGCGAGTCTTTTTTAAGAAAAGATCGCGGCATACTTTAATTACTGCTTTGTATTCTTCTGCTGTGTTTGCCATATTTCTTTATTGGAGGGAGGGGAGAGCAATTGTAAAGTTGGAAGGTGTGACTATTTTAGGGCTAACCACTGCTGCCATTATTTTAAGCTCATTAGCAAGTAGCCATATAAACCGCCATGCAACTTTAAAACATTTAACCCTATTTATAATTAAGTGTTTTAACTTTGAAATATCTATCTGATCACTTTTTCAACATTTAAACTTTACAACCTTAAAACTTTCAAACTTCACAACAACTTTCCAACCCCTCAAAATTCCAATGGCTAAAGATACGTTTTTTCGGAAAAAGATGACCCTGAATGCAGGTGGTAAACTGATTGATCTGAATTCGCCAAAGATCATGGGTATTATCAACATCACGCCCGACTCATTTTATGCCGAAAGCCGGAAGATGAGCCTGGATTCTGCCTTACTACAGGCTGAAAAAATGCTGTCGGACGGTGCCGATTTCCTGGATATTGGCGCTTATTCGTCGCGCCCCGGTGCTGCTGATATTTCTGTGCAGGAAGAGACCGATCGCCTTTTACCTTTTATTGAGGTTATCGTAAAAGAACATCCGGAAACTATTTTATCTATAGATACCTTCCGCTCGACTGTTGCCAAAACGGCTATTAAAGCGGGGGCACATCTAATTAACGATATTTCTGGCGGCACATTGGATGAGGACATGTTTAAAACCGTGGCCGATCTGCAGGTACCGTACATTTTGATGCATATCAAAGGAACTCCGCAAAACATGATTAAACAAGCTGAATATGCCGATGTATTTGGCGAAGTGTTTGACTTTTTTGTTAACCGGTATCACCAATTGAAAACCCTGGGTGTACACGATGTTATTATTGACCCCGGCTTCGGCTTTGCCAAAACACAGGAGCACAACTACGCGTTAATGGCACGCTTGCAGGAGTTTGAGCGGCTTGAACTACCTGTTTTAGTTGGCATATCCAGAAAGAGGATGGTATATCACCTTACCGGCGGCTCAGCCGCCGACGCCCTGAACGGCACCACGGTATTAAACACAATAGCGCTAACCAAAGGAGCGAATATTTTGCGCGTGCATGATGTTAAAGAAGCCGTAGAGGCCCTGAATATCTGGAAAATGTGTTGTTAACGGCTTTGTATCAAACGGACAACCCATGCAGTTTATACAAGCCTATAGCGTTCAAAAAAACACTCCCTCCCTTTTTGGGGATACAGGGGCGGAATAATAAGCTTCGCCATTTTGCCAGGTTTGCCCAAACGCATCCTTTGCTGATGAATCCGGAATTAGCGGGATTCTTAAATTTTAATTTTTGCTATTCGCGATCAATTCCTCCGAAATTTTTATTTTTAGCCATGGTCATAAACCATCAGCTATGCCTCATCAATTATTAACTCACTAACATCCATGGAACAAAAAATTGGCCGCTTTATTGATCCCTTGAGCGATTTTGGGTTTAAAAGGTTATTTGGGAGCGAGCCGCAGAAAGATATACTGATTGATTTTTTAAACCAATTGTTCCTGGGCCAAAAGGAAATTGCCGATTTAACTTATAGCCCCACCGAATACGCTGGCGATACCGATAAAATCAAGAAAGTTTTTTTCGATTTACATTGCACGGGCAAAAACGGCGAAAAATTCATCATCGAAATGCAAAAGGCCGAGCAGCGGAATTTTAAAGACAGGGCCGTATTTTATACCTCGCGCCTCATTAACGAACAATTGCCCAAAGGCGAGAGCCACTGGAATATCAAACTGGACGAGCTATACCTGATAGCCGTACTGGAGTTTAAATTCAAGAATGGCAGCCCTGACCGGTATTTACATAATATAGCCTTGACTAACACCGATACACACGAAATATTTTACAATAAATTGGGTTATAAGTTTTTAGAATTACCTAATTTTGTTAAAACAGAAGAAGAACTGGAAACCGACCTTGACCGTTGGTTTTACCTGTTAAAGAATATGAGCCAACTGGAAAAGATTCCCGCCGTATTAAATAAGCGTATTTTTCAGCAGGTATTCAAGATAGCCGAATTAAGTAATCTGACGAAGGAGGAAAAAGCGATGTACGATTCAAGTTTAAAAGCCAAATGGGACTATGAAAACTCGATAGCTTTTGCAGAAGAGAGAGGTATAGAAAAAGGCCGTGAAGAAGGAATGGAAAAAGGGATGGAAAAAGGCATTGAAAAAGGCATTGAAAAAGGCAAATACGATGTTGCTATTGAAATGAAGAAAGAAGGCATCACAAATTCACAGATAGCCAAATTCACCAAGCTTCCTATTGAGGTGATTGAAAAATTATAATATTTAAGGCTTAGCCTGCAAGGCTTATGCTTGCCAAATGAAGATCCCGCAGTATTAAACAAACGGGTTTTCCAGCAGGTATTCAAGATAGCCGAATTAAGTAATCTGACTGAAGAGGAAAAAGCGATGTACGATTCCAATTTAAAAGCCAAATGGGACTATGAAAACTCGATATCTTTTGCAGAAGAGAGAGGTATAGAAAAAGGCCGTGAAGAAGGGATGGAAAAAGGCATTGAAAAAGGCACTGAAAAAGGCAAATACGATGTTGCCATTGAAATGAAGAAAGAAGCCATCCCCGTTTCACAAATAGCCAAATTCACCAAGCTTTCTATTGAGGTAATTGAGAAATTGTAATATTTAAGGCATTGACAACTCCTTTGAAAGTTGTAAAAGCTTAACCCATAGGCACAATCAACCTCAATAGCTATAGTCTTGCACGTTAACCATCATTTTCAATAACGAGTCAACGTATTCCCGGTTGTTAGCCAGTCGGGGTACTTTATTTTGGCCGCCCAATTTGCCCCTGGCTTTCATCCAGTTAAAAAAGGTATCGGCGGGGGCGCTATGTACCAGGGGGCGGCGAAGGGCCAGATCCTTAAATCGCTTGGCATCGTAGTCGGAGTTTACCTGGCGCAGGGTTTCGTCCAGCAGGTCAACAAAGCGGTCAAATTCCGCGGGTTTTTTTTCAAACTCGATAATCCACTCATGCCCGCCTGCCTTATCATCCGAAAAATAGATCGGTGCGGCGGTATATTCGCGAATAATGGCGCCGGTTTGTCGGCAGGCTTCGCTGAGTGCCTTTTCGGCATTATCGATGATCACCTCCTCGCCAAAAGCATTGATAAAATGTTTGGTACGCCCGGTAACCTGGATGCGGTAGGGCGATAAATTGGTAAAGCGGATGGTGTCGCCTATCTGGTACCTCCACAAACCCGCGTTGGTACTAATGATGAGCGCATAATTTTTACCCAGTTCTACCTGATCTAAAGTCAGGGTTTCAGGCTGATCGTCGTATAGATTTTCTAAGGGCAAAAACTCATAATATATGCCATAATCAAGCATCAGCAGCATGTCTCCGGGCTCTTCCAAATCCTGCAAACCGAAGAAACCTTCGGAAGCGTTGTAGGTTTCCAGGTAATACATGGTATCGTTGGGAATCAACTTTTTAAACTGCTCGCGATAAGGCCCAAAGTTAACCGCGCCGTGAAAATAAAGTTCCAGGTTGGGCCATACCTCCAACAGGTTGCTTTTGCCGGTAATCTCGAGTACGCGTTTAAATAAAACAATGTTCCAGGTGGGTACACCGCTAATACAGGTTACATTTTCGCCTTTGGTTGCCCAGGCAATTTTCTCAATTTTTTCTTCAAAGTTTTCCAGCAGGGCTATTGATATGTCGGGCGTGCGGTAAAACTCGGCCCATAAGGGTAAATTATTGATCAGCACAGCCGATAAATCACCGTAGGATGTTGCGCTGCTTAAATTGCTGATCTGGTGGCTGCCACCTAAAGTAAGCGCCTTCCCCGTAAATATCTTAGCATCGGGGCGGTTATTAAAATACAGGGTAAGCATATCCTTGCCGCCCTTAAAATGGCATTCCTCTAACGATTCCTCGCTTACCGGGATAAACTTACTCCTGTCGTTTGTGGTGCCAGATGATTTGGCAAACCACCTTATTTCTGATGGCCACAAGATATTCTGTTCGCCCTTAATCATGCGCTCAATATAAGGCTTCAGCGTATCATAGGTTTGAATAGGTACGCGCTGCTTAAACTGACTTACATTTTCAATATTACGGTAATGGTACTGTTTGCCCCATTCGGTATTTTCGGCACTGGCTATCAACTGTTCAAACCATTCTGCCTGTACTTCGTTAGGGAATTTTTGAAAAAGTTCTATCTGGTGGATGCGCTTTTTCATGAACCAGGTAAATACCGAATTGATTATCGTCATGGCCGTTTAGCTTGGTCAGGCAAAGGTTTTTCTTTTCAATACAAAGTTGGCACCCAGGTAAACTTTCCTTACCATCTCGTTGGCTGCCAAAACTTCGGGCACGCCCGATTCCAGTATCTTACCCTCAAAAAGCAGATAAGCCCTATCGGTAATGGATAGTGTTTCCTGCACGTTGTGGTCGGTTATCAAGATACCAATATTACGGTGGCGTAGTTTAGCAACCATAGCTTGTATCTCTTCCACAGCTATCGGGTCAACCCCGGCAAAAGGCTCATCCAGCAAAATAAACTTAGGTTCGGCAGCCAGGGCACGCGCAATTTCGGTACGGCGGCGCTCACCACCGGATAGCAGGTCGCCACGGTTTTTACGTACCTTATGCAGGCTAAACTCGTCTATCAATTCTTCCAGCTTATCCTTTTGTTTGGCCGGGCTAAGCTTACCCATTTCTAACACGGCCTTAATATTATCTTCAACGGATAACTTACGGAAGACAGAGGCTTCCTGAGCCAGGTAGCCTATACCTTTTTGCGCCCGGCGGTACATGGCATCGCCCGTAATCTCCTCATCTTCTAAAAATATTTTACCTTCGTTGGGCTTAATTAAACCTACAATCATGTAAAACGAGGTTGTTTTACCAGCGCCGTTAGGGCCAAGCAATCCAACTATTTCTCCCTGGGCAACACTAAACGAAACATCGTTAACAACAATCCGTTGTTTATATTTCTTAACTAAATTATCAGCGCGTAAAATCATTACAGTTGTAATCCTCGTTTTATTATTTAATCAACAATCATGGCCTCATAAGTTTTGATGCCTTTGATATTTAATTGAATAGAGCGGCGCTCGCGCCATACATTCTCTTCAATGGTATAACAAATATCAAAAGGTATCCCCTTGCTTATTTTTGGCAGGTATTCGCCCATATTAAAGGCAATGCAATCAAACGATGCAGAATCATTTTGGATAACGGTCATTTTAATATGGTTGGCTCCTACCAGAGTGGCATTGCCGCTAACATACACATTTTTTGTGAGGAAAACCGGCGACATATTTTCGGGCCCGAAGGGCCCAAACTGACTCAATATCCTGAAGAATTTGGCATCAATCTGTTTAAACTTCAGTTCGGCATCTATCCTTATTTCCTGCACCAGCATTTCGTCGGTAATGGTGGCATTAACTACCTCTTCAAACCGCTGGCTAAAAGCTTCCACATTTTCGGGCGCCATGGTGAGGCCTGCTGCATATTTATGGCCGCCGAACTGGATCAGCAAATCGCTGCAGCCACATAAAGCCTCGTATAAATCAAACCCATACACCGAACGCGCCGAACCGGCCACGTGTCCGTTCGACTTGGTTAAAACGATGGTTGGGCGATAATATTTTTCTGTTAAACGGGATGCTACAATACCGATAACCCCCTTGTGCCAATCGGCGTTGAAAACCACTGTTGATTTACGGGCAACCATCACCGGGTCGCTGTCTATCATGCTCAGGGCGGCATCTGTAATGGAGAGATCGTGCTCCTTGCGCTCAATATTTTTGAGGTTGATAATCGATCCTTTCGCCGTTGCCACTTCATCGGTACAAGCTATCAGTAGCTCAACCGCGTGTTTGGCATCATCTATGCGCCCGGCCGCGTTAATACGAGGGCCAATGGTAAACACAATATCCGATACGGTGTAGTTTTCTGTTCTACCGGCGGCCAGCATCAGGGTTTTAACGCCGATGCACGGGTTCGAATTGATTTTGATTAAACCGTAATGAGCCAATACCCTGTTCTCGCCGGTAATATGTACAATATCGCAGGCTATGCTGATGGCAACCAGCTCCAGGTAGCTCATCAGTTGCTCAAACGGAATATTATTCTTTTGGGCATACGCCTGTATCAGCTTAAAGCCTATACCGCAACCGGAAAGTTCTTTGTAAGGATATTCACAATCAAGGCGTTTAGGATCAAGAACGGCGGTAGCATCAGGTATAATTTCTCCTGGCGTATGGTGATCGCAAATAATAAAATCGATACCCAAAGTGTTAGCGTAAGCAATTTTATCCACAGATTTAATACCGCAATCCAGTGCTATAATTAAGCTGATCCCATGTTGGTGCGCAAAATCTATCCCCTGGGTTGATATACCGTATCCCTCCTTGTAACGGTCGGGAATATAATAGTCCAGGTTAGGGTAGTAATTTTTAAAAAAACTATAAACCAAAGCAACCGATGTTGTTCCATCCACATCATAATCGCCATAGATCATTATTTTTTCGCCAGCTGCAAAAGCCTGTTCTATCCGTAAAATAGCCTTTTCCATATCCTTCATCAGGAAGGGATCGTGCAGATGGTTGATATCAGGGCGAAAAAAATACCGGGCCTGTTCCAGGTTGCTGATCTGGCGATGCAATAACAAGGTGCTTAAAACAGGATCGATATTTAACTCGGCGGATAATTTTATTATTTCGGCTTCACCCGGCTTCCTCTTTATCGACCACCTTTTTTGCATATCTTAGCTGTTGAAACAGTAAAGATAGTTATTGAGTTATTAATTGAATACGTTTCGTTTATTAATTACTCACAATCCGTTGTTATACAATGCAAATTTTTCCATTACAAGAAGGTTCCTACTCCGTTGATGCTTCCAAAAAGTTCATTCCATTTGATCCCAACTTTCACAAATCGTCCGAGCGGCCAGGCTCTTTGTTTATCCATGTACAACCTTTTTTGGTTAAAACGGAGAGCGATTTAATTTTATTTGATGCCGGTTTAGGGTTTAAAAATAACCAGGACGAATTGATACTGCACCAAAACATTCGCAATGCCGGTTTTGAGCCTGAGGAAGTAAGCCTGGTACTGATGTCGCACCTGCATTATGACCATACCGGCGGATTGGTTATTGAACGTAATGGTAAACTGGAGCCCTCTTTTCCAGACGCGGAACATATAGTACAAAGGGGCGAGTGGGAAACCGCTTTCTCTGGAAAATCATCTTCGTACCGCTTACCGATTTTTGAAACCTTACAACGTTCGGCCAATTTTACTTTGCTGGAAGGCGACGGCGAATTTAAACAGGGAATTACGTACCAACTATCGGGGGGGCATTGCCAGTTTCACCAGGTATTTTTATTGTCAGAAAATAACGAGAAGATATTTTTTGGTGGTGATGAATTGCCCGAACCCGAGCAACTACTCCGGAAATTTGTTGCTAAATATGATTACGATGGACGCAAGGCGATGAACCTGCGTGAAGAATATGGCAAAAAAGCAGCAGACGAAGGTTGGACATGCCTGTTTTACCACTCCAAAACTAACACGGTTGCCCAGGTTAAATATGAGAATGAAAGTTTCAGCATTATACCGGCTTAACCAACATTGGTTAGGCTAAGCACCTCTTTTATTTTATCTACACTCAAGGGTTTTGATATAAAATCCTTAACCAGCGAATATGATTTTGCTTTGTTAATATCATTATTAAACACGGATGATGATATGATAAATATCTTGCTCTTACCCATGGGGTCAATATTAAGCCGTTGATATTCGTCCAAAAACTCCCAGCCGTTCATAATGGGCATATTAATATCCAGTAAAATGTAATCCGGCAATTCGTCCGGATTTCTTTGTTGTATCTCTACCAACTGGTCAATGGCGAACTTTCCATTCAGACAAGTGCTGATCTCCGTGTTAAGCAAAGTTTTCTTAATCAACTTAACTGATATGAAGTTATTAATCTCATCATCGTCAACGAGCAGGATACTTACAGCTTTAGTATTTATCGTCATGGTGTGGTATACGTCATCCTTATTTAAAAGGTTTTACCTAAGTTACTATTTTTCATTAAATTTCATGCTCAACCATACATTAAAAGTAGTCGAAGTCAGAATTCGTAATCGCGTTCAATCCGGCAAATTCTTACTTTGTAATTAATGTACCACTCTTCCCTACCCAGTTTTTGAGCAAGCAAATGTTGTGTATTAGCCTTCCAGTTTCTTATCGCATCTAAAGACGACCAATAGGACACCGTGATGCCAACATCATTCCGGGCAGACTCTACACCCAAAAAACCATCTTGCTGCCTAACCAGTTTATCCATTTCAGCGGCCATCTCATCGTAACCATCAGCAACATGATTTTTCACTGATGAAAATATCACAGCGTAATAAGGGGGTTCGGGTGTGTGAGCTAATAAGGATTGTTGCATTTCTTGAAAAACAGCGAATCGGAAACAAATTAAACCCCTGCAAGTTTATTATATACATTTACCAACTTACGGGGCATGATCAAAAAAATTATTTATTCAGTGTTGTTATTAACAACAGTTAATAGTTACGCCCAATATCAATCACCAAGGATGTTGTATCCTGGCTTGTTTGAACAGGTTCAAATATCCAAAATATTTAGCGATAGTAAAACTTTTGTAGACGCTATACCTAAACAAAAGCCCGAAACAATTGAGCAACAGTACTTAAAACATAAGGACGATAAGGCTTTTAATTTAAAATTATTTATTGAACAACATTTTACGCTATATACATCAGGCACCCCGGGTTATAACAGCAATATTTCGGCCGGTGTGCGCAAACATATCGATACCTTGTGGCAGGTATTGAGCCGCGATGCTGATACTGATAACCTATCGTCGCTCATCCCTTTGCCACATCCCTATATTGTTCCGGGCGGCAGATTCAGGGAGGTTTACTACTGGGACTCGTATTTTACTATGCTGGGCTTGCAAGTGGATAAGCAAACCGGCACCATGACCAACATAGTGGATAACTTTGCCTACCTGATTCATCAATTCGGCTTTATTCCCAACGGAAACCGCACCTATTACTTAACCCGTTCGCAACCGCCGTTTTTTTCCATGATGGTTGAACTGCTGGCGCATGACCAAGGTAATTCAGTCATGATCAAATATCAACCAGCTATATTGGCAGAATACCGTTTTTGGATGAAAGGCGCCGACAAGTTAAAGACAGGAACGGCAGTTAACCATTCGGTAAAATTAGCCGACGGCACAGTATTGAACCGATATTGGGACAGCAGCGACCAGCCACGAGAGGAATCGTACGTAGAAGACGTATCATCAGCTAAAGAAACCCAACAAAAGCCGGGCGATTTTTACCGGAACATCCGTGCGGCTGCCGAATCCGGCTGGGATTTTAGCAGCCGCTGGTTTGCCGACGGACAGCATCTTAGCCAAATTAAAACAACGGACATCATCCCGGTTGACCTGAACGCGCTGATGTACCACATGGAACTTGTTATTGCCCACAATTATCAGCTTAAAGGTATTCAAGATTCGGCAACCATCTACCAAACCAAAGCCGCTTTAAGAGAACGAGCCATTATTAAATACTGCTGGAACCAAAAGCAAGGCTGGTTTATGGATTATAACTGGCTGCAAAAAAAGCAGACCTCAGTAAAATCGCTGGCGGGTACCGTCCCTTTATTTTTTAATATTGCATCTGCGGATCAAGCAGCAAAAGTTGGCCAAACGATAAGATCACAATTTTTAAAGCCTGGTGGCCTGGTTACCACACTCAACAAAACCGGACAGCAGTGGGACTGGCCAAATGCCTGGGCACCTTTACAATATATGACAATTGAGGGCCTGAACAATTACAGACAGACCGCACTTGCCCAAAGTATTGCCCGTAGATGGGTTGGCATCAACACCTCGGTATTTAAACAAACCGGCAAGTTGATGGAGAAGTACAATGTGACAGATACGGCTGTAAAAGCCGGAGGCGGCGAATACCCTTTACAAGATGGTTTCGGTTGGACAAACGGCGTGTTGTTAAAACTTATGGAACCGCGGGAAGCAAGAAGCTTGAAGCAGGAACCAAATTGAGTTTCAAAAAACAATAAAAGCAGAAAGCAGACGAATATATCTTCTGCTTTCTGCTTTTATTCACTATCTCGTTGCTTCAAGCTTCCTGCTTTCCGTTCAGAAATTACTCTAAAACACTTTCCTCAAACTCGTATTCCTCCATAGGCGGGCAGGTACAAATGAGCGTTCTATCGCCATAAGTATCGTTTACGCGGCCTACCGACGGCCAGAATTTGTGGGCTGCTACGTAAGCCAGTGGGAAAGCCGCTTTTTGGCGGGTATAGGGATGCGCCCAATCGTTTCCTGTAATTACGGCTGCTGTGTGCGGTGAGTTTTTTAAAGGATTATCTAATTTATCCATCGTGCCATTGGCTACATCTTCAATTTCGTGGCGGATGGCGATCATGGCGTTGCAAAAACGATCAAGCTCATGCTTCGGTTCCGACTCCGTCGGTTCAACCATTACTGTACCAGCTACCGGGAAAGATACCGTTGGCGCGTGGAAACCATAATCCATTAAACGTTTGGCAATGTCGGTTACTTCGATCCCGGCGCTTTTAAACGAGCGGCAATCCAAAATCATTTCGTGAGCGCAACGGCCATTAGCGCCTGCATACAGTACCGGGAAATGCTTCTCTAAACGGGCTTTGATATAGTTGGCGTTCAGGATAGCATATTTGGTGGCGTTGGTTAAACCATCAGGCCCCATCATAGCGATATAAGCATGCGATATTAACAATATCGATGCAGAACCCCACGGAGCAGAAGATACCGCCGAAATAGATTTACCCTGATCGATATCAACAACTGCATGGCCCGGAAGGTAAGGTACCAGGTGTTTGGCTACGCCGATAGGGCCCATACCTGGGCCACCACCACCGTGCGGAATACAGAATGTTTTATGCAGGTTTAAATGGCAAACGTCGGCACCGATGTTTGCGGGGCTGGTTAAGCCAACCTGCGCGTTCATGTTGGCACCATCCATATACACCTGGCCGCCGTTCTGGTGAATGATCTGGCAGATCTCGATGATCGATTCTTCGAACACACCATGCGTTGATGGGTAAGTTACCATTAAGCACGAGAGGTCGTTTTGATATTGTTCAGCTTTAGCCTTTAAATCGGCAACATCTATGTTTCCGTTGTCATCGCATTTCACCACTACAATCTTCATCCCGGCCATAGCTGCCGAAGCAGGGTTGGTACCATGCGCGGATGATGGAATAAGCGCGATATTGCGGTGACGGTCTCCCCTATCCTGATGATAAGCGCGAATTACCATTAAACCGGCATATTCACCTTGTGCGCCAGCGTTAGGCTGCAAACTCATGGCTGCGAAACCTGTAATCTCACTTAGCCATTTATTCAGTTCGTCAAATATTTCCATATAACCGCCAACTTGATCAACCGGCGCGAAGGGGTGCATCTTACTGAACTCGGCCCAGGTTACGGGTACCATTTCGGTAGTAGCGTTCAGCTTCATGGTGCATGAACCCAGGGCGATCATGGAGTGGCAAAGGGAAAGATCCTTAGCCTCAAGCGACTTGATATAGCGCAGCATTTCGTGCTCCGAGTGGTGCGCGTTAAATACCTGGTGTGTTAAATAGGCAGATTGACGTTGCAATCCGGCAGGAATCACAGTTTCAATATCCTCTTTCAGATCATCAAAAGCAATATCGTTCAGGCTTTTGGCTTTTACTTTGGCAAAAAACCTAATGATGGTTTTTACATCTTCAACCGAAGTAGTTTCGTCTAAACTGATAGTTACTGATGAGCCTGTATAATGCAGATTCATTTCGTTATTGATGGCCTGGCCGTGTATCGGCGCAGCCAAATCGCCCAGCTCAAATTTTAAGGTATCAAAATAAACATCGTTCTGCTGCTCATAACCCAAAGCAGTTAATGCTTTTGATAACAGAATGGTTAAACCGTGGATCCGTTCGGCAATCAGCTTCAGACCTTGAGGGCCATGATAGGCCGCGTACATACCGGCCATAATAGCCAGCAAAGCCTGGGCGGTACAGATGTTAGAGGTAGCTTTATCTCTGCGGATGTGCTGCTCGCGGGTTTGCAAAGCCATGCGTAAGGCATAATTACCTGCGCTATCAATGGTTACACCAATAATGCGGCCAGGCATAGAGCGTTTGTATTCGTCTTTAGTAGCAAAAAAAGCGGCATGTGGGCCACCAAAACCCATCGGGATACCAAAGCGCTGCGTTGAGCCAACTACAATATCGGCGCCCCACTCGCCCGGAGGCGTTAGCAGTACCAAACTCATGATATCTGCAACCACAGTTAACTTGATACCTTTGGTATGCGCATCGGCAGCAAAACCGCTGTAATTGTAAACCGCACCACTACCGGCCGGGTATTGTACAATGGCGCCAAACATCTGGTTGTTCAATTCAACCTCGCGGTGATCGCCTATTTGCAGTTCGATGCCATAAGGCTGGGCACGGGTTTTTAAAATATCGATAGTTTGCGGAAACAACTCTTCGGAAACGAAGAAAACCTTAGCCTGTTGGTTTTTACGCAAGCTGTATTGCATAAACATGGCTTCGGCAGCGGCTGTACCTTCGTCTAATAACGAGGCATTGGCAATCTCCATCCCGGTAAGATCCAGTACCATGGTTTGGAAGTTTAACAAAGCCTGTAAACGGCCCTGCGCAATTTCGGCCTGGTAAGGGGTATATTGGGTGTACCAGCCGGGGTTCTCTAAAATATTCCGTTGTATTACACCGGGTACAATTACATCATAGTAGCCCTGGCCGATGTAGTTTTTAAATACTTTATTTTTTGACGCGGTTTGTTTTAAATCGTTCAGGTAGTCAAACTCACTTTTGGCAACCGGCAGGTTTAGCGGAGCTTTAAGACGGATTTTTTGAGGAACCGTTTGGCTAATCAATTCATCAATGGTATTTACACCAACAGTTTGCAGCATTTCGGCGGTGTCGGCTTCGTTAGGAGCGATATGACGTTGCTGAAATTTTTCCTGGTAATCGATATTTAATTTCATGAAATGGTGGGGGTCAGATATTTTCCGCAAAGGTACAAAATTACCTATTGCTTAACAACCCTATACCAAATACTGACAATGATTTTACCTAAGCTAAGTATTTAGAAATGAAGCGAAAAAAACTACATTTTCTATAGATTATAAGCCATTCATTCTCTAAACCGCTAACTGCCTCAAATACATCTGAATTGTATTTTCCAAACCATAATACAAAGCATCGCAAACTAAGGCGTGCCCTATGCTTACCTCCAGCAAACCCGGAATATTTTGGGCAAAGTACTGTAGGTTAACTAAATCCAGATCGTGGCCGGCGTTTAAACCCAGGCCCAGTTTCTGCGCAATCTGCGCGGCTTCAACGTAGGGCGCAATGGCTTTTTCACGGTCGGCATGGTAGCCGCTGGCGTAGGCCTCGGTGTATAGTTCAATTCGGTTGGTGCCGGTGGTAGCGGTGGCTTCAATCATTTCGGCAACAGGATCAACAAAAATAGATACCCGGATGCCGGCCAGTTGAAACTCCGAGATCACCTCTTTTAAATAGCTTTGATTGGCAATGGTATCCCAGCCGTGGTTAGAAGTAATCTGACCCAAAGCATCGGGCACCAGCGTTACCTGGGCAGGGCGATTGTTGAGTACCAGTTTCATAAACGAATCTTCAACCGGGTTCCCCTCAATGTTAAATTCCGTTTTAATTGTTTTTTTTAAATCGTCAACATCCTGGTAACGGATATGGCGCTCATCGGGCCGGGGGTGTACTGTTATACCTTCGGCGCCAAAACGCTCGCAATCTAAAGCTACCTTGATCAGATCTGGATTATTACCGCCGCGTGAGTTACGCAGGGTGGCTATTTTGTTGATGTTAACGGATAGGCGTGTCATGATAGGGCAAAGATAAATTAATTACGTTTGATAAACCAATTACCGCGTTAATGGTTTTAAATCATTAATTCAAATACAATGCCTAATTTCAGCCCAAACTATTACCATCGATGATCAAAAAAATCGCATTTCTATACTTCATATTTCTTGGCCTATTCTACAAGGTCTCAGCACAGGCCATCTACCACAATATCAAAAACTACACCGTTTATTATGCCTCGGCTAAACGCAATACGCAGGATTGGCTCTGCATCCGTAAATTTGAAAGCAACGGAAAAACTTACCTGCTGCTGGTAGAACCCCGCCGCCTGGATACCAAGATTGACGAAGAAGGTTTATATACGATTACGCCGATGGACATGCCCGGCGCACGCCGGTATTTTGCCAACACATCGTACGAAAAAGCGATCAGTAAGGCCGAAAAACAATCCAAATCCATACAAGATGCAGGCATTCAGAGCGGTATGCCTAAAGAAACCGGTATTACTTTAACGGCCGACCTATGCCCATCGCACCGGCCTTTGGACCGGAGGATATTCACCGACATTTTTCAGCAGTTTCAAAAAGTGGAACGGCCTGTGCCCATCGCCCTGTCGGTAACCGGCATCTGGATGAAGCAGCACCAGGATGATCTGGCCTGGCTCAAAGAAATGCAGCTGAAAAATGAGATTTACATCACCTGGATCAATCACTCCTACAATCATCGCGTGAGCAAAACCCTGCCCCTCAAAGAGAACTTTTTATTGGAACCTGGTACTAACATCAGTTACGAAGTACTGGAAACCGAGAAGGCGATGTTACGGAGCGGACTGCTACCCTCGGTGTTTTTTCGTTTCCCGGGATTGGTGTCAGACCAGCAATTGATTTACAGTATTACCGGCTTTGGGCTCATCCCCATTGGCACCGATGCCTGGTTAGCTAAAGGGCAGCAGCCCCAGGCAGGCAGCATTGTGCTTATCCACGGCAATGGAAACGAACCTATAGGCGTAACCGACTTTATTAAACTGTTGCAAAGTAAAACCAAAGCCATTACCGATAAACAATGGCTGCTGTACGATTTGCGCGAAAGTGTGGAAGATGAATTTGAATGATAGAAAGCCAGTAACGATGACCAAAAAAGCATTTAAACCCATTATTGATAGCAGCGCCCGGATACTTATTTTAGGATCGATGCCGGGCGAACAATCGCTTACGGAACAGCAATATTACGCCAATAAAAGAAACGCCTTCTGGCAAATTATGTTCGATGTGTTTAATGCAGGCAAGCACCTGACTGATTATCAGGACAAAACTAATTTGCTTCGACGGAATGATATAGGCTTATGGGATGTTTTTGCAAGTTGTGAGCGCGAAGGGAGTTTAGATGTCAATATCAGGAATGGCATGGTCAACGATTTTGAAACGCTGTTTAAAACGCATCCCCAAATCAGGTTGATTTTATTTAACGGAAGCACCAGTTACAAATCCTTCAAAAAACAAATGGCGCTTACCAGCGATATGCTTTACGGGGTAATGCCTTCTACCAGCCCGGCTAATACCGTTGCTTATCAAATTAAGTTAACTGCCTGGAGCGCTGCTTTAAAACAATTTTAAGTCCTGCTCTGAGCACGATTACGTAAATTGTCGGTGAGGACACCGACACCGGGGAAAAAGTAATTTCTTCTAATCCGCAATAAACCCCAGCTTCGCTTCCTTATAATCTTTTTTTTGCAGATAGGCTTCCAGTTTCTGAAAAGTTTCGAGCGGGCCTTGGGTTATAAACAAATTGATCAGCCAGGCCGGTACTGATCCGGAGGGGTCAACCTCCAGCTCATACTCCACCTTAATGCCATTATTTACATAAGGCCAGATAGTCCACTTACCGATGGAATGGGTAATGCGTACTACATTATTTTTTTCGGGCACCATCCCTGCTATGCAAGGCGCATCAATAGTGGTCACTTTGGTTTTGGGGTTCTGGCTTACCATAATGTGCGAAATATAATCGCGGTTTTCAGCCGGCCAGGGCACGCTCACTTCCGAGTAATAATATAACTCCGACGGCGAAACCCTTTTTATAATACGGTTCACCTTGCTATGATAAACCCATTGGTAGCTGTTATCAATATCCATAATGGCGGCAACCAGTTGCGACGGATGCACCGGCAAACTGCACTCTACCTTGATGGCCTTAAACTTTGAATTAACAACAGGCCGGGTATAAACCTTAATGCCTTCCTTTAATACGGCCAGTTTCCAGGCTTCCTGCCCGTATACCGCAGTGCTATGCACCAGTACCCATATCAACAGCAATATTATTTTTTTGCCCATAGCAAGGCAAAGCAACAAAAAAAGGCAAAACGTTCGTCCTTCCTTTTTAATTTATGACTTTAAAGTTATGTTTTGTAGACGCCAGGATGACATCACAGCATGGAAAACAGATAATTGCCGCTTTCCCTTTTTAATCGCAAGCAAAAGCCCCTCACTTTCAAAACACATTGGAGAATTTTCATAGGAAAAAGTTCTCTCCTCCGTAATCGAGATGACAAAATTTGAGAAACGGGAAAGCGTTTTTGAATAATTGATTTTTCTGATCACCCAACCAATTGATTGATCGATCCTACCCACCACCCTGTCATCCCGAGGTACGAGGGAACTTTTACGAGCGATAAGTATGCGCCACATTCATCCTTCTCCAACCAGCTTTGACAACTTTTTAAAAGTCGTCAAAACTCTCATTGCCAGGCACTCCGCGTAATCATTACAGCCCATCTGGCACGCGCAGAAGGTCTCTCCCTCCGGTCGAGATGACAAAACGTTTATACTTTTCCCTAATATCATCTTATAATAAAATTCAGAACAGCGACACCTATATTTTAATTTATATAAAGTCCACTAAATATTTACAATTAACTTAGCTAAGTTCTTACCGATTTCATTTTCGACTTTAAAGTCCTGCATAAACGCGTCAAAGTTTTTGATTCTATCTTCCAGATTTTGAACATATCGGTTATGCGTAATTTTCTTTCTCATATACCACCAAACTCTTTCAATCGGATTGAGATCCGGAGAGTACGGCGGGAGATAGACGAGTTCTAAGCGATGTTTATATCTTTCCAATATTGGCTTTAGTCTGTTGGCGTGATGATAAGGCACATTGTCCAAAACCATAACAACCTTTCGGTCGTGATACTGTTTGGCTACCAGTAACAAGAAGGTAAAAAAACTAACTGTTATTCCCTTTGTCTGCTTTGCCCGTAATAACAATGCCTGTTTCGGGTTCTATACAGCCGAATAAAGTCTTTCTTTCTCTTTTTCGTTGCTTTTGATTGATTCTCGGCTGCTTTCCCTTTTCTGACCACATATACGAAACCGTAGCTGTATTTGATAAACTGGCTTCATCTTGAAACACAATGACGGCATTAGCCTCCCTTGATTCCCGAAGTTTTTTTTAAAGCGGTTACCTTTTCTTCCCGGTCTTGTGCTTCAGGGTAAATGCCTTTTCCTTTTTGAAAGGTTAATCCTAATTTTTTCAATATGTTATAGATCTGCGCTTTTTTATAGTCGACCTGATATTCTTTTCTAATCAGATCGATCAATAAAGGCCCTGTCCAGGTGGCGCTGTTATAACCATAATCCTCGGGTTTTTTAGTTAGTAAAATCATTCTTATCGCCTGTAATTCATTGGAATCAAGCCGGTTATTTCTGCCTGGTTTTACTTTATCAATCAAGGCCTCTATTCCGCCTTCATTTAATCGGTTTACCCAATTACAGATCGATTTAAATGAAGTCTCATAGATCGATTCCAGTTCCTGCGGACGCTTTCCCAAAGAAACCTGGTAGCAGGCATATAATCTTACCGCTTGTTGAAACTTTTCATCTTTTCTCAATAAAGACCTTAATTCCTCCGATGTGTAATTTTTTACTGTTAATGCTATCTTGCTCATCGTAGCAAGATACACTTTTTTATTTAATTGTAAAAATATATTAGACTTTATATAAAGTCCACTGTTCCATCCCAAACACAAAAAAGGGACATGGCAAAAACCACATCCCTCAATATCTCAATACTCAGATCTGATATCTCAAATCTAAACCTTAATACCTGTAAGCATCCGATTTAAACGGACCGCTAACCGGTACACCGATATAATCAGCTTGTTCCTGATCAAGTACTTCCAGCTCTACACCAATTTTGGCTAAGTGCAGGCGGGCTACTTTTTCGTCGAGGTGTTTGGGCAGCGTATATACCTGGTTTTCGTAGGCACTTCCGTTTGTCCAAAGCTCTAACTGGGCCAGGGTTTGGTTGGTGAAAGAGTTTGACATCACGAAAGAAGGGTGACCTGTTGCGCAGCCTAAGTTAACCAAACGGCCTTCGGCTAATACAATTACATCCTTACCTTCAATGGTATATTTATCAACCTGCGGTTTAATTTCAATTTTAGTATCGCCATAAGCGCTATTTAACCAGGCCATATCGATCTCGTTATCAAAGTGGCCGATGTTACAAACAATCGCTTTATCCTTTAAGGCGCGGAAGTGTCTTTCGCGAACGATATTGCAATTACCGGTAGCAGTTACCAGGATATCGGCCTCTTTAACTGCGGTATCCAGTTTCTTTACTTCAAAACCTTCCATGGCGGCCTGTAGTGCACAGATCGGATCAATCTCGGTCACGATAACACGAACACCGGCGTTGCGTAACGAATCGGCCGAACCTTTACCCACATCGCCATAACCGCAAACAACGGCTATTTTACCGGCCATCATTACATCGGTAGCGCGGCGGATGGCATCAACCAACGATTCGCGGCAGCCGTATTTGTTATCAAATTTCGATTTGGTTACCGAGTCGTTCACGTTAATGGCAGGCATCAGTAAAGTGCCGTTTTTAACACGCTCGTATAAACGGTGAACGCCTGTAGTAGTTTCTTCTGATAAACCTTTAATTTCGGCAACCAGTTCAGGGTACTTATCTAAAACCATATTGGTTAAATCGCCGCCATCATCCAAAATCATGTTCAATGGTTTACGGTCTTCGCCAAAATATAAAGTTTGCTCAATGCACCAATCAAATTCTGCAGCATTCATCCCTTTCCAGGCATATACAGAAATACCAGCGGCAGCTATGGCGGCAGCGGCATGATCTTGAGTAGAGAAGATATTACATGATGACCAGGTAACTTCGGCACCTAATTCAATCAGAGTTTCAATTAAAACGGCTGTTTGGATAGTCATGTGCAGGCATCCCGCTATACGCGCGCCTTTTAAGGGCTTTGATGCGCCAAACTCCTGGCGAAGAGCCATTAAACCAGGCATTTCGGCTTCGGCAAGCCCTATTTCCTTACGGCCCCATTCCGCTAACGAAATATCTTTTACTTTGTATTTAACAAATTCTGTTTCTACTGATGACATGTTTTATAATTTATGCCACAAAAATAGTAAATAAATAATTTAAACAGAATTGCCTGAGACATGGCTTCGGTTGACGTGATGTCATAAAAGATTTAAAAACAGTAACCTTTGGCCTTAAAGCCACCCTAAGCCTTATGGTCGCCTTGCGCCATAGAAAGGTTGCCATTATAAACCGCGCCAGCTTCTACCAGTAACTTCTGCGTTATTATTTCACCATTGATGTGGCCTGTACTTTTGATCTCAAGTGATTGAACGGAAATATTACCGCTAACTGTTCCATAAACAATCATTTCCTTAGTTGTAACATGGCCTGTTATCATACCTTTTTCGCCTAAAATCAATCCTTCGTCCACACTCACATCGCCAACAACCTTTCCATCAACACGTGCAAAGGCCGGGGCTTTTAAATTGCCATCTAAAACACAACCCTCGCTAATTAACGTGGATATGGCTTGCAGATCGAGCGCTATTTTGTTTCGTTTTTTAAAAATTGACATGTTCAGGTGGGGTTAAATTTGTTGGACCGACAGGTGTAATTAACAGGAGGATAAAGCCTTATTGCAGTAAAATAAATCTCATTTATTCAGCGTCAAAAAATTAACGGGATTAACTGGCCTGCCATTTTTGCGTACTTCGTAATGTAGGTGCGTTCCGGTTGAATGCCCTGTTGAGCCTACCTCGCCAACTTTTTCGCCAACGGCTACCTGCTGGCCTACTTTTACAATAATACGTGAAAGATGGCCGTACAGGGTTTCTAAATTATTACCATGCGCCACCCTAACACAATTACCGTAACCGCCGTACCATCCCGCAAAAACAACACTGCCATTTGCAGTACATTTAACTTCGTCGCCCTTTTGGCCCTTAAAATCAATACCAGGATGAAACTCGGCACTGCCCGTATTAAAGGGATCGCTCCGGTAGCCAAAAAACGAGGTAAACGAGCTAATACGCGGGTAGCCCATCGGTGTATAACCTACCGCAGACACCAAACGGCCCAAATACTCGTCGTAATTAAGGTATACATCCTTATCGGATAGCTTTGCACCATCAGCGGCCCCGCTGCTGCCAACCCCTTTGGTTGAAAAGCCTTTTAAGCCCCGCTTGCGCAGATATTCGTTAATTTGCTGCAATTTAAGCTGGATAGATTGGATATAGGTTTGGGCCGAAACACCCTTATCTGCCTTTGGTGCGGCAACAGCCCCCTTTAACTTAATAAGCTGGGCCATCAGCAGCTTTTTCTCTGCTTCCTTGTTTTCATTTTGATGTTTCAGGTATAAAATACCGCCTATAAGGCAAACCACAACAGCTAAAATACCGAAACCATAATGCCAAAGCCGGTTTAAATGCTTTGTTTTAATTTGAAGAGATTTGGTATGCTGCTTATTTTTGTTTAAAACAATAATGGTTGTAATATCAGTGTGTTTTATATTCATCCAATGCAATATATTGGTTAAGGGATTGCAATATATGGAATGAATTACAAAATCAATAACATAAATAATTGTTTAACATGCAGTTAAACAATTATTTATGATTAAAAAAACATCTTGCTTATATACTATGCAACCAGCGGTCTGCATTAATTTTTTTACCCCAAACGAAACCCCCATGCATGTAAAAGTAAACCAGCTACCTTTTACAAGCGTGTCTGCGCCGGCCTTTATCGTCAGCAAAATGTTATTATTCAAATTGATAAATTTAAACCAATAATGATTTAGTATTTTTGTAATAGTTAAGACAAAGAAATTATGTATCCGGAATATTTAGTAGCCCCTATGCGGGAAGATTTAACCAAAGTTGGTTTTGAAGAGTTAAAAGATGCTGATGCAGTGAAACAAGCTATTGAAGCAGAAGGTACCGTATTTGTGATGGTTAACTCCGTATGCGGATGCGCTGCTGCCAATGCCCGCCCTGCGGCCAAAATTGCCAGCCAAAGCGACAAACACCCCGATAAGTTTGTTACTGTGTTTGCAGGCATGGAAAAAGAGGCTGTTGATGCCGCCCGCAACTACATGTTGCCTTATCCTCCGTCGTCGCCGTCAATGGCCTTATTTAAGGATGGCAAACTGGTACACATTATTGAGCGTCATCAAATTGAAGGCCGTCCGGCACAAATGATAGCCGATAACCTGATAGGTGCATTTGAACAATATTGCTAAGCCTGATTAATAGCTTGCATAAAAAATCCGGGATCATTTTGGTTCCGGATTTTTTTATGCCTTAAATTTTCTGGGGAATTTTTGTTTGGGGTGGCGACTGGTGTGGAATATGGCCGCGATATAAACAACCTTCTCTTTTTGGTCAACTGTATAAACAATTAAGAACGGGAATACATCAACCAATATTTCATGAAATTATGCCGTGCAATTTTATAATGCAATGGATTAGCTTCAATTTTTCTTATCGCCCTTTCAATTTCACCCATAAACTGAGTACCTAATCCCTTTTTTGCTCCTCATACCAATTAAACGATTCTAAAAATTCATCATCAGCCTCAGGATGAAATCTTAGTTGGTACTCAGGCCTTGATTTTGACTTTTTCTATTGACTTTAGCGCTCGTTTTTTTACATCTTCCCAACTCACTCCTTGCACTGCGCCTGATAGCAATTCCGCTTCCCTCCTATCCAGTTCGGCAAGTAGTTCCTATCTTCCCACCAGTTACAGTCCGCTTCAATATCACTTTCCAGAATAGTGTAAATTGCTTTCAGCTTCTTCTCTTCGGCTGTATTAATATAGTCGTGAAGCTTTTGCCTTATTTCAGCTGTTTTCATTACCCGGGTGTTTTAAACAAATTTAAACATTTATGGCTGTTTATTTAATGGCAATCATTTTTTTGTTATTTGCCAAACATTAATAAATTAGCCAGCTTATATTCTTATACTGACCACAAATGAATAAAACCAGGCTCTGTATCCTGTTTTTTGCCGGCGCTATGTGCGTTCCGGCAAAGCTGTTAGCGCAAAATAACCAACTTCCAGACCCTTTGTTAAAAATATACAGGGAAACGCCGCCCAAAATTAACGACCTGGTACACACCAAACTCGATGTGCATTTTGACTACCAAAAGCATTACCTGTACGGTAAGGAATGGGTTACCATAAAGCCCCATGCCTACCCTACCGATTCGTTACGGCTTGATGCCAAAGGCATGGATATTAAAAATATATCCATCGTAAAAAACGGCGTGCTTAGCCCGTTAAAGTTTAAATATGATAGCCTTACACTGGCCATTACACTTGATAAAAAATATAACAACAGCGAAACTTACCAGGTTTACATTGCTTACACCGCTAAGCCCGATGGTTTAAAAGCCAAGGGCAGTGCTGCCATTAATGATGCCAAGGGCCTTTATTTTATTAATTCCGACGGGGCCGATCCATCCAAACCTATCCAGATCTGGACACAGGGCGAAAGCGAAAGCTCATCGGCCTGGTTCCCTACTATCGATAAGCCCAACCAAAAAACCACCGACGAGATCACCATGACCGTTCCGGCTAAGTATGTAACCTTATCTAACGGCAGGCTGGCATCGCAAAAAGCAAATACCGACGGCACGCGTACCGATACCTGGAAGATGGAATTACCTCATGCCCCCTATTTATTTATGATGGCCGTTGGTGATTTTAAAATATATAAAGATAAATGGCGAGACAAAGAGGTAAGTTATTACCTGGAGCCGAAATACGCGCCTTATGCCAAGGAGATTTTCGGCTTTACGCCCGAGGTAATGGAGTTTTATTCGCAAAAACTGGGTATTGATTACCCCTGGAACAAATACGCCCAGATCGTGGTACGCGATTACGTAAGCGGGGCCATGGAAAATACCACCGCTACCCTGCACGGCGAGCAGGTGCAAGCTACCGCCCGCGAATTGATTGACGGCAAGCCCGAAAGCGAAACCGATATTGTACATGAGCTTTTTCACCAGTGGTTTGGCGATTACGTAACCACCGAAAGCTGGAGCAATTTAACGGTGAACGAATCATTTGCCGATTTTAGCGAAACCTTATGGGCCGAGCATAAACATGGCCAGGATGCCGGCGACGACCACAACTACCAGGCCATGCAGCAATACCTGAGCAACCTTGATGCAGCAAACAAGCCACTGGTGAGATTCCATTATGAGGATAAGGAAGATGTTTTTGATGTAGTTACTTACCAAAAGGGCGGCCGTATACTCAACATGTTACGCAATTATTTGGGCGAAGATATTTTTTTTAAGGGGCTGCACATCTACCTCAGCCAAAACGCTTTTAAAACCGGCGAAGCGCAACAGTTGCGCCTGGCACTGGAGGAAGCAAGCGGACTCGATCTGAGCTGGTTTTTTAACCAGTGGTATTACCGGCCAGGCCACCCTTTGCTAAACGTGAGCTATGGATGGGATGAGGCGGCTAAAACTCAAACCGTTTATTTAAAACAAAGCCAGGACGGCGACGCTTTTGTATTGCCCATGGCTATTGATATTTATGCCGGAGGCAAAAAGGAGCGGTATAAAGTTTGGATGAAGAGCAAATCAGACACCCTAACCTTCAAAACAGCCTTGCGGCCCGATTTGGTTAATATTGACGCGGACAGGGTTATCCTGGCCAAAAAAACCGATAGCAAAACACTCGACCAACTGGCGTTTCAGTATTTTAACGCTCCGCTGTATGGCGATCGATTTGAGGCCATCGACTCTGCCGACAGGCAACAGGAACTGGGCAACCCGGCAGCACAGAAAATACTGCTTGCCGCCTTAAAGGATAAATATGCGGGCCTACGTATTAAGGC